>CAYTOR010000001.1:0-51519 GCA_964439505.1 uncultured Sangeribacter sp.
TACTTCGCCAACAAAGCCCCCCTCCTCCAATCCCTCCTCTCCCAATCCCTCTAATATATCCTCTTTCTTAACAGGAATACTTATCCCTGCTCTCATAACTACAGTATCCAATGCTGCTATACCTCATCATCTTTCTTATTCCCGTCATCGCTTATATGGTCGGTCCGACAGAAAACCGTAATAAGCAATTCCTTCAATTCTATATGTTGGCTTTGATGGTCTTTGTAGGTTTGGCCGATATGTTAGGAGGGTATGACCGGTATATTTATGGAGAAGTTTTCGATCGCCTCGCAGACGGAGTGACCAACGGAGACGAGATTATGACTCTCAATGAATTCAAGCATTTTGAGATCGGATACTCAACCCTAAGTTGGTTTATTGCGCTGATCACGGAAAACCGATATATCTATATTTTCATCGTCACTATGCTTATCTACTTTTTCATATATAAGGCCTTCGAAAGAAGTATGAATAATTATCCGCTTGCGATGATAATATTTTTGGGGATGGTATTTTACTTTACCTTCACTTATTTGCGACAGGTATTGGCCTTCTCCATAGCATGGTATGGTGTAAGATTTATGATTGATAAGAAATGGATTAAGTTTTTGTTGATATGCGCAATCGTCACCTTGTTGCACAAGGCAGGAATAATATTTTTAGGAATTTTATTTGTGCCGATTCGAAAATGGTCACCAAATATAGTAGTCTTTCTCTTACTGATATGCGCAATTGTAGGGCTCTCAGGAGTTACCGGTAACATGTATGACGCTTATGCGGAAGTATCAGAAATGCAATTGAAAAACTCCTATGATACAGATAGTGGATTACGAATAGCATATATTTTGGAAGTAGCATTCTTTACTTGGCTGATTTTGACGAATTATAACAAAATCGAGCCGACCCGGAAGAATCTGATTTTCCTCAATATGGCATGGTGTTTCTGTGCAATTTTGCTGTTATTTGTCAAATCGGAAGACGGTGGGCGCGTTGCTTGGTTCTTTACTCTCGGTATTATTTATATTATATCCTTGATTTGCACTTATACTCAATATTCTGCTAATCTAACCGCCATACAATCGACTGTAAAAAATCAGAAATTTATGAATTTCTTGATTATAGTTTTGATGATGGGATTATACCTTCGAGTTTACATTTCTTGGCAACCCTATAATAATCTTTACCCATACAAGACCTTCCTTACGGACGGGTTCAGAAGTCCGGACTTTGCCAGAGAACACTACGAATATGACTATACCTACGATCTGGATAAGTTCTATCGTCCGGCTTTCAGATTCTTGGAATGAAACGTATAGCCTTAATAACTCTCCATACTCCGACCGAGACGAATCTGCGAGGCGCCAGCGCGTTGCCGTATCATCTTTTGGCTTTTAGACCAAAGGATATCAAAGTGGAGATATGGTCTTTCAATCTCAACAATTGTGCGGAAGAACTTATCAGAAAGTCTGAATCAGAATTGGGAGTAAAGATTCATATCATTCCAAGGCCAAAATCGCAAAAAATCCTACGGCTTGCTCCGGTCAGATTGCTACTTCCAAAACCCATGCTTGCCTATCTGACCCTCCCGGTTAATATTGTTGAAGAAATTAAGGGATATTTAGGTAAAGATAATGAAGGAGATAGTAATCTATGGATTTACGGTGAAGATATATCACATCTCGCAAATGAGTTCCAGGGCCTACTGACAGTCGTCACCACTCCCGATTGCGAAGCGATGTATTATCATCGTGTACTCTCTATGAAGGGAATTCCTTTGAGCAAAAAAGCCCTGATGCGATATGGCTTGATGTATCATCGCTACGCGAAAACTGCGGCAAAATATCCTACAGGGGAAAATATTACATATCATCTCGTAGGAAAAGAAGATTCTCAATTTCTGAAAAGACTAAATCCCAAAGCGAAAGTTAAATTCCTCAATCATCCTCACTATTCACTCTTAGACTTACCACCTTCTGATATTCAGGAAAGGGAAAAAATCCGTCTTCTTATTGCCGGAGCGTATAACTTTACGATGGCTCAGGCTGCCGATGAAGCTTTCGAGGCAATGACGACATTGCTTCAGTCTGTAAAAGACCGCTATCTCGTGACTTTCTTAGGAAAGGGTTGGGATAAATCCGCCGATTTACTCCGTAAATCGGGATTTGAAGTCGAACAAAAGGGTTATGTCGAGGATTACGCCGCCGAAGTGGCTTCGCATCATATCCAACTTACTCCCGTCTGCGTCGGGACCGGCACAAAAGGGAAAGTACTTGATGCTTTCGCCAACGGACTGATGGTAATCGGTACTCCCCTCGCTCTTGAAAATATTCAAGCCGAAAGAGGCTCGGAATGTATTGAATATTCGACCGGTGAAGAACTGACCGAAGCCTTAACTCAGCTAAGTGAGAATCCTAATCGAATCTCCCAAATCGCCAGAGCCGGAAAAGAGGCCATTCTTACCAATCATTCAAGAAGCAAAGTCGCAGAAAAGTTTTTCAACTTATTCCAATGACCATGTAGGGACGCGATTCTTCGTGTCCACAGAGAAGGTCCAATTATTCCAATAAAGTAGGGGCGCAATACATTGCGCCCGCGACGAACAACAGATCAGTCATATAAGACTCCTAAATGAAGTCAAACAGAAACTCTTCCTTCGAACTTCTCAGAATCATAATGATTCTCATGATTCTGATTGAGCATGGGAATTTGTGGTTTAGCGGGTGGGGATATTCATCTTCGACTGAGCATTGGGGTAAGAGTATAGTGGAGGCTACATGTGTCTATGCAGTCAATGGTTTTGTGCTGATTTCGGGATGGTTTGGCATCCGTGCTGATCTGAGGAAAATCGGGGATCTGATGTTCATGGTACTGTTCTGCACCGTCCCGGTCCTTCTCATCGCACTGATCTGTGGAAAATTACCCATTTCTCAAATATGTTCACTGCAAGGAATCTACGATTACGTATTGGGAGGGAATGGCTATTGGTTCGTAATCGATTATATCGGACTTTTAATAATCGCGCCCATCCTTAATAAGGGAATCGAACTTATCGAACGCCCGCAATTCAGAAATATCCTCATTGCGGGCTATGCACTCATCGCAATTTTCGATTTTGTATTCCGGCAGTCAGTATTGGGCGCCGAAGGTGGTTATAGCGTCCTTTGGATGTGCTATCTCTATCTCCTCGCCCGCTATATGCGCCTCTATGGGTTAAACTGGATAGACCGGAACAGATACGTTCTTTTCTTCGGCTGTATTATCCTGCAATCCGTATTGTTCTATTTCGGCCTTACCAGTTTACGCTATACCAATCCCCTGATACTTATCCCTGCGATATGCCTTATCTTCATCTTCCGCAAATGGGATTTCAGAAATAAGCAGATCAACTTAGCCGCGAAGGGCGCGCTGATGGCATATCTTCTTCACATGCAACCGGTCTTGATCCCTACTTTCCGTAAGTTTCTATTCTCTCAATATCAACTCAACGGATATTGGCTCTATATGCTGGAGATAATCGCACTTTCAATCGGTGTATATCTCGTCGCAATTGTCGTGAATTGGATTCAAGCGAAATTATACTATTATCTCTCAAATGTTGGTCACAATCGCCACGCCAACACATAACAGGGCCAAACTACTCCCCCGCCTATACCGAAGTCTTTGCGAGCAGTCTTGCCGGAACTTTGAATGGTTAATCGTTGATGACGGATCTTCGGATGATACACGCTCAGTCGTAGAGAGTTTCATCGCGGAAAATCAGATCCCTATCCGCTATTTCCGTAAACCGAACGGCGGCAAGCATACAGCAGTCAATCTGGCGGCTCGTGAAGCTCGCGGAGAACTGTTCTTTATCGCTGATAGCGACGATTGGTTGCCGACCTTTGCTATCGCCGATGTAATTGAGGCATTCGTACCAATCAGCAAAAATGAGCAATTCGCCGGAATCTGCGGACTTGATCAGTATGCCGACGGAGCGATCGTCGGGAGCGGACTACCAGAGGCTGCAATCAACGCATCGCCCGCGGATATCCGCGAAAAATGGGGAGTAAAAGGAGATCTGAAGGAAGTGTTCCGGACAGAAGTCATGCGTCAGTTTCCCTTCCCGGAAATTGAGGGAGAGCGGTTCTGTCCTGAAGTACTTATCTGGAATCGTATTAGCAGGAACTATAAACTGCGCTATATCAACAAGCCTATCTATACAGTCGAGTATCAACCGGACGGCATCACGAGCGGAATTACACGGGCGCGCATCAATAGTCCGATAGCCACTATGATGACTTATTCGGAATGGTTTGACATGGCCCGCACTCCCAAAGCAAAATTGCGAATGGCCATCAACTATTGGCGATTCGCATTTTGCGCAAAGCGGAAACACTCCGTTTCTATCTCCGGTTGGGGAAAACTCCTGATGCCGGTCGGAGCCGCTTTCCATTTAAAAGATATGATTCAGGTGAAATCCTGAAGACAATAAGGATAAGGTATGAAAATCCTGCACGTCATAACTTCGTTGCGCACCGGCGGGGCTGAAAAACTGATGGTCGATCTGTTGCCGCTCCTGCGTGACGCCGGACATGAAGTGGATCTTTTGCTTTTTGATGGGACCCGGACTCAATTTAGAGAGGAATTAGAAAAAACCGGAGTTAGGATTTTTGATTGTGGGGAAGGAAATTCCGTCTATAGCCTTAAGAATCTAAGGACTCTGCGAAAATTAGCCGTAAATTACGATATTATTCATACTCACAATTCTTCCCCTCAGTTCTTCGCGGCCTTGGCGACCATAGGAAAGAAAGTCAGATTGGTCACCACCGAACATAACACCACCAACCGCCGTCGCAATTGGCCGGGATTTTCGATTATTGACCGTTGGATGTATGGCCGGTATGACTCCATAATCTGTATCTCCGACAAGGCTGAAGATAATCTGCGGAGTTTTCTTAAAAGCAAATCTAAGAAGATCACTACTATCTATAACGGTATAGACACTTCCAGATTCAGAGACGCCACTCCCTCCGAGGAACTGAAACCCTTGATACCTAAAGATGGGAAGGCCATTGTAATGGTCGCGGCGTTCCGCCCACAGAAGAATCAGGATTGCTTGGCCAAGTCAATGGAATTATTGCCGGAGAAGTTTCATGTTTTCTTTGTCGGAACAGGAAACAGATTTGAAGAAGTCAAATCATTAGCCCAATCCTCACCCGCGTGGGATAGGATTCATTTCTTAGGTCGCCGATCGGATATTCCCGAGATTCTAAAGGCGGCGGATTTCGTAGTTCTGTCTTCGCATTATGAAGGTCTATCACTCTCCTCTATCGAAGGGATGAGTGTTGGGAAACCCTTCATCGCCTCTGATGTTGACGGATTGCATGAGGTTGTAAGGGATGCCGGAATTCTCTTTCCGGATGGCGACGCGACAGCTCTCGCTCAAGAAATCCTCAAACTCGACAACGATCCGGAAGAATACAAAAGGATAGCTGACAGGTGCTATACAAGAGCCCTGGAATTCGATATATCGAGAATGAAGGAGGGCTATCACGAAATCTATAATCTATTTAAGTACATGTAAGTTAAGAAATGGGATATTATAGTATTAATACCCCAAGAATCGTGGGAACAGATTCATGTTCCACACCATGGACCTGTTCCAACGATTCTAATTTTTATTACTTGCTTTTATATATCATTTAAGAATTGATAGGATACGAATGGGAAGTCGACAATTACGAAGACTATAATTCCCTTCTGCAGATAATTCCAAGTACACCTGACATCTAAATACTTTCATCATGAAGACAATGAGACTGAAGGTCGGGAATGCTTCCCGGCCGGTCATCCTCGATAATGATAATTACAAGGGGTCGATCATGGAGGATCCCATTGATGTGGCTACCTCTATCTTCGACCGTTTGATCCGATATGGGATGGAGTACCGACAGGAGGAGAAGGAGAAAAAGAAAAAACTGGAATTCAAAGATTTTGAGCGCGACTGGAGTTTTAAGGTCAAGAATAACGTCATTCCGTTCTTTGGCGACCGGGGATCGGGTAAGACTTCCTGTATGCTGTCTGTACAGAAAATAGTTTTGGAGAAGGAGGAATATCAGAACAGAATCTTGACGATGGATGTAGTCGATCCTTCCTTCTTCGACGAAGACCATAATATCCTTCAGTTGTTTGTCGCCCAACTTTATACTACCTTCATCTCTTCCAATAAATATCAGGACTTGATGAAGAAGCCGGAAGTCTTAGAGCTCAAAAGTGAGATCCTGCTTCTGCAGAATAATCTGAAATATCTTGAAAAGAATAAGGCCGCGGAAGTCTTAGATGATGACTATGCCCTTCAGTTGGAGGCCCTGGCTTCCGGCGTATATCTGCAATCAAATCTGCGTAAGGTAGTCAGGGATACTTTGAATTTCTTGGGAAAGGATTTCCTGCTAATCGTCATTGATGATCTGGATATCAATGTCAACCGTGCTTACGAGATGATGGAGCAGATCAGGAAGTATCTGATAATGCCGGAACTCGTAATCATGCTCTCTGCAAAACCAGACCAGCTGGAGAATTCCATCCGTCTGCACCTGAAGAAAATTTATCACGGAGTGCGTGAAGGAAATGATGAGGAGATAGAAGAAATGACGGAGAAGTATCTTTCCAAGTTTCTTCCTCAATCCCACAGGGTCTTTATGAGTGCTCCCGAAACTCTGCTCTCGGCCAATCTCGTAATCACCAACGAAAAAGATGAGAATATCCGAAAAAAGCCTTTTGACAGCGTAGCGGATGGCGTTCTTGATCTGATTTTCCAGAAGACCCGCTATCTCTTCTATAATAGAGATAATTCTTACTCCTATATTCTTCCCCGTAATCTACGCAATCTGACAATGCTTATCGAGCTATTGGTCGGAATGGAGGATCACGATGAAAAGGTAAGCGTGACCACTGACAACACCGACTCGGCGCATCAGAATATCGTCAACAAGCAGAGGTTTAAGGATTACCTGATCAATGACGCCCTCAATGTCCTTGACAGTGGGGACCGGGAGATGATCCTCAGCCTGTACAATACTTCCGACATCCCGAGATTCAATAAATTGGTGTTGGCGACTCTGCAGGATAAGTATTGGAATTTCTTTCCGCCCCATACCTCTTCCTCTTCTACATGGACTAATATTTTTTCTCAAGATGCGAAGAGTTTCAACGTATCCTTGGGTGATGTGCTTGAAGTGCTGAATTATCTTTCGCAGATAATGATTTCGGACAAGAACCAGTATTTCCTTTTTGCCATACAGACATTATATTCCATCAGGATGTATGAGTTGTATGATGAGATGACGGATGAGTTCAACAGTTCACTCAGGACTAAGAAGCCTGCGGCGGAGGATGGGGAAAAGGCTCAGCCTAAGGATAATGCGGTGGGCGCCGAAGAGAAACCTAAAGTCGAACAGGCAGAAATTGATAAAGCCCAAAATAGAGTCAGCCTGCAGAACAATAATCTTGACTATGAAGATCTTCCGGATTTCCTAAAGCTGCTTGGCGGGACAGTCATCAGTTTTGACCGACAGCACCGGCTTCTCCAAAACAATCGCGACATCAGGCTGCTTAATGCCCTGACCATACGGGAGGAAATCTCCAAACTCGTAGAAATTTCCCGCAAAGGACAGCCGGAAGGATCTTATCTTCTGCCTGAGGAGCTAATACCGAGGCTCAGGGTTCTTGAATTCATGGCGTTGTGCGCTGCCTTCCATATCGATACCCGCAAGAAGGAAGATATCCGGCAGATGCTAAAGGAGTACAGGACTTCTCCCGTACCATATTTTGTCAAACCCTTTGACACCGGACTGAAAAATATCGTTTTCAGCATCACGAAGCCCCTTTTCAGCCTAATCTATCCCAAACAGGCATATATTGCCTTCGGTAAGGAGTTCTGGAATTTATGCCGTGCGATGTCGAAAGCGGAGAACCCATCTTTATTGGGGCAGATATTATACGACAACCCCAAATATCCGGGTGACGATGAGGTTTCTGAAGATTCTGACTTAGCTTCCCGCGCAAGCATCAGGAATATGGAGATCCTCATCGATCTTTACAATAAACTGATAGTTTCGGGTCCGAACAAGCGGGTGGATAAACAAAATAAGGGAGTGCCGGGAATGTATGGGGATTTCCTTAAGTCGATATGCAATCTGAAATGGTTGACTTATTCCTTTAACGAAAATACCAACGAACATCACACTATCGAACTGACCGTTCTCCTCCCGTTAGTTAATGTCATGGAGAGCATCAGCAAGGGGGAGGATGAAGGCTTGAAGGAACTCTTTGAAAAATGTTTCATTGATGAAGAATCGTCAATGAAAAGAGCGGTTCCTTCAAAAAATAGACCGGAGAAAGACTCTCCGGAAAGCCGGCGTTTTACGCCGGGATTCGACTACGACAAACCGACTATCCGCAACATAATATTCCGGGAATATCCTGATTATAAGAAGGAGTATTATGGTAATCCGGAAGGCAAACTTCATAAGGATCTCACCTCCGGTATGGCCTTGGCCGATACAAAAGGGGAGACTGTCGTAAGGTATCTCGCCACTATTGCAGACTCGGATCATGGTTTCCTCAATGTGATTGGAGAAGAACTGCAAGAGGAGTATATGAGACTTAAGGTCAATGACATAATCCTCAGATAAGTCTGAATTTGTCAAAGTCCATTAAAGGATAGGAAAATAGGTAGGATAAAATTATTAGATCTTCAAAGTCTATCCCGCATTTCTTCTTCACATGGATCATCTGAGAATATATATCGAGGCCGCTTTCTCACGGAGTTCCCGTTTCCTTACTGATGATCCGGCTAAGATGGATTTCTCCTTGCTTGATGAACCATCCTTCACGGCCGTGGCCCGGCAATGCGCACCTTCTCTGTCGGACGACGCACTTAGGCTGATCCATAAACTTTCTGTCAATGACTGGAACCATACAGATTTCATTAACGGGAAAGTCGAAAGGTTACCGCTACCGAAGGCTTCCTTGATTTTCCGGGCCATTTTCGATGCGGCAGAGAATCTACTCGTACATGACATCGATTGGGTGAAGGTCCGGTTTCAGAATCTGTTCAAATGGAGGGAAGTAACACGGCTCGTGGGAGAGGACCTCTTCGTAACGGCATTTCTTGCCGCTGAAGATGCCTTTTCTTACCGGCGGTCGCCCGATATTGGCCGGAGGTTGGCCTATCCTCCTACCCTGCACAATGACAATCTCGATATAAAATGGCTGATGAATCATGGCCGTCTGCATGAACTCCACACTCATCTTTACGCCTCGACTAATGTCTTCAATATAAATTGGGTATGCCTGATGAATAAACCCGCCGGACGTTGCAGGACGATAACAAGGATGCTGCGGGTATTGGAAGATGTGGTTGACAACAAGAAGGTCTTGCAGATTCAGGAACTTATCATCAAGGCAGCCCGTTTCAGGTATGGAGCATGGATGTTGCTGAGCGGGCAATACGACAGGGATGAGTTTGAGAAGAAGGTTATAAAGGATATGACCGGAATCATGAGCCAGACTGATGGGAAGAAACTTCAGGCGATCGTATGTGCCTTGAAAGCTCCCGACCGTGAAGTCCCGGATTATATAATCCCACCTGACATACCCGACCATTGTCAACGGGATTTCAGGGTCTATCTCGGTGAAAGATATTTTCTCTATAATGCCTTTCTCTATCTGATCCATAATGACGACAGAAAATTTGTCGGGTGGTTCAGGTTCTATCTTTTGGTAAAGGCATTCCTCCGGGAATATCTCATACAGCTCAACGCCAACCATGGATTTGCCAATTTCAAACGGTATCAGGACGTAAAGGGCCTATTCGTTGACAACCATTACCCCTATTCAAGAATGCTCGGCTCTCTGGCTATCGCCGATGCCTGGAGGGACAGCAACATCGCCTATCAGGAAGTCAGGATAGCTCCCGCCGCTTCCTGGAAAAAAGGATGGAGGCAAATCAAGGATACCCTGCATAATATCGACAGCGAACTGGATGCGATGCAAGATCCTGACTCCACGGGAAACTATCTGAAGGAAAAACCTGATTACGGCATCATCTATCATTTTATCAAATCACCCGATAGGGTCAGGTATCCTCTGCCTACGACAGGACTGCGCCCAAGAGACTACTCTTCAAGAAAGAATCTGCGGACACAGTCACATATCGTAAGGTATCTTTTCCACACCGGAGATCTGAAAATAAAGGCGATTGACGCGGCCGCTTCCGAGTTTAATTGCCGGCCGGAAGCGTTCGGACAGGCCTTCCGTTTCCTTAAACATGCCGGGATGAAGATCACTTTCCATGCCGGTGAGGATTATTACGACATTGCTGATGGGCTCCGTGCTATCGATGAAGCCGTAACGTTCTTAGGCATGAGCGATGGGGACCGGATTGGACACGCCATAGCAATGGGTATTGACCCCTATTCTTTCTATCGCCGATGCGAACGCCATGTCATTGTCCCGGCCCAGTGGATGCTTGATAATGTCGTATGGTTGCTGTTCAGATCCGCTGACTGGAATATAAACCTCGAACCTGCCACTGAATCCTTTCTCAGAAACCAATTCCATAACCTATATAAGGAAATCTACGGGTCCGGTCAATCCGGGGAAGCGGAAATAACCGAGAGACAATACTTCGACTCCCTCCTATTAAGGAGCGATTACCCGGACTTCTATATAGGAGATCCGGCCAATAAGACAAATGTCACCGGCTTTTCCGATAGTTGGGATAATTTCCAACTTCTTAATACGCGCATGGCCGCTTTGGCAAGAAGCAAAGAGGATATATGCCGCCTTTTCAGGCGGTATCATTTCGATCCCGTAGTTCGCACCAATGGAGAGAAGGTATGCGAGTTCAAGGTATGCGAAGGGTACGCAAGGTTAATCGAACAGATGCAACACCGGATGATGCGCCGTCTGGAAAGAAAACATATAATCATAGAATGTTGCCCGAGTTCCAATCTTCTTATCGGAAGTCTTGACAAATTCCGCAATCATCCGGCGTTCAGGTTCCATGAAGTAACTCAGGAGCATAACCACCATCTCAAAATTACCCTCAATACAGATGACTTAGGGGTATTCCAGACTTCCCTCGCCAACGAATACAGCTACATGGCCCTTGCCTTGGCCAAAGAGAGGGATAAGGACGACAACCCTGTCTTCATGCCTCATCAAATCAACCAATGGCTGACGACGATCGCCTCCAACGGAGAGAAGAGCAGGTTTTAACCCCGAGGAGGTTTTAACTACAAGTAGATTTTAACTAAAGGAAATTGAACTGAAAGATGTCAATCAAGATAATCAGGACCTCGACGATTCCTAAATCCCTGAAGGGATTCTGCAACGGATTGCTCCGCGAACTGAAGGAAAAGGAAGGATACGAAGTTGTAGCGGTTTCTTCTCCGGGGGAAGACTTGGAGATTGTGGCTAACCGTGAGGGGGTCCGGACGCATGGCGTACCGATGGAGCGGCACATCTCGCCGCTGAAGGACCTGAAGAGTCTTTGGGGATTGATTAGGGTCTTCCGTCAGGAACGGCCTACTATGGTCCATTCGATGACACCGAAGGCCGGATTGCTGTCGATGATGGCGGGATGGATATGTCGCGTGCCGGTGCGGATACATACTTTTACAGGACTGGTCTTCCCCACTTCCACGGGCCTCAAGCAGAAAATCCTAATCCTGACTGACCGCCTTACCTGCGCTTGTGCCACCCATGTCATACCTGAAGGGGAAGGTGTGAAGGCGGACCTGACCAATTACCGAATTACCCGCAAGCCGCTTCGTATCCTTGGCCACGGAAACGTGAAGGGGATCGACATGAAGCGCTTTGACCCGACGCGAGAGGAGATTCTTTCAGAAGCCAAGCGTATCCGTCGGGATTTGAAAATCGGCGATGATGATTTTGTGTTCGTTTTTGTCGGGAGATTGGTCGGTGATAAGGGTATCAACGAATTAGTCGAGGCTTTCGCCCGACTTCGGAGTAAATATCCGCGGTGCCGGCTGATATTGGTCGGTCCGGAGGAAGCGGACCTCGATCCGTTGCGACCGGAGACGCTCCGAGAGATCTCGGAGAATGACGGGATAGAGGCCGTAGGGAGTCAGACGGAAGTCCGGCCTTGGTATATGGCCGGTCATGTCTTTGTCTTTCCTTCGTACCGTGAAGGATTTCCCAACTGTGTAATTGAGGCCGGCGCGATGGGGATGCCGTCGATAGTGACCGACATCAACGGTTCGCGGGAAATCATTTTGGAAGGACAGAACGGCGTCATCATCCCATCGAAGGACGCCAAGGCACTTTACGATGCCATGGAGCGGATGATGACGGACGCTGACACGCGGCAGCGTATGGCCTCCAACGCCCGTCAGCTCATCGCCTCTCGTTTCGAGCAAAGCTACGTCCGCCAATGCCTCAAAGACTTCTACCGCGAAGTCTTAGGGACCAAAAAATAGCTTCCAATAATACGCCAACTGCCCTGCAGAGCAGGGATATACATTAGGCCCATAACACCACAGGACGGTGGTGCGGGTAACAGAGAGCATCCCCGGCGTCGGCTAAAAGGCTCACGCTGAGGCGCTGAGGCGCTGAGGTTTTGCTCCGGAAGGCTCAATCTACCGGAATATATTCTACGCCAATGGCGCCAAGCCCGCGAAGAAGGCAAAGGCGCGGAGTTTGGCCGGCTACGCCGGCGTAATACCAACGCCTGACGCAACCCCTCCTTCAGAGATCGTAAGAAAGAATTTTTAAGACCTAAAGTTATTTCGATAGTAGTTTACCAAAGGATAATGTAACTAAAGCGAGCGAAGCAATGCGTCCCCTCCGCGCCCTTCGCCTTCACAGCGGTCTTGCGACCCGTCATCGAATCTTGACGTCGAATCCTGGCAGCGTCTAAACTCAGCGTTACTCTGCGGCTCTGCGTGAGAAAAATTTAATAGCGTGAGGTTCAAGGTATTAAAAAGGAGAAGTAAGAAGATTAATGGCTCACGCTGAGGCCCGAGATAAAGAGGTGTTAGAAAGAAATTAGGGGAGGAAAGAGGTATCGCGAGGGAATAGGGGCAAAAGAAGAAATGAAGTTATATAGGGATTTTTTCAAGAGGGTGATTGACGTGACGGCATCCGCCGGAGTGTTGGCTGTGTTGGCCGTGCCACTGGGGCTTGTGACCCTCTGGCTGCACTTCGCCAACAAGGGCGCCGGCGCGTTCTTCCGGCAGGAACGCCCGGGGAAGAACGGGATGATTTTCCGCGTCGTCAAGTTCAAGACGATGACCGATGAACGGGATGCCGACGGCAACCTCCTACCCGATGCCGACCGGTTGACGAAGGTAGGCCGCTTCGTCCGCTCGACCTCCATCGACGAACTCCCCCAACTTTGGAACGTCCTTGTCGGGGACATGTCGTTGATCGGTCCGCGACCACTCCTGCCCCAGTACCTTCCGCTCTACTCCCCCGAACAGGCCCGACGCCATGACGTCCGCCCCGGCATAACCGGTTGGGCGCAGTGCCACGGCCGCAACGCCATCTCCTGGACAAAGAAATTCGAGTTGGACGTCTGGTACGTCGACCATATCTCTTTCAAGACGGATTGCTCAGTGGTATGGACTACGCTGATGAAGGTGCTGAAACGGGCGGATATAAATTCCGAGAACGCGGTGACTATGGAAGCCTTTAATGGAAAAAATTAAGGACCTCCGGGGATGCTAAGTAAAAAGTAGGAAGGAATAAGTAATAAGGGGGATAAGGTAATTTAAGTAGGGGAAAGGAATTTATGAAGAAGATTGCGTTATACGGGGCCGGAGGATTAGGCCATGAGGTTGCGGCGGCTATCCGCAACCGTTGGGTCCGGGAATCGGAGGATTGGGAGATCATCGGTTATTTCGACGACCGGGATTTCTCTGAAGCTCCGGAACATCATCTACTTGGCCGTTGGTTGGGCGGAATAGAGGCCTTGAACTCCTGGGCGGAACCGATCGGAGTCATCCTCTGCTTCGGAAGCCCCGGTACCCGATTGGCAGTTGCAGATAAGATACAGAATCCATTGGTGGAGTTTCCGAACTGCATCTCTTCTGACTTCAAGGTTTCAGATACCCGGACTTTTACCATTGGTCACGGAAATGTGATTCAAGGCAGATGCGTCGCAACCTCTGACGTCACCGTAGGAAATTTCAATCTCCTGAACGGAAGTGTGGCTTTGGGGCATGATGTCACCATCGGCGATGGGAACGTCGTCATGCCGGGATGCCGCATAAGCGGTGAGGTCTCGATTAAGGACCGGAATCTGTTAGGGGCTATGTCTTTCATCAAGCAAGGATTAAAAGTCGGCTCGGAGATTACCCTCTCTCCTCTCTCGGCGTTGCTTACCAAACCCAAGGACGGCAACACTTATATCGGCAATCCCGCCAAGATCTTTAAGTTCTGAATAAAGTAATACAAAAAACGAAATATTAACGAAATAATAAGATATAAAATGGAAATCAAGGAATTTATCGAAAATTTTGCTGATCAGTTTGACGATACGGATGCTTCTGAGATCACCGCGGCGACCATATTCAAGGATCTCGATGAGTGGTCTTCGCTGACGGCCCTGAGCATCATCGCCATGGTCGACGAGGAGTATGACGTCACTCTCAAGGGCGACGATATCCGCAATGCCTCCACCGTGGAAGATCTCTTCAATATCGTCAGCGAAAAGGCTTAATTTAATCATTACTGTTTTTCTTTGCCCATGGCTTTCTTACGATTCAATAACTGCCGGATCGCGGGCTTCAGCGCCGGTGTTCCGCGCAATGTGGAACCGACCGTCTCCACCACCGATCAGTATGCCGCCAAGGAATATATGGAGACGACGGGGATCCTGGAAAAGCGGTTCTCGAATGACTTCACCACATCCGATCTCTGTCTGCCTGCCGCCGAAAGACTTATAGCGGATCTCGGTTGGGACCGCAAGGAGATCGACGGACTGATCTTCGTCAGCCAGACTCCTGACTATATCCTTCCGGCCACGTCCTGCGTCCTGCATGGTAAATTAGGTTTGCCTAAATCCTGTATGTGCCTTGATATCTCGCTCGGTTGTTCGGGCTGGGTCTATGGCGTAGCCACGGCGATGGGGATGGTCGAATCGGGATTCCTGCGCAAGGTACTTGTGCTTGCCGGCGACGCCCGTAAGCACGCAGAAGAAGAACCTGATCAGCTTTTCGGCTTTGCCGGGACGGTAACGGCCATCGAATATGACCCGGAGAAGGCCGCCCCGACAATGATTCAGTTGGGGTCGGACGGCACGGGCTATGACGCAATCATCCGTCCGGGAGGTGGTACCCGCAACCGTTTTACCGCTGATTCGCTTACCCTCGAAGAGTGTGAGGACGGACGCAGACGTCATGCCTTGCAGACCAGGATGAAGGGAATGGACGTCTTCGCCTTCGGCATCACCACGGCCCCAAAGTCGATAAAGCAAATTTCCAAGGAGTTTGGGTTTGACTGGCAGGATTATGATTTCTTCGTCTTTCATCAGGCCAACCGGATGATGAACGAGACAATCCGGAAGAAGCTCAAACTGGAGGAAGCGAAGGTTCCGTATAGCATGACCCATTTCGGCAACACTTCCTCGGCGTCTATACCACTGACGATAGTCACTCAGCTTGCCGGCAAGTTGCAAGGACATAAGAAACTTATCGGCTGCGCTTTCGGCGTCGGTCTGTCATGGGGCACAATCGCCTTTGAGACCGACAGCCCTGTCATCTCTGAACTTATTGAATTATAAAATTTATGGAAAATCCTTTTTCTTTAGAAGGGAAAACGATATTGGTCACCGGGGCTTCCTCGGGTATCGGACGGGCCACAGCCGTCGAGGCCTCCAGGATGGGAGCGCGTATAGTGCTTGTGGCCCGCGATGAGGCTCGGCTGGCGCAGACCCTTGATTCCTTGCAGGGGGAGGGTCACAGCATCATCGCCGCTGACCTTACGGATGCGGATGCGCTCGCTCGGGTTGTGGAGGAGTGCGGTTCTTTGGATGGTGCGGTTTTCTGTGCGGGCAAAGGATTGACTCTGCCGGTCCAATTCTGCGACCGGGCTCATTTCGATGAGATCTTCAATATCAATTTCTTCTCGACCGCGGAACTTCTACGTCTGCTGTACAAGAAGAAGCGTATCTCGAAGGGTGCTTCGATTGTCTTGTTGGCTTCGATGGGTGGTACGCACGTCTTCTCGGGGGGCAACAGCATCTATGGAGCTTCGAAGGCGGCCTTGGATTCTTTCATGAAGTTCGCCGCCAAGGAGTTCGCCGCAAGGAAGGTGCGCGTCAACAGCATCTGTCCGGCAATGGTGGATACCCCTCTGATTCATCGTGGAACAGTTTCCGACGAACAGCTTGCAGAGGATGCCAAGCGCTATCCGCTCAAGCGATATGGACAGCCGGAGGATATCGCCTACGCCGCCATCTATCTCCTCTCGCCGGCCTCGGCGTGGGTGACAGGCACCTCTGTCATCGTCGACGGCGGACTGTCGTTAGCCTGATTCCAACAACCAGGGAGGTGCGCAATACATTGCGCCCGCGAAGAACACCGAATTTACCGGAAGAAAGTAGGGGCGCAATACATTGCGCCCGCCAAGAATTACGAATTATTCCTATAAAGAGTAAAGTAAATCATTCCTACAATGGATAAAAGCAATCAAATAAAATCCATCATAGCAGAAACACTGAAGATTAATCCGGAAGAGGTCACCGATGACCTCGGGATCGGGGCTATCCCTCAGTGGGATTCGATGGGCAACATGGCGGTCATAGCCGCCCTGGAGGAGCAACTCGGCATCGAGTTTCCCTTGGAGGATCTCTTTGATCTCAATTCCGTCAAGGCTATCATCGAGGAAATCGGGAAGATTACCGAAGCATGAATCTTATCAATATCTCACATAGTCCCGTCTTGGAGGCGGTGTTTGCCCATGCGGGCCGCACTCCTGACAAGACGGCCATCGTCACCGTCGACGGCTCCACTGTCTCCTATTCCGCACTCGTCCGCAATATCCTGCGAGCTGCCTTATGGCTCTCTGAAAAGGGCATCTCGCGCGGATCGCGGGTGATGATCTCGGCTGAGAAGGAGGTGGAGTTCATCTATCTTTATCTCGCATCTCATCTCTTGGGAGCGGTTAATGTGGTGGTCGACGCTCATAACGACACCGATCATCTTCAGTATATAGCCGAAAAGACCCAACCCGCGCTATTCATCGGACTGGATCTTCCTGAAACCGAAACTATTGCCTACGGAGATATTCATCTGCCCGCAGCGTCGGACGAGATGGAAGTTGAGGAACTGATTGGCCGGATTGTCGAACTCAGAAAGTCTTCGGAACCACTCAATTCAGAAGACACAGCGGATATCATGTTCACTTCCGGCACTACCGGCAACCCGAAGGGAGTCCTGCTCTCCCATGCCAATATCGCCGGATCGGCTTTGAATATCAATTCCTTCATCGGAAACGGCAGCGATGACGTGGAACTGCTCGGACTGCCGCTGTGCCATTCCTTCGGGTTGGGGCGATTGAGATGCAATATGCTTACGGGAGCGGCCGTAGTGCTCCATAACGGATTCGCCAACCTTAAGTCCGTATTCTCGGCCTTCGAAATATACAATATTACCGGATTCGGGATGGTCCCGGCGATCTGGGCCTATATCAAACGATTCAGCGGAACGCGCATAGCCCGCTACGCACCGCAGATCCGATATATCGAGATCGGTAGCGCGGCCCTGCCCGAAGAGGACAAGCGCATGCTCTCGGAAATCTTCCCTGACACCCGCATCTGCATGCACTATGGTCTGACGGAAGCCTCGCGCTCGGCTTTCGTGGAATTTCATGACGACAAGGAACATCTCGGCTCTGTCGGACGCCGGGTCGGCGACCAAGTGGAGATAGCCGTTTTCGATTCCGACGGCCATAGACTACCTGCCGGCGAGGAGGGTGAGATCTGTGTCCGGGGTAACATGGTGACCAAGGGCTATCTGGATCCCGCCGATTCTGAGGATGCTTTCTATAGGGATGATCGCGCGCAGTTAAGTTACATAGATGGGAACGGTGAAGGGCATATCCGCGGCGATTTCTTCCGCACGGGCGACGGCGGACGCATGGATGAGGAGGGTTATGTCTATTTAACAGACCGCATCAAGGAGATCATAAATGTCGGAGGCAAGAAGGTCAGTCCGGTCGAGATCGAAGAGACGGCAAAGAGAATATCCGGGGCGGAGTCTGTCTGCATGGCAGTGCCGGATCCCACCGGGATCCTGGGGGAAGTGCCGAAACTGCTCGTCCTTAAAAGCTCGCTAACAATGGATCCGGAGGATTTGAGCCGTGCTTTGGCCGAGGACCTGGCGTCTTACAAGCTCCCCCGGTTCGTCGATGTCGTATCGGCTCTCCCCCTTACGGCCAACGGCAAAAAGAAACGCCACCTATGATTTTCTGATCTGGAACGCCATGTCACTACATTAGAAGTTACCATGTCTGGACTAATAATCAAAAATATACGTATCTCGGGAATGTCGGCATGCGTGCCGGCAAACATCGAGGATAACCTCACCCTTCCGATCTTCAAGTCGGAGGAGGAAGCGCAGAAAGTAATCGCATCCACGGGAATCCGTCGCCACCGGGCCGTCGACGACGGCGTGACAGCCTCGGACCTCTCGGTGAAGGCCGTCGGTCGGTTGCTTGAAGATTTAGGCTGGGAAGCTTCGGAGGTGGACTGCCTTTTCTATGTCTGCACCTCCCGCGATTTCATCGCTCCGCAGACGGCCTGCATCCTTCAGGATCGTCTCGGGCTGCGCAAGGATGCCTTCGTTATGGACCTCCCCTTGGGATGCTCGGGATGGGTCTACGGCATGAGCGTGATCGGGAGCATGATGAGCCACGGCACTTTCCGCCGCGGACTGCTCATCGCCGCCGAGACCAACACGCGCAACCGGAGCAAGACCGACCGCAGCGTTCGACCGCTTTTCGGCGACGCGGCGACCGTCACTGCCCTGGAATTTGACCCGCAGGCGCAGCCGATGAATTTCACTTTCGGCGTAGACGGAAGCGGCTACAGGGCCGTCTGGACAAAGGACGGCGGAATGAGGAACCCCCTCACTCCCGAATCGCTGGAGTATGTGGAATTTGAGGAGGGCATCTCCAGACGTCCCATAGATATGGTAGTCAACGGAATGGATGTCTTCGGCTTCGCCATCAAGACTCCACCCAAGGCTCTTAAGGACTTCATCGCCGAATACGGGATCGACACCGAAAAGATCGACTGCCTGCTGCTTCATCAGGCCAACAAATTCATTGACGAGAAGATCCGCAAGTCGCTGAAGATACCCGCCGAAAAGGTCCCCTACTGCCTGGAAGAGTTCGGCAACGTGACCTCCGCCTCCATCCCCCTGACCATGGTAACCCGCTGCGCCGGCCTCCTCAGTTCCCCCTCCGCCTCCTTCCTCGCCTGCGGCTTCGGAGTCGGCCTCGCCTGGGCAACCATGTCATTCCATACCGACAACGTCATCGTCTCCCCTCTTCTGGAAATGTAATTCAGATTTTTCAACCACATGCCCAGCACAAAGCTATCTGTTCCTAAAGGGATTCCCTTTGTCTTATCGATTCCTGAAGCGGAGAACCCTCCTTTGCTGAGTCTGATCATTCCGGTATGGAATGGAGGTGAATACTTCAAGATCCTTACGGACAATATATGTCAGCAGTTGGAAAAGTATCCGGAACTGCAAGATAAAATGGAGGTCATCATGTCTTTGGATGAGCCCTCCGACGGGTCGGATAAAGTAGCTGAAGAGGCAGCCGGAAAATTTCCCGGGATAATCAAAACTGTCCCTCACAAAAATACGGGTTTGGTAGGCAACCGAAATATCGGGATGCAATTAGCCCAAGGGAAATATCTTATCTGGGCAGATCACGATGATAGTTTCAAAGATGGCGCTTTCAGCAGAATCATAGAGTTACTTGAACAGCATGAGCCGGATATTTTAGCTTTTCACGCCAATCTGATTGATAAAAACGGAAAGCATATTCAGTATACTCCGTTGGTTCCGGAAGGCACTCATACCGGAGCGGAACATATTTTGGCGGGAGGAATAGGGTATGGGACTATCTGGGATTTAGCCATTAAAAATGAGTTGATCCGGAATTTCGATCTCTACCCACTCAAATATTGGCTCTCGGAAGACTATACCATAAGAATTCGCGCCTTGATGGCGTCCACACGCGTAGTAGGAGTAAATGAATGTTTCTATTCTTGGCGCCTCGCCGGGGAATCCGCCAGTCATAATGATAAAGCCAATCAAAAATATTTTGATGCCAAAATATTTTATCTTATCCATCATCTGAATAATTCCCGGATCAAAGATAAAAAGGATTACAAGGCTTGGAATACTGTATTTTTCCGTGCACTCAGGGCTGCTATGGCAATAAAGTTTCGCACTCAATCAAAATTGTATGGGATTGACAACAGCAGAGCCCGAATGCGCTTTTTCTTCAAGGTGTGGCTCAAAAGATTCGGGTTCCCGAAAGACAGTTCGGCATGGAAAGTAATCTTCATTTATTCCCTATTACCATGCTCGAGCCATATTGGAAAATTGGTAACTGCCCTGCGTAAGCATAAGATCCTGAAAGTTCCCGGCATGTAATAATGCCATTCTTAAGATTGCCATTTAAAAATCATTGAATAATTAGAAATGAGGATAACTTTCAATCATATAAAGGCCGTATTCCATACTTTGCACTCCGCATCCTCTATGGCAGACAAACTTAGATCTTCCGGAGTCAAGAAGAATAAATTTATATTATGGGCCGATTTGGTATATTCCAGATTGATATCCGGGTATGATTTTGATGACTATTGTACTTACCGGTTTTGGGAGAAAAATAAAATGGAAAGATCTGAATATCTTTCCTTTCGGGAAAACTCGCGGATTGCTCTTAAGCTAACCCCAAAAAAGACTTTTGATTTATTTCTTGACAAGTCCAAATGGAATACCCGGTTCTCTCAATATATAAACAGGAACTGGACTTCAATAAATGGATTGGACAGAGCCACAGTCATGAACTTTATAAAAGAGAATGAAGTGGTAATTCTTAAGCCTTTGAAGGATTATGGCGGGGTAGGAATTAGAAAAATAACAATTGCAGATCCAAATATAGAGGAATCTGTAGATTATATACTCGCTCAAGAAGACATGATGATGGAAGAATGCATGGAGAATCATCCTGATCTCAAAAGATTGGCTCCGTCATCTTTAAATACTATCCGGATAGTTACCGTCCTTGACATGAAAGGGAATGTCCATATTCCGGCGGCACTATTACGAATGGGTAGCGGGACATCATTGACCGATAATTATCATACCGGAGGAATGGCGTGCCCGATAGATCTACGGACCGGCAAATTAACCGGAACAGCAACAGGGGAGTTTAATACTCCTTATTTGGAACATCCATACACCAAAATTCAATTTCAAGGATATCCCATACCTCGCTTCCAGGAAATAATGGAAATGGCCCGCAAGGTGGCCTTGGAAGAACCGGGAGCTCGATATGTCGGTTGGGATTTTGTTGTGACCCCCAAAGGAATCGAAATATTGGAAGGGAATATACCTCCCGGCGAACATATAACTCAGATTTCCTCCGGCCCTCTGAGGACGAGACTTCTGAAATGGATGAATGGATGAGGAAACATCTCTAATTTAAGAAACTTATGCTCAATTCACTAAAGGAAAGAATAAATAAAGCCAAAACAGTTGGCAAGAAAATAGGCCGTTCATGGCCTGCAGTCATCTATGATGTTGCTAAGTGCAGGCTGAAATACGGGGCTATCTTAGACGACTATTTAGCTTTCGAGTTCTATCGGAAGAACGATAAGGAGAGAAAGACCTTTGTCACCGAAAAGAAACTATTGGATACCCTGATTCCTTTCGCCAATCCGGAAAAAATCAGCGATATCTTTGATGACAAGGCTAAATTCAATCAGACTTTCGCTGAATTTATCAACAGAGAATGGATAGCGACTGAGACTTCTGACGAAAATGAGATAAGAACCTTTCTTAAGAAGTTTCCTGTAGTTTTTGTAAAGGAGACCAAAGGATCGCAAGGACTGGGCGTCAAACGGGTTGAGACAACCGATCCGGCAAATGTAGAGGCAATCTTGAAATGGGTTAAGGATGGAGGCAAGTTCGTGATCGAGCAACCCATTGAGCAGCATCCGGATATGGCATATTTTAATGAAAGCTCTGTCAATAGCATCCGGATGGAGACTTTGATTGACGAGGCCGGCAATGTAAAATTCTTCAATACGATAGTAATCATAGGAGGAAAGGGAAGCATCGTCAGCAATACTCATACGGGAGGCGTGATGTGTCACATAAATCCCGAACTTGGAGTAATCGACAGTCATGGGAGAAATCCCATGGGCGAGAGATTTTTAGTCCATCCTCAGAACAAAAATCTCCTCTTAGGTAAAACGATACCTATGTGGGATCAGCTAATGGAATATACTGTGAAATTGGCTAAAGTTTGTCCTGAAGCCCGGTTCATAGGATGGGATATAGCTATCACAAAGAATGGGCCTGAAGTGATAGAGGGAAATACTAAACCGGGGATGTGTACCCAAGCCTGCGATATGGTTGGCCGATGGCCCATTATTAAAGCAAACTTTGATTTAAAGTAAATAATGATAGAGGAGGTGAAGAAAGTAAAGTTTTATAACGGGGTCGAAATGCCGATCGTAGGATTCGGAACCGCATTTTTACCCAAGGATAGATTGGACTCTATCATTAATTGTGCCGTAGAAGCGGGATATCGACGATTTGATACGGCTTCCAAATATGACAATGAAAAGGAGTTAGGCTCTATTTTCAAGAATTTGGCTATCCCAAGGGAAGAATTATTCATAAGCACTAAGCTTAATCGCAAAAATCTGTACTTCAATAGTTATCGGTCGGGACGCGGACGATTTTTGAACATTAGAAACTTCCGCAGCATTGCAACAGAGATCGAAACTTCTTTCAAAAATCTGCAGGTGGATTATATAGATCTGATGACGATCCATTGGCCTTGGTCCAACAGTGTGCAACTTTGGGAGGGCCTTGAAAAGTTCTATCATGCAGGACGCATCAAAGCTATTGGAGTTTGTTCGTTCCTTCCTCCTCATATCAACTATTTATTGGAGCGTGTTGAAGTGACGCCGATGTTAAATCAGTTTGAGATTTCTCCATTGAATACCCAAAAGGAATTAATCGATTTCTGTAACGAAAAGGAAATCCAAGTGGAAGCCATGTCTACATTTTCTCATTTTAGATCCAATGAGCCGAGATTGGAGATTCTACAGAATCCGAGATTAGAAGAAATGGCTGCCATATACAATAAGACGGTTGCTCAAATTGTCAACAGATGGCTAATTCAGCAAGGAATTTCCATAGTTCCTAAATCTAAATCTGAAATTCACATTAAGGAGAATATAGATCTTTTTGATTTTGAACTCTCCAAAGAGGACATGGCAGTTATCGACTCAATGGATCAGGGAGAATTCCTTAACCACAGACCTGTTTATGAATGGCGCTGGATGCCAAAAAAATATAGAGATTTTCACTGGTTTAAATGACTTGACAGCGAGTTATTTAATTAAAACTACCTCTAAGTAATTCTGCTCCTACTCCGCAAGACTTTCGAAAATCTTTACTTTCTCACATTCCTGATGGAAAAATCCACATCTCAGAGCTTAAAGGGAGTAGCAATATTGTTAATGATTTTTTATCACCTCTTCAATAATATTGCTAATGTTAATCTCTGCGACAATCTTCTTTATATCTCCGGTGAACCCTTAGCTTATATCCTCAGCAAGGCTACCAATCCGGTGGCTTTCTTTCTTATCTTAGGAGGTTACGGTCTTTTTAAGGTAAATGAAAAGGGAGATAAAAACAGATGGGGCAGAATCTTTAAATTATATATCCATTATTGGCTCACTTTATTGATCTTTGTGGCAATCGGTCATTTCCTCAAACCTGAGTTGTATCCCGGTAATTGGTTGGTAGGAATTGTCAATCTGACAGGCTTCGTAACGACTTATAATCACGAGATGTGGTTTCTTTTTCCCTATGTCATTCTTTCTATCTGCGCTCCGTATATCTTCCGCCTTTACCAAAAATTTAAAAGTTGGACCATATTAATCTTCGTTTTCCTTATTTACTGTTTCACTCAGTATTTCTTAAAAACCTACCAAGGATTCTTTTATGAGAATTACTGGGCCTACAATGGGATATTAGTTTTCAATCTACTGTTTAACTTTACCTTGGGAGCGTTGGCGGCAAGAGGAAGGATTTTTGAAAAAATACATTCCCGTTATTTATTGCTGCCTCCAGTTTTGCGAGGGATAGGAGTGGTTATGATTATATGCGTACTGATAGCCATTCAATGTGTTACCACCTTTAATTACTTCTACGCATTCCTTATGACCTTAATTTTGGCTCTGCCACGGATTCCGGTATTTTGCCGAAAGATACTTATTCAATTAGGCAATCAGTCGATGAATATGTGGATGATCCATAGTTGGTTTTGTTATTATCTTTTCCATAATTTCATTTATTCCTTCCGCTACCCACTAATAATTTTCGCTGTCCTGACTATAATCAGCTATCTTTCCTCATTTGTGATCAATTATCTTGCCGCTCCAATAGAAAGTTTATTTCTCACAAGAAAACAAATCCGTCAAAAAACAATATTGTAATTCCAGCATAGCGAGGTACTCAACTTCTCTTAATTCATATTATAGAGAAGAAATCTTCTGAATAATGGATAATCGCTCTAAAAGGATTGTAAAGAATACGATGTTTCTGTATAGCCGCACCTTGATTATGATGGTAGTGGGGCTGTATACAAGTCGCGTCGTAATCAATTCGTTAGGGCTGAGCGATTACGGTATTTATAACATCGTAGGTGGAGTCGTAGGATTATTCGGATTCATAAACAGTTCGATGACCCGATCGACACAGAGATTTCTAAATTTTGAAATAGGTAAGCCTTCGGAAGAATCAATCAACAAGATCTTTTCCAATTCCATATTTATTCATGCGATAATTGCTCTTTTGATCCTAATCTTATCCGAGACGTTCGGATTATGGCTGTTGAATACAAAATTGGTAATTCCGGCGAGCCAAATGGCGGCGGCTCAGATAGTCTATCAATGCGCTGTCGTCTCCACTGTGCTTATGATTATCGGCGTCCCCTATAACGCTGTTGTGGTAGCTTACGAGAAGATGAATATCTTCGCGTATCTGTCTATGCTGGATGTGTTGCTAAAACTTGGAGCAGCAGTGTCCCTTTCCTTTTTGGCCGCAAACAGATTGAGTATCTATGCCGCGATGTTGCTCGCAATTCAGGTGATATCATTCCTGATCTATTACAGATACTGCAGATATAAATTCCCGAATATTAAACTGATATTTAAGTTTAATCTCGATATATTCAAGAAAATGTTCTCCTTCACTTCATGGACTATGATTGGAGAGTTAGCGTATATAGGATTGACTCAGGGAGTCAATATCCTATTGAACATTTTCTTTGGCCCGATAATAAATGCTTCACGAGCGGTATCCGTGCAAGTACAAAATGCCGTCAAGCAGTTTGCCGGAGGATTTCAGACAGCAATGAATCCTCAGATTGTAAAGTCCTACGCAAGCGGAGATAGGCAATATTTCACAAGAATAGTATTTGAAGGGTCAAGAATCTCTTTTTTCTTGGTATTCATATTGTCGGTACCATTCTTTCTTGAAACTGAATTAATCCTGAAACTATGGATTAAGTTAGTACCTGAATATTGCTCGGCATTTGTCAGATTGATTTTATCTATATCAATTCTGGATGCTTTGATAACCCCTCTGATAATAGCCGCTTCCGCCTCAGGGAATATTCGTAATTATCAGTTGGTCTTAGGCTCCATGCTTCTTACTGTTGTACCGATTTCATACGTCTGTCTTAAATTAGGATGCAATCCGACCACGGTATATTGGGTCTATCTGATCATTACAATAATCAATGTTTTCATCAGATTATACTTCGCAAAAAAATTAAACGGTATCGACTTCTATAAATTCTTTAAAAACGTAATCCTCAAATCATTTCTCGCTGTCGGACCGCTGTTTCTCCTATTCTGGGCCTCCCATTATCTATTCCTTGACAAAGTTAGCGATCTCCCGAGATTAGCGATTACGCTCGGTTATATGGTCGTACTCACTCTTGCATTTGGCTATTGGGGGCTTAACAAAACCGAACGAGATCTGATTCTTTCTAAAATCTCTTCCTTCCGAAAAAAATTCTTAAGTAGGTGATAAGATTAGCGCGTAACTTATGAAACGATGTTGTATTATAGCGCCTAACGACAGATATAACTATGGCGACCTGCTCTTTACGCATGTTGTATTAGAAAAGTTAGGAAAGGCATACGATGAAATTTCTCATATCGCTACTATTGATCAGGATCTGACCGGCGTTGGAGGTCATAAGGTTACTTCCATTAAAACTCTTCAAGATAAAAATCGGCCCGGACCTTTCGATGTCATAGTGGCGGGTGGGCACTCTCTCTTCTGCCCTTGGCCGTTTGTGCTTTATTGTCTGGATAAACGCTATGTTCCCCTTAGCAGACTCAATTATGGTCTAAAGAAATTGATAGGGGAAAAGATATCAGACAAGCTCATCCAACACCTTTCGCAAGTCATCTTCGGCGTCAAGACCGCATATCCATATAGTATCGGCAAACAAGAATTTACTGGAATCAATAAACTGATATATAACTCAGTTGACGGCAATTTGCAATCTCCATTATCCAAGAAAGACAAGAAGATCTTAGAGAGCGTAGATTATCTTTCCGTCAGAAGCAAGCGGACATGGGAAATCCTAAAGGATAACGGCCTGAATGCTCTCTTCTATCCCGATTCCGCTATTCAGATTTCATCAATATTCCCAAAGGAAACTCTTATTGACAAAGTCGAGAACACCGAGATAAAATCCCTGATCGAAGCAAGTCAAGGTTCCACCCGTTATATAGTATTTCAAATCAACAGAGAATTAGGCGAAAAATCTTTCAATGACATTATCAGGAATCTGCGAGATATTCTAAACCGAAAGGATATAGGAATCGTACTTTGCCCTATCGGTTTTGCGATGGGACACGATGACTTAATGATTCTTGAAAAAATTTACGATGCCCTCAATGCAGACAGGGTCAAGTTATATCCGTCTCTCACGATATGGGACATAATGACGCTGATTGCATATAGCGAAGGTTTCATTGGTTCAAGCTTGCATGGCTGCATTACTGCCATGAGTTACTGCCGCCCTTATCTTGGATTAAATGTGACTAAAACAACAGAATACATCAAAGACTGGGGATTAGGAGAACAATTCTGTTCGAATTGCAACGATTTCAGTTCCCAATTAGATAGTGTCTTAAATTATTCGAAAGGGAGATTGGAGAGAAACCTCAACTCCCAATTACAATTGTCTGAAGAAAGCTTTAAGAATATTCAGAGCATTTTGCAGCAATAAATCATAGCTATATAATGGCAAAATACACTTTCCTGATACCTGCTTTTAAGCCTACTTATCTGAAGGAGGCAATAGACAGCATACTGGGTCAGACATTTGGAGATTTCAATATCATCGTTTCCAACGACTACTCGCCATACGATATAGCTTCGATTATTTCGGAATTTGATGATCCCAGAATCATATATCGGGAAAATGAGATTAATATCGGCGGAGAGAGATTGACGGATCATTGGAATAAACTGGTCAATCTGTGTGACTCGGATTATTTGATAATGGCAGCGGATGATGACATTTATACTCCCAACTTCCTACAGGATGTTGAAACCCTTGTCAATAAATATCCCGGTGTGGACATAATAAGAAGCCGCACCTGCCGAATCGATCGGGAAAATGATATAATAGATGCTGAATGTATTTGTGATGAGACAGGGACAGTAACGGACGCGGCCTATAATTCCTTTTGTACAGACCAGATATGGTGCGTAGGAAATTACATTTTCAAGACAAAGGCATTGAAGAGAGCCGGCGGATTTGAAGATTTTCCTTACGCATGGTTCAGTGATATGGCGACAGCACTTAAAATGTCTGTCAACGGCATTTGCTATACCTCTCATGCGGGCTTTAAATTCCGATTGTCGGAATCTAACATTTCCAATACTAAAAAGAACAAGAAGTTAGATGCAGAGAAGTTTGAAGCAACTGTCAGATTCGGGGAATGGCTCTCACAATTCTTTTCAATGATTTCCCCTTCATCCGATACTTTATCAAAGCGCCGTTATTCCAAAGCACTTCATTCCGCCAATAATATCATTTACTCTCAATTAGGAGATTACGGCTGGGCAGTAAACGCCGCAACTTTGATTCGCACCTTCCACAGGCTCTCAAGATCCAAAGGCTTTTCAAAAAGCAGTTTCATAAAAAATTATACTCTTGCAGCTCTGGCAAGAAAAATCGGGAAATATGTCGGATAATCCTAAAATCTCGGTAATAGTTCTTGTCTACAATGTAGAAGACTATATTGAGAAATGCACGGAGAGTTTATTCTCCCAAACTTTTGATTCAATAGAGTATATCTTTGTCAACGACTGCTCGACGGATGAAAGCATTAAACGCTTGAACTCCGTAATCCGTCGCTATCCCGAAAGGAAAGAATCTATCACAATTCTTGACAATGAGCAAAACTTAGGTCAGGCTATCAGCAGAATCAGGGGGATCGAGGCGGCCTCCGGAGAATATATCATAGCGTGTGATTCCGATGATTATCTTCCATTGGATGCGTACGAGAAACTATATGATCACATAGTAACTACAGAAAGTGACATAGTAGCGTGTGATTTCTATCGGGGCTCGGAAGATAAATATTCAATAGAAGCAGCTAATTGCATAGATACTCCTCTTGAATGGATCCGAAACCTGCTTTTATCAAAAAAGATGGGGGCTCTTTGGTGCCATCTGATTAAAAGATCCCTATTGAAGAATCTTATTAAGCCTGAGGGGAACATTATGGAAGATGTTGTGATACTGGTACAATCCCTCCTCAAATCCAATAAAGTCTCTACTTTGCATCAACCATTATATTACTATATCCAACACTCAAACTCCATAACCAATAATCCTGAAAAAATAAACTCGCAGATTGATGAGATGAATTCTAACCTGAATATTCTCAGAATTATTATTTCATCAACACATATATCTCTTAGTCAGGAACTGGATTGTAAGCGATTTTTTGTTAAAAAATGGACTCTTCCATTGGTGAATACTCCCCGAATGTGTGGATATTGGATTGGTATACAGCCGGAAATCAATAAGCGACTATTTTTCAACCCATTTATTTCCCTCAGAGATAAATTAATCTCCGGATTAATTTATTTGAGATTATACCCTCTCTTAAAAAAAATCATGTAGCATTTACAAGATGAGAATAGATATAACATGCAGCACTGATGACAATTACGTACAGCATTGTATGGCAATGTTGTGCTCGGTCTATCATAATAACCCGGATCATGAAGTATATACACATTTGCTTCATAATGGTCTGTCAGATTCTTCAATAGCGTTATTTCGGGAACTGAATGAGCGGTATGGCAACACAATCAAGTTTTATTCCATAGATGAAGACCTTTTAAAGGATGCCAAACTGAAAAAGAATTCCCCGGTCACCATCGCAACCTATTATCGGCTACTTCTACCCGAACTATTAGATGAGTTTATTAATCGGGTATTATATCTTGACTGCGATGTCATAGTCTGTAAAGATATCTCCGAACTATTCTCGGAAGTCGACATGACGGATTACGGAGTGGCAGCCGTAAAAGATAGCCTTCCATATAATACAAAACATCGTTTTGTAATGGGGTTAGGGCTGGATGAACCTTCGTTCTGCGCCGGGGTAATGCTTATTAATCTTGAGTTTTGGAGAGCAAATAACAGTAAACAGGCACTCATTGATTTTTCTACAAAAGAGCGGGAAGAAATATTCTTCGCTGATCAGGACGCTTTAAACTTCGTATTCCGTAAACATTGGTTGCAACTGCCATATCAATATGGACATTCTCCTCTCTCGGTAGGAGTCTTGGATCCGGGACAACGATGGACCGACGTCTGGGCTAACGCCTACGACCCGACAATTATACATTATGCGGCCCATGTCAAACCCTGGCATAAGGTAAAATTCCCGGAAAGCGACCTATATTGGAAGTATCTCAAACTCTCTGCCTATCCGGACCCAAAAGTCATTCCGACAAGTGAATTCAATATAAAAAGAATAAAAAAGGCTAAATATAGGTTTTTTATTTCCAAGTATATAAGACCTTTCGTGCCTCAATTAATAGAGATCGTCATCGGGGATATTATGACCTATATTCAGTTCTTCACTCACCTGCGTTCAAAGACAAAACTAAAAGCGTTTCTTTTGGCTAAATGGTTTGCCAAATATCAAAGGTAGGGTGTAAAATCATCATTTCTCTCATAACGCAGTAGAATCTGATGTCGAAGATTAAATCCTTCAAATTATCTCTTCTTAGTAAGTATCGGAATGTTCTGATGGGAATCGGAATTTTAGATGTCCTTATTTGGCATTTTGCAGGCGCTTATCATTTAGAGGGAATCAGCGCTCAAGTATTCGGAACCATTACGCGTTCGGTTTTTACGCCCGGATTTCTTTTCCTTTCCGGATTCGGCATTTATTACTCCTATAGTGCTAATTCCAATAAAATTGATTTTTTCAAAAGAAGGTTAGGACGGCTGCTTATTCCATTTTGGGTAATGGTCACTATAATATTCCTGTTCAGACTCGCGGTCTCGGGGGTCGGTGACTTATCCTATTATCTCGGAATGATTACAACGGCCTCCTTCTGGTTACCAGGAAAAACCTTTAATTATTGGTATATTGCCGTGGTGATTGCCTTTTATATCGTGTATCCTTTTATTCATGACTTTGTATTCGGTAAAAATAACAACAATGGTAGAGGGGAAATTTATCTAAAGACCTCGCTGATCTGTGTTTCACTCGTAATTCTAAACATTGTACTGGGGGAATATTATCCATATTATGATGAGCTCGAACTCGCCATCCCTAAACTCCCCATGCTCTTCATAGGAATGATTGCCGGGTATTTAGCGAAAGTAGAAGACACTGAAATAAATATAATCTCCTGGAGCTTGTTGATCGGCACCACCGTTATAATTTGCTACTTGCTGAAGAAAGATAATAAATATTTTGATCAGTATTATTATATCATTGACAAACTTCTGACCATCCCTCTCCTAATTATCATCTTCGAATTCTTAGTCTCCCGAAATAATGCCCTTATCAAGAGATTGCTCTCGGTATTTACTTGGTTGGGTGCTTTTACTTTAGAACTTTATGTCATTCACATTTATCTGATGCGAGTAGTAGGAGATTTCCCTCAATTACCGGAATATGCAGAATGGTGGATCGCAGTTCCTGTATCTTTTCTGATTTGTATTCCAATGAAAAAATTGTCTACCTACGTGACCAACCTCATAATTCGAAAATAATTGATGATATAACTCAAGTTTCGTAAGTTGCTTCGTCACTCGAAACTTGAGTTAATTTTTCAATAGTGGTCTTTCATTAATTAGCTTCAATTTATGAAAATAGCGTATGTCATTGAATCTCTTCATAATACGGGAGGGATCGAAAGGGTGATAACTCAGAAGGCGAACTGGTTGGCAAACAATACAGAACATGAGATTACTATTTTAACGTTCCGACAGCTACCCTCTCAGGATGATTTCTTTAAACCGGACAATAAGGTGAATAGAGTCCGATTGATAGGTAAAAATCTGGATAGAAATGATAATTTGCTTCAAAAATTAAACCAATGGTTGGCAGAGAATCCTCAGGATGTTTGTATCAGTTCATACGGACAGGAGTTTAAAATATTACCGAAACTGAAAGACCCGAGCAAGAAGATCGTTGAATTTCATTTTTGCTATGACATCAATACCAAATGGACCCAAAAATCCTATCATCCGGTCTTGGCGAAGATGATTGGATTTGCGAGAACTAAAAAAATGAGGTATGTGGCTAATAAATATGATAAAATCGTTGTCTTGACCAAACGGGATCTGGAGAAATGGAAATCTCCTAAAGTTGAGGTCATACAGAATCCTGTTACAATCGTTCCTCCCGAGTCCTCGGATTGCTCAGTAAAAAGGGTGATTGCGCTCGGCAGAATGGATCGGCAAAAGGGATTTGATTTTTTGATTGATGCCTGGAAGAGAATTGAGAAAAAATATCCGGACTGGAAATTGGATATATTCGGGAGCGCGGATCCTACCCCTTATCAGAAGATGATAGAGGAAAATCAATTGAAGCGGATTAAGATAAATCCTCCGACTGATAATGTTCCCAAAGAACTTATTAACAGTTCGATATATGTAATGAGTTCCAGGTATGAGGGCTTTCCGTTGAGTATTTGCGAGGCGATGAGTTGCGGGTTGCCGATTGTGACGTTTGATTGTCCGAATGGGCCGGCGGAACTTGTGGAGGATGGGAAGAATGGGTTTGTGGTGGCTAAGGTCGGGGATGTAGAACAGTTGGCGGACCGGATCTCGCGGTTAATCGAAAATGAGGAGCTGCGTCGGGAATTCGGGAAGAAATCCTTGGAATTATCCCGGCAATATCAAATCGATATTATAATGAAATCGTGGGAAAAACTTTTTCATTCCCTATCCGCAAAATAAAAACTGGACCTCCGATTATTGGATGAAGTGAATGGTGGGATTTCAGGGGGGATTTTGCAGTGACGAAATTTTTTCGTAAATTCGCGGAAGTAATGGATCCGAGGAATCGGAGGCGAGGTTTCTGAGGAATCGGTGGTAATGGATCCGAGGAATTGGAGGCGAGGTTTCTGAGGAGTCAGAAGTAAGGTTTCTGAGGAATCGGTGTTAATGAATCTGATGAATTATGGCACAAAATAGCAGGGTCTTGCTTTGTCTGGCCCACATGTCGGGTAGGGAAATGGAGTTTGTGGAGGAAGCGTTCCGCGATAATTGGGTCGTTCCCTTAGGACCGAACGTCGACGGATTCGAGAAGGATCTGGAGAAGTTCGTGAATCATACTTCCGCCAATGGGGAATTGGAACCGCCGCGGCGCGTCGTGGCGCTGTCGGCCGGTACGGCGGCCGTGCATTTAGGGCTCGTAGCCTGTGGCGTGAAGCCGGGCGATGAGGTCATCGTTCAGTCGTTTACTTTCTGCGCTTCGGCTCACCCGGTCACCTATTGCGGCGCTACCCCGGTCTTCGTTGACTCTGAACGGGCGTCATGGAATATCGATCCGGAACTGCTCGAGAAGGCTATCATCGACCGCAAGGAGAAGACGGGCCGTTATCCGAAAGCTATAGTGCCGGTCGCGCTCTATGGCATGCCTTACAAGATTGACCGGATCATGGCCGTCGCCGATAAGTATGGCATACCGGTCGTGGAGGACGCCGCCGAAGGATTCGGTTCGCGGTTCGGCGGTCAGGTACTCGGCACTTTCGGCCGCTATGGCGTGCTGTCGTTCAACGGTAATAAGATGATCACTACCTCCGGAGGCGGTGCGCTGATCTGCCCCGGTGAGGAGGAATGGCGCAAGGTGATGTGGTATGCCACTCAGGCGCGTGAGTCTTATCCCTATTATCAGCATGAGGAGATCGGATATAATTACCGCATGTCGAATATCTGCGCCGGAATCGGCCGCGGTCAGATGACGATACTCGACGATCATATCCGTCATCATAAGTGGGTCCAGGAGCAGTATGAAAGCCTGTTAGGCGATATCCCGGGATTCACCATGCACACTAACCCCGGTCCGGAGTTCGATTCCAATTTCTGGCTCTGTACGGCAACCCTGTCGCCGGAACTGAAGGTCAAGGGTCAGGATGAGGTGTATCAGGAAGTAATCACCGGCGCAGTCGGTGGCGCCGCAGGAGTGATCCACGCGGCTTCATCGGCTGTCACGGATTGCCAACCTAACGCTAACGTCGAAGCTCTTCGCGTAGCCCTGGACAAGGCGGGCATCGAAGCGCGTCCGCTCTGGAAACCGATGCATTGCCAACCCGTCTACCGCAATAATCCGGCCTACGTCAACGGTGTGTCGGAAGATCTCTTCAAGGTCGGAATATGTCTGCCGGCCGGTCCCTGGGTCGGAAAAGAGGAGATCGACCGCGTGGCAGCCGCTATCCACGAGGCCATCGAAATGAAATAATAGCGGGGTTTTATCGCTGTCGCTTAGCGGGATTTCCGAATTTTCTATATTTTTTTGAAAAAAAGAGGCAAAAAATTTGGCAGTCTCGAAAAAATACCGTAACTTTGCACTCGCTTTGAGGAGGCAACGAACGCCGACTCGAAGCGAACAAAAAATCGGGGTGTAGCTCAGTAGGTTTAGAGTACGCGTCTGGGGGGCGTGAGGTCGCAAGTTCGAATCTTGTCACCCCGACTTTGGAAGAAAGCTTTAGGTTCAAGTCTTGAATCTGAAGCTTTTTTCTTTTACTCAGATTTTCCCCTTATCAGAAGCGATTGCCACCTCGCGGGATTATTACAATTGACCCCAAATCAGGATCTGAAGACTAATACCAAATAACTATGATGACTGAATCTCACAAATATCCGGCTCCGTTCGGAGACATCACGTTGGTGCGCCTGGTCAACGACCACGGCGGCGCTGTCACCCTCTCGTCACTCGGCGCAGGAATCGTTGCGGTGGAAGTACCGGACCGCAACGGCAAGATCGCCAATGTCGCCCTTTCGTATGAAAATCCGGCCGATTATATGGCCGATCCCCCCACAATGGGCAAGACGGCCGGGCGCTATGCCAACCGCATAGTCAAAGGGGAACTGAAAGTAGACGGCAAGGAGTATAAGCTCGACTGCAACTGCGGTCCTCATCACCTCCACGGCGGTCCGACCGGTTTCCAGAATCAGCTTTGGGAAACGGAAATCTATCCGGAAGGGGTACGCTTCTCCCTCGTCTCACCCGACGGCCATGAAAATTACCCGGGGAAGGTACACGCGACCGTAGATTACCGCTGGAATAACCTCAACGAGCTCTCCATCTCTTTTGAGGCTACCTCCGACGCTCCGACAGTCATCAACCTTACCAACCATACCTATTGGAACCTCGACGGCGCCGACTCGGGCAACGCACTTCATCATCTTCTGAAACTGAAAGCCTCGCGTTGGCTCCCTACTGACGATACTTTAGCCCCGACAGGAGAACTGGAAAGCGTCGTAGGCACCCCGATGGATTTCCTCGATTTCCACGCCGTAGGCGAGCGCATCAAGGAGGATTTCCCGGCTCTTAAATTCGGTAAAGGATATGATAACTGCTGGGCCATCGACAACGCGGCAGAAGAGACCGGAGAAGCCCGTAGGGGCATCGTGAAGGATGCCGCAGTATTGAAGTCAGAAGTTTCGGGCCGCGTTCTGCATGTCGACACCGACCAGCCGGGCCTGCAGGTATATTCCGGTAACTGGCTCGCCGGAAGTCCGAAGAACGTCAGCGGACACAGCTACGAGGATTACGACGGCGTCGCCATCGAAGCGCAGGGATTCCCCGACGCGCCCAATATCCCGGCTTTCCCGAGCCAACGGCTCGAACCGGGGCAGACTTATTCCCGCACCATCATCTACCGGTTTACCCTGTAGGGAAGCGCCGAAAGCAGGTTAGCAGATAAAATCATTGAGATTAATAAATGGAATTGACAAGCACACCTAATTGCAGAGGCGGGGGGCTTGTCAATTCCATTTCTTTTTGGCGGCTTCGCCGACGAAGGCCCGGAGGAGTTTGCGGAGGATCAGTACCATATTGATGTTATTCTCTTCCTGTATCTGCGAGGTCACGCGTTCGGCTTTCTTGACGTTGTAATGCGCTCCGCCGAACCGGAGCTTGGGATGATGGAACTGCCCCTCGATATTGACCGAGAAGGGGAACGGCACGGGCGACTTGTCGACGGCTATATGATAATACAGGTCGCCGTCGAGATTATTGACGCCAAGCATCCGGATCCGATAACGGTCGAACTCGAAATAGAACGGATCGAGCTGGAGAAGATTATCGTGGATCGAAGCGTGAACGTCCATATCGTGGATATGGATCGGCCCTCCCGATTCGATGAGCATCATCCGGGTGATACGCCGTATGAAGCGCGATTGCTTGACGGTCAGGCCGCGCCCCTGCACGTTAAGGTCTACGTCAGTCGCCGGCATATTGATATACATGTCGGGGAAGATATCGGTAGAGAATGTAACTCCGGCCGAAATGTCGCCCGAGAGATTCCTCATCTCCGGCATCATGCGGATCAGCGAGGGGAATTTCTTGAAGAATCTCACGAGATCTATCTTATTTATATCCAATCCCAACCCGAGCCGCAAGGAGTCGACGTCCGAGCTGTCGTATTTCACATTCAGTGCCGCGCTTCCGAAGCTGGAGGCAAGACTCAGATCGGGGATGTCGAGGATGCCCTTGCGCAACGCGATATCGGCCTTGACGTCGGTAAGGTTGAGATTAGTATACATAATTTCCTTGGCCGCGAGGCGGATGTCGGTCTTCAGATTGCGCGGTATAAGCAATGCGACGCTGTCTGAGGCCGTAACGGTATCGTGGCGGGGTAGATTTGCCATTCCGCCTTTAGACTCCACGTAAGCGCGCGCAAGGGCGTTGATGTTGACCGTATCGAGCGAAAGGGCGAGCGACGTCACGAGCGGGTTATCGTCAGAGGCCGGATTGAGAAGGAAGGAGCGCAGATTTCCGATGTCGGCACTGAGGTGCGCACCGGTGTTCTCAAGCATTATGTCCAGATTGGCCAGTCGGATATTGTTCTCCCCTACCTTGAGGTCAAGGTTTGAGAAATAGTTGCCCTTATGGAATCCCGGAGTACGCAGGTCAATGCGCGCGACTTTCAGGGTAGCGTCCATCGCGTATTGATCGAAGAGCTGACTCAAGGCCTGCGGAGCCTGAAAGTCTATATACTTCGGGGTAGTCTTCAGAGCCGGATCGGAGGCCGCGGCAACGACCGGGACGGCAGATTCCTTTGCCGGGTAGTTCTTTTCTGCGGATTCCTTTTCTGCGGACTCCTTTTCCGAGGAGCCGGTTACGCCGGGTCCTGTACCTGTCGGGACACGGTTTGAGATTCGGCCTGAGAAGAGGATGTCGTGGAAGATCAGGTGATTCTTGCCGGAGGAAAGAGTGACGCCGGGCGAAGAGACAGTGATTCCGTCCGACAGCAGATCGAGCGCCGGGTCGCCGGTGCGTTTTGACAGCCGATCAGTAAAGAGGATCTTCTGAGATTTGACGGAGGTTGCGGAAGTGGGGTCTGTATAGGCTACGTCGCCCAATTCCCCTTCGACACTGATCGGGAGTCCCTTCATAAGCAACTCCGGGGTAAGCATCCCCTGATAGCCGGTCTGCGTATTGAAGGATATGCGACCGACCTCGACGCGGGATTTCCCGGGGAGGGCCAGCGCCGCTGAAGCTATGCTTCCGGCAAGACTTACCTCCGGATTCAGCATCCCGTCACTATTGAACTGCTCCGTCGTCTCCTCAATCATCAGGTTGAGGTTATCGATACCCCCTTTCAGTCCGAGTTCGGGGGCGTCGACGTGCATGTTTGCCGCACGAAGATCGGCAGCCACAACGAGATCGGAAAGTCCCTCCTGTAAGCCGGCTTTGGTAAAGTCGGCGATACTGAAAGTAAGTTTTGATTTCAGGGAAATATTTCCGGAGGCCTTTACCGGAGGAGTGAACGGGAGCAGACGTAGCGAACGGGCTACGTCGGCATCCACATCGATGTTGGCCGCAATCTGAGGACGGGAGGTCAGACGGGTTATCATCAGTCCGGTCGTAACCTTTACTCCCTCTGCGGAGATAAGAAAGTCCTTTACGTCGAAATAACTCCGGTCGGGTTCCTTGCCGTCGAATACGAAGGAGGCGTCTATCGGCCCGTGATTGAGGGAATACGTGGCGTAACGGGATGAATTGCCGGATCCCGAGGGGAGGGCAACGGTATAGGAGACGGTGCCGGAGGGAATCGCGAAGTCTACATTGATCGAAGGGAGCGTTTCGCTCGAAATCCTCCATGACGAAAGGAGCCGGGCGGAGATATCTATAGGCACGTCGGCCTGAAGGCCTTGGAGCGATGGCACGAATTCCTTGGGTATATAGCCCAACAATCCGGTCAGGCTCAGATTCGAGATCTTATAGTCGAAGGATTCGATCTTGGGGTCATCCCCGATTCCGACCGACATCGACAGACGGCTCTTGAGTTCGCCCAAGTCGATCGAATAGTCGCTGAGGGAGATCCCGAAAGGATTGAAACGGAGATGAAGGTCGCCGCTGAGCATGAAAGGGAATTTATTCAGGATCTGCAGTCCGGCGGATGAAGCCGTGACAGTCCCGTCGAGTTCCATGCGGTAGGTGTTTTTCTTCACTCCGGCGCCGCGCTTGCGGATAAGATCGAGCTCATGTAGATCCAATGACGCACGGGTCTCGGTCGAAACGGAAGAATAGGTCATCGAACCGGGATTCTTAAGCTGGATCCGTTCGGCAGAGATATACGGTACCTTCTTGAAGCCTCCCTGGGTAGTCGGGAGGATATTGTAGTTGTTGATGGAGTCGTTATAGGCCACGAGATTAAGCCGCAGGCTGTCGACACTCACGTCATGGATCACATAACGGTTCATAAAGAGGTCGACGACATTGATCTCACCGGTAAAACTCCTTATCGCCGCCAAGAATCGGGATGAGTCGGGGAGCTGACGACGGATATCGGGAGAGACACTGTCGAGGCTTCGGGAGATTACGCGGACTTCACCCGTGGTAAGCTTAAAGCGGGGGAAGGAGGACCATAGGGTATAATTGACGTCCTTGGCTTCGATATCTGCGTTGAGATAACGGCTTCCTTCCTCGTTGACGAGACGTGTCAGCCGATCGGGCGTAAGCCAGAGGGAAAGGGCGCAGAGCAGCAGGAGCGGCAGACCGATGATGACGGCCACGACGATCCCGACCCATTTCGCCACGCGAATGTGCCGGCGCGGCTTCTCCGGAGCCGCCCCTCCTTTCGGAGTCTTCGTATGATCTTCGTTGACAGTCATTTTGCTTTGTTTGAAGGAAAAAAATACCTTATTCTTCGCGGGGTTCTTCGCGGGCGCAATGTATTGCGCCCCTACCGGATTGCGATGAATTGCGTCGTTACCTTATTCTCTGTGGACTCGATGAATCGCGTCCCTACCTTCTTGCCGGTGTAGTAGCTCATGCTTTGCGGGCGCAATGTATTGCGCCCCTACCTTATGTCGGCAATTTATATTTTAATAACATTCGTTAACGTAATCCTGTTCAACATCAATAAATAAACCCTTTCCCTGCATAGACTGACCTATCTTTGAAATTAAAACAAATACCATATCTTTTAAATTTTTGAAATTAAAACAAACACCATATCTTTTAAATTAAAAACACCATGCAAGCTACCGGAAAAAGAAAAAGCGCCGAAAAGGCGCTTGAAGAGTTTCTTATGGAGTATGTCAATTCGGGTCAGTTGGACGCGGACTTGGCTGAACTTCCCGCCTCGCAACGTATCCAGGCCGTCACCCGTCTGCTCCCCTATTGCCTGACCAAAGCGAAGGATGCCGACGATGATGACGCCGCCCCCAAAACGGGCAATGAGTCGCTTACCCTCTTCTTCTCCCGAATCAGAAATAACTGAGTATAGAGGATGACGTCAATCTCCGCCTCGAATCAGAAATAACTGAGTTTCGATGAAGATATCTATTTCAGGGTCAATCTGAAATAGCGGAGTATAGAGGATGACGTCAATCTCAGGGTTGAATCAGCCGCGTCAGCGCACGACCGTAATATGGAAGCAGGGGGACTTGATCTCGTACTTCACCATGCATCGGCCCTGACTATGAAGGTCGGCTATCACCTCGGCGAGGATATTCTTGAGGTCACCGTAGTTGGCGTTGTCAGGTCCACTGACAACGTCAAATTTGTTATAGCCGATATCGAAGGTAGTGGCGTATTGGTGGGTCGATTGCTCCGTGGCGTTGCGGTTGACGCGGCGCAGTTTCTTGACGGTCACGGGCGTACGCAGAAGGCTCGTCACGACTATCCGGTAATTTCCCCCCTTGCGGGATTTGACGGAATCCCTGAAGGCGCGCCCGATATCATGAAGCAACTGCTCTGCCTCGGGAATCAGATAGGGATAGGAGTGAGTCAGTTCCTCGACCCGGAAATCCTCATTAGTGACGACTCTTACCAGAGGCCGCTTAGTATGATAATAGGAGCGCAGATCACTGATCGGGTCTATCCCGAGCCGCTGAGCATGCATCATCTGGAAATGATTGGAGTCGTTAAAGACCTCGGCCAGATTGCCTAAGTATTTAGACTTCACACGCTGACGCGGAGGTTCGGGAGGAAGGACGGGATTGCCGGCGGAGTCTACCGGCTGGACCATTACCGTATCCTCTTTCTTCGGAGTTTCGGTTGCGGAAGTATCCGCCTTCGGTGACAGAACCTGGGCCGACGACGCCGATTCCTCCGGCAGGTTGAGCTCTTCTCCATAGAGAAGCTCACGCTCCTGGTACCATTCCTCGGCCGTATAGGATTCCTTATATTCTTTTTTGCCGTTGCCACAACCCACAACGGCCATCATCATGACGATGATGGCCGCGGCTATGGGTAAAGTTTTTGTTTTCAATAACTTATTCCTCATCCGGCAACACAAATTTCACCGGAAGGGTTACTGTCTGATCTACGGCGCGTCCGCCCTTGTCGGCGGGGGTCCAGGCCGGCATCTGCTTCACCAGCCGGATGGCTTCCTGTTCCAAGTCAGGATCCAACATTCTGGCTATCTTGATCTGCCCGATCGAGCCATCGGCCTTGACGGTAAACTCCACAGTCACTATGCCTTCAATACCGTTATCCTGAGCCGGCTTGGGATATTTCATATTCTCTGAAATATACTTTTCCAACGCTTCCTGTCCTCCGGGGAAGGAGGGAGCGGAATCGGCGAAGGCCGTCGCTGTCATTACGACTGCGAATATGAGTGTCATTAATAATTTCTTCATAGCGAGTATTTTTTAGTATAGACCCCGATTCATGAGAAACGTTAAATCCGGACGGCAACTTTTCTACGAAACCGGGCTATTACGGAGGGAGCAATGTAAATTTAAGCCGTAGTTATGGAATCGGCCAAGGAGCCACATGCGTCCTCCAGGAGGTCAAGAACGAGTTCGAAGCCTTCGGCACCCTCGTAATAGGGATCGGGGACATGGTCGAAATGGGTGAGACGGCGGGAAAAATCCGTCATCCTTACTACCTTCTCTTCCTCTTCGTCCGTGCGGGCGAAGCCTTTCAGGCCGGAGATGTTCCTGTCGTCCATACCGATTATGAGATCGAAATCCTCGAAATCGGAGTATTTTACCGGACGGCTGCGGTGAGTCAGTTCGTAGCCTCTCCTGCGGGCATGAATCCTCATGCGTTGGTCGGGGAGTTCGCCGCGGTGGCCGGCGTAAAGGCCGCCGGAGTCCAGGCTGATCTTGTCCTCCAGTCCGCGCGCCTTGAGTTCCTGCCTCATGATCTCCTCGGCCGCCGGAGAACGGCAGATATTGCCGAGGCAGACAAACAGAATCGCTGCGTGGCCTTCGCGCTGCAGCTTATCCTTCAGGCGGTCTACGGCCTTCTCAGTTGCCGGATTCATCGTTAACTTCGGGCTGGGGCTCAGCCTTTGAGAGGGTGATGGTGAAGCTTACGATTTCCGGACCTTTCATGCCGTAGCGCTGCGCGAAGCGACCGAGGAGGGCATTGGCGTAAGTATGGAACGTACGGGTCTCCCCTACCTTCATCGTCAGGACGGCCTGGGTCACAGGGCCGGCATAGGTCTTGCCGACTACCATATCGGGATTATCGCGACGGTCTACGGGTTTACCCTTGTCGTTATTGATGATCATCGAGAACCCTACCGATTCTCCCTCCTTTACGACAGCACCTTCACCGCCTTTGCCGGCTTCGGCATAGAGCGACGGGTTGATAGCCTGCCATTTGGAAGCGGCTCCGGCTTTCTGAAGTTCCTGCTCGGCCGATTTGCGGTCGTCGGCTTCCTTGCGGGCCTGAAGGGCGGAAGTCACTTCCGTAAAGCCACGCTGCACGTCCCCCTTGTTGAGAATCGAATCATTCTTCAATCCGTCTTCAAAGGAGTTGATGAGGATAGATTTATTGACGGTGGTATTGAAATCGCCGGTGAAATCCTTCATCTGCATGGCGAGTTGCATACCCATGTAATAGCCTTGATTGTAGGCGTCATCGTCGCGCAGGGCATCATATCCGGCGCGCAGACCCTTCAGATAAGCATCGCGGGCCTCGCGGGATTGCATCAGGGTATCCTGACGGGCAGCCTGCCAATATTCCAGTGAGGCCACCTGGCCGACGTAATATGCTACCGAGTCACCGGCCGACATGCCGTTGTAATCCGACAGTTGACGAACTTCATTGTCGCCCTCGGATTTACCTGAGCAAGAGGCGAGGACTGCAAGGAAGAGGATAGCGGCGGAAGCCGCATATTTTCTTATCTTCATTATCTTCGAGATTAAATTTTCAGTTTAGAATGGACCGGAGTCTATGGCGGACTTGGCTCGTGAAGGCCGATAAAGGCCGTTACCGAAAGAGCGTCCCGGCTGATATCGTTTCCTTAGAGAGCTTCGGCGTCACCGGCGGCTACTGCCGAATCCATAGCTACGTCCCCTTCGGGGATGACGACACGGACGGTCTCCCCTGTCGGAACCATGTTATCAGCCGTGCGGCCCTTGCATGAGCTCAACAGTACGCACCCGAGAATAGCAGCGAAAACCGGAATCAATATCGTTTTTTTCATCTTTACAAGCTATTGAGAAAGTATCCACAAAATTACAAAATTTTCGCGAGTCTGCAAAACGGGGGAAATATGATTTTTATGTTTTCTCAAGCAATCCCTTACACCATAAGTCCCATCTCATCCCCCGATATTAAGATCAGGAATCGATCGGGTAGTTTAATAAAATAGCTTCCCCCGGGGATGGAGGAAGCTATTGATATCGTTGGGCTCATTCTGCGTGGGCGCAATGTATTGCGCCCCTGCTATAGGGCCTATTATTCGTTGACTTTGATAAGCTCTACCTGGAACACCAACGGGGCGTTCGGGGGGATCGGACCGCCGCCCCGCTCGCCGTAAGCGAGATTGGCGGGGATATAGAATTCATAGACAGCGCCTTCCTTCATCAACTGAAGACCCTCGGTCCAACCTGCTATCACGCCCGAGAGGGGGAAGGTAGCCGGTTCGTTGCGGGCGTAGGAGCTGTCGAACTCAGTGCCGTCGAGGTCTGTGAGTTGGCCTGCGTAATGCACCGTGACAGTATCGCTGGCTTTCGGCGATTTGCCTGTGCCCTCCTTGATGATGGCGTATTTAAGGCCCGACTCGGTCTGGACGTAAGTCGAATCAGACTCAGAAGTAGACGCGGCCTTGTTGGCGTCATTCGTGAAGAATTCAGCCGGGTAGGGCATCTTTGTCTTAGCGAGATCAACCACATTAGGAGCAGTCTCCGTAGCGGCGATGCCGGCTTCCACACCTTCTACCGTGGAGTCCACCGTAGCCTTATCCTTGTTGCTGCATGCCGGCAAAAGCACGCAAAATGCGGCGGCAGCAAAAGTTGTCGTCGCGTTTTTAATAACAGATTTTTTCATTATCACCTTTTTCTCTTTGAAGTCGTCTTTTTTATCCGTAAATAACCTCTCAGACGAAGTTATTACTGATATCGGACTAAAGGACCTTTACGCTTTCTTTACGACCTTGATGAGCTCAACCTCGAAGATGAGGGTCGAGTGCGGGGGAATCACGTTAGGAATTCCCTGAGGACCGTAGGCAAGATCAGAGGGGATATAGAACTCATACTTAGAGCCTTCCTTCATCAACTGCACACCTTCTGTCCAACCGGGGATAACGCGGTTGAGGGGGAAGGTAGCGGGTTCGCCGCGGTTGACGCTGCTGTCGAAGACAGTGCCGTTGAGGAGCTTACCGGTATAGTGTACGGTCACTTCATCCTCGGCTGTAGGCTGAGCGCCTTCGCCTTCCTTGAGGACTTTATATTGCAGGCCGCTGGCAGTCACTTTCACGCCCTCTTTCTTAGCGTTTTCATCGAGGAACGCCTTAGCTTCGCCCTGAGCTGCCTCTGCAGCCTTCTTCTGAAGGTCTTCCAGATAGTCATTGATAAGTTTCTGAGCCTCCTCGGGAGTCATCTCCGGAGTACCGCCGTCAAAAGCCACTTTCACACCATCCTTGAAGGAATCATACTGTACTTCCTTCACACCCATAGCTTTAAGCTGCATGCCCATGGCCAAGCCCCAGGCATAAGATAATTTATCCATTTTCTTTATAAATTTTATATTAGTAATTTCAGTTTCTAAGTTATTAAAAATAACCCTTCTTGAGGTTTCAATGTTATAACAATAACCGGAGCCCTAATGGCTCAGTATATAAGTATTTTTAACAATCACAAAAACCATGCCAACTTTTCAATCAACATGGCAATCACATCTGCCTGAAGATGAGATCGGACGCCAGCAAGCCATGAAGGAGCGTCTTCATCCCGGACTCCGGGTCCGTCTGATTTTCGACGGACTCGACCTCGGGGAATTCGTCTATTCCGGTCTCTGGGATACGATGCATGCTTTCTATCCTCATCCTGAGAATCCTCTGGCGGAGAATCCCCTCTCGGCAGCCCCGCTTCACGATGCCCTCCCGGAGAATCCCCTGGCCTCAGCCTCTTTTCGCGATGTCCTACCGGAATCGCGCCGACGTTACGCCCGCCGCGATCTGCGCGGCCGCGAATTCATCCAGCTCCCCTATACCATCCTGGCCGACGTCATCCAGCTTCCCAATCCTTGATCCCTTTGATCAAGGATTAGCCCCATCTCCGCAGAGCCCCTCTCCTCCCTCCTTTACCGGGAGGATAGTTCTGTGGTAAAGCTTTAGCTTTACGCCTAAATCAAACATAGTCCTCGCCGAAGCGGTCTTTGACGTCATTGACCATCCGGCGGATATTCTGCTCGTCGGAGACGGGATAGATCAGCAACGCTTTCTCCGTATCGGCAACGATATAATCCTTCAGCCCCTTGGCAACGACGATTTTATCCCGATCGGAAATTGCGAAGACCGTATTCTCGCAATCATTCTGGATCAGACGGCAATTCTGCGTCACGTTGCCGTATTCATCGCGCGGAGAGATATCGTAAAGCGCTTTCCAGCTTCCCAAATCGCTCCAGCCGATATCGACGGTCTCGACATAGACATTATCCGCCTTCTCCATGATCGCATAGTCGATTGAATTGGACGGAGCCGAAGAGTAATTGGCGTCGATGAAGGCCGCTTCGCGCGGAGTGCCGTAGTCCGCCAGTCCGCGATTGAAGACCGCCGCTGTCTCCGGATCATAGCGGTCAAAAGCCTCTAACACACTCTTCGCCTTCCAAAGGAAAATCCCCGCATTCCAATAAAACTCACCCGAGGAAAGGAATACCTTGGCCAGTTCCTCATTGGGCTTCTCCGTAAAGGATTTTACCTTATAGAACCCCTCGACGCCCTCAACCGGGGCGTCTTGTTGTATATAGCCGTAGCCGGTATGGGGGGACGCGGGCCGGATACCGAGAGTCAGCAGCCTGTCGGCGCCCTCGACGAACTCGAAGCCAAGGCGAAGGGATTCGTGGAAAGCCTTTTCCTTGAGGACCAGATGATCCGACGGCAAGACTACCATCGACCCTTCCGGATCCAGGGCAGCGATATGATGGGCGGCCCAGCAGATGCAGGGCGCCGTGTTGCGCCGCGCCGGTTCGAGCAGGATATTCTCAGCCGGCACTTCAGGGAGCTGCTCCCTGATAAGGGGAGCATAGCGCTTATTGGTCAGCAATAATATCCGCTCTGCGGGCACGAGTTCCAGCACCCGGTCAAAAGTCATCTGGAGCAGACTGCGGCCGCTGCCGAAAAAATCCAGAAACTGCTTCGGGCGCTCTTCGCGGCTCGAAGGCCAGAAACGCGACCCTACTCCGCCGCACATGATTACGCAATATCTCATTTCGATTAAGTATGATGTCAGAGTTATGAGTTATGAAGTTTTTATCCTTTACCGGAAAAAAGCTTCAGCTTTCTTAAACCGGAGAGATTACCCTTCCCCTTCTTTACCGGGAAAAGCTTCAGCTTTTTCAGACTGCCGCGGGCTTGAACTGATGCTTGACGCCCTCGACTACGTTGAGCATGAAGTCGCCGAGTTTCTCAGCCTCCCCGATAAGATCCATGAAGAAGATACCTTCCTGATAATCATAGACCTTATTGTTGATATTGTAAATATTGTCGTCACGCAGACGATTGCGGAAGTTATTGATCTCACGCTCTTTGTTGTAAGCCGTGATGATCTTGGCATCTTCCGGAGTCTCCATCTCGCGCAGGAGTTCAAGCATATTCTTCATCGCCCCTTCGACCATATCATACATCAGGTCAATCTCTTTCATCACTCCGTCATCGAAATTGACATGAATCTGATTCTTGCGGTTCAAGGTCTTGGCTACATTATAGCAACTGTCGGCGATAGACTCGATCTCGGAGACTACCCGCAGCATGCCGGCGATACGCATCTTACCTTCGGGACTCAGACGCCCTTCGGCGATCTTGTTAAGGAAGGTGCCGATCTCTATCTCCATGCGGTCGGAAATCTCTTCGTATTTCTCAAGGCGGGAATAGAGGTTGGTATATTCGGGATCCTTCTCGCTGACATGTATAAGTTTATGAGCCATATCGAGCATCCGCTCAACCCTCTCGGCATATACTACGATCTCCTTCTGAGCCTGGGTGATGTTAAGCTCGGAAGTACCCATCATTCCGCGGCCGATAAACTTGAGAGAGAAATCCTCCTCGCTGTCCTTGTGGCGCTGAGGCATGATCCAGCAGACGATCTTGACGTAGAATCTCGTAAACCAGATCATGATAAGAAGGTTGCAGGTATTGAAGACGGTCGGGAACATAGCCAGGGCGAACGCCATCGAGGCCTGGGCCTTCGCGGTCAGTCCGCCGGCCGGATTGAGTAGCGTAGTATCCCCCATCGCGGACTCTTCGGCCGCGGTAATATCAAGGGGATTCAGTCCCTCCAGCCAATAGGTAATGTCGGCTACCAAGGTGACGAAAGGCTTGAAGATGATCAGGACTATAATGGAGCCGAGCACGTTAAACATCACGTGGCCCATCGCCGTCCGCTTCGCCGCTAAGTTACCGCTCAGTGAAGCTAAGATAGGAGTGATGGTCGTACCGATATTTCCACCTAAGATTATGGCGCAACCGAGTTCATAGTTGATCCAGCCTTGCGAACACATAATCAACGTGATAGCGAACGTTGCGGCCGAACTCTGCGCGACCATGGTCACTATGATGCCGATCGTGAAGAAGATCAGGACCGAACCGTACCCCATCGTGGTGTACTTGGTCAGGAACTGCAGCATCTCCGGATTCTCCTGAAGGTTGGGGACGTATTGGGAGATCAGATCCAGACCCATGAAGAGGAAACAGAAGCCGATCAGGAATTCACCCATCGACTTATACGTCGACTTCTTCATGAAGAGCATCGGGACGCCGAGCGCCAACAGCAGGATGCTGTAGTCGGAGATGCTCACCTCAAATGAGAAGGCCGAGATAATCCATGTCGTCACCGTCGTACCGACATTCGCGCCGAAAATGACGGCCATCGCCTGGCCGAGCGACATCAGGCCGGCGTTAACGAAACTGACCACCATCACCGTCGAAGCCGACGAGGACTGGATAAGGGCCGTAATGAGGATACCGGTAATTACCCCGGTCACACGGTTTTTGGTCATGATCCCCAGAATGTTGCGCAGTCTGTCGCCCGCAACCTTCTGCAGACCTTCACTCATCACCTTCATTCCGTAAAGGAAGAGGCAGACGGACCCTAAAAGGGCAATAAAGTCAAAAATCGAGTAGTTCACTTTAGTTATGGTATAGTGGTAAGAATCCCGTCCCCGATATCGGGTCAGCTCCTTAAGACCCCGTCCTGAATTTAACATTTTTTGTTGGACGGGGTCTAAGTCCCTTCATCCGCAGGATGATACCCTTCTGAAGAATGAGTAAATTCCAACGGAGAGATGAGCTTTCCCGACTTCATCTGCAAAATTACAACATTATCTCCAATTTCCAATCCTTTCCTTAAAATTTTAGAGCCAATCGAAGAAAAATGAACTCCGATCACTCCAGCATCGGGCGCACGCCGAAGGCGTGATTGATCGGCTCCTGATTGACGCTCGCCTTGCAGTCATCCGTGATGATGAGCGCATGCGCTTCCTTGCCGGTAGTCAAAGCATCGAAAGTCCAGTACTCAGGAAGTAATGCCTGGGTTGTCTGGTTGCCGGATGAACTCGAACGATAACCCATCGCCGGGAAACTTACCGTAGACCCGTCGCTGAAGGTCATATAATACATTCCGCAACGCGTGGGCCCCGCAGGCGCCTCATATCTTATCGTTACATCCTTCACGCTCTCCCTGAGCATCTCACCTGCCGGCACGATAGCTCCGACCGGAGAAGGATCATAGATCGTCTTGACATACGCTTTCTCCGACATATTCATGTTCCAGAGATTAAGATGCTTCATCACGTAATCACTCTTATTATCATGAGGAGATTCCCAGAATACTTCGGGATGAAGCGTTCTGACCGCCTCTACGCTCTCATTCGCCGACAGATCATTGAGCGAGCGCAAAGTCAGGGAGGTCTTCTCCTGATGATTGGAATCGTACCATTGCTTGATATCCGACATCATCGGGTCTTTGCGTCCCCACTGGTAATACGTGAAGCAGTCGGGCGTAGATATAGTCTTTTCAGGCTGAGTCAGCGTTACAGTTTTCTGCAGTGGCTCCATTCCGGCGGGGACGTCGATCTGAGTGAAACGCACCTTCACGCTGCAGGCTGAGAAGGTCACTACATCCCCGGCCTTCACTTCTCCGACGCTCCTCGGGTAGAGATGGTAGGTCTTACCGGAATAAGTTATCGGATGGGTTTCGGTGCCGGCTTTATAGTCAGTCACCCAAAGCTGCCAGCTCCACATCACATTCCCGTCCTTATCCCTTACCGCCAGCAGGGCGTTGCCCTGACGGATAGTATTGTGAGGGATTTCGAACTCTATGGACTTTCCATCGGACGATAACTTCACGTCGCGTACCATATTCAGGGCGTCTTCCCATAACAGCATCGCATCTGCCGGAGTGCAACCGGAATTATTGTAGATATACGGATTCGTGATCGCATTGCCGAGATGATTGACAAACGCTTTCAAGGCCTTGGAGTTATGCGTAGTTGCCGTATAGGAGTGGGTGTTTACAGCTCCGTTCTTTATGGCATTGCCATAGACCAAGGGAATGGAGTATTTCCCCGGAGCATTGATGATATAGGTATTCGCCGTGTTTTGGATTCCGGCCGAGCCCGAAGAGGAGGCAAGGTTATAGGGGGTATTGCCGGAAGTCTGGTTGATATCCGCGGCGTTTTGCAGGATTCGCGTCTGGGCGCTGATCTGATTGAAGACGATATCGTGCATAGTAGTGTGGGCCTCGCAGTCCTGATCGCCGTTGCCGGAAGTCACGAATGAAGTTACCCAAGAGGGCTGCCCGATTACGTTGCCGTCATCATCTACAAATTCAGCTATCCATTTTACGGGAGTCGAGGTTTCGCCGTTGACGTATTGGCTCTTGACGGTATAGTTGTCGGTGCCGCCGGTATAATTCGTAGCGAAGTTTCCGGCAACGTCTAAGATAAGATATTCCGAGGCAGGATTGGCCGAGATGCGGTATACCACGGTCTTCCCCGCTTCCCATACCTGGCCTTCGAGAGCGGCTGTCATGACGACGGTCTTGCCCTCGGATTCCACTGTCATTGAAATCGAGGCCCCTTCATCAAGGGTCTGGGGCATGAGCAGGAAGGTATTGTCGCCCTCGATGACCGGAGTGCCGGGTTCTACGAGCGTAGACCCCTCGGCAGCCGAAAGACTGAGATCAGGAGCGACCGTATAGGAGGCGTTGCCACTGACATCGCGCCATTCGCCGGACTCCAAATTCAGCGTACCGCGGTCTTTGACCCCACTGATGGAGATTTCCTTTATGACGCACGGTGCCATTTCCGACCCGACGGAGAATCGGATCGCCGTCAGAGCGTGATTGAAAGTGAGTTCGCAAGGGGATTCGGAAGCATCCTTCGGAGTGCTCCACATCAGATCAGGCTGCTCCTTGACTGTTGCGGGAACTACGTAACCGAGTTCAGGATCTCCGGTCTCGCCCTCACCGGGCAGGGAAGTGATCCCTTCCGCGGCGGTAGATTCGGTATAGGGAGAGTAGGCGTTGATATGCAGGTCTCCCTCACCCGGCCAGAGATATTCCTTGGCCGGTTTCCAGTCGCGTTCGGAGGCGATCTCTTCGTTATACATGTAATCCGGCCCCTCGCCGCTGCCGACGATCGAAGCGAAGACTCCGAAGGTCGACATGGTCTCGGGGGAGACCTGCGTTCCTCTGGTCGTACCGGTGGTTCCGGAGGACGCGCTCAAGGAGATCCCGTCGCGCACCGCCGGCACCAGATACAAAGGCTTTTCCTCTGAAGTAAGAGTCAGCACGCCGCCGGAAGGAGAGGCGGCGGAACGGGTATTCCACCCTTCGGCTTCCCTAACATCAAACTTAATGCTGCGGCCGGAGTTTTCCCTTGTGTCGAAAAAATCATCCGCGCATGCCGTCAGGCCCAGGCAGGCAGAAGCCAATAACAGCCCGCAACCGGCGGATTTAATCGTGGAATATATATCACTCTTCTTCATAATAAATAGCCTTAGTGGAATTTTACCTCTTTGAATCGGACCGGCAGAGTCTTTTCAAGAACAGAATGAAACTCGGAGGCCGGGTTCCGGATTCAAGGACCGGATTTAAGACAGGATTTTAAAAAACCCCACCCTTACGAGTGAGGTTTTTCAGTTTATAAGGGATTTCTATATCAGTTATTGTTGGAGGTAGTGGTCATCGGAAGATCTACTGTGGTATCTGCCCAGTCGACTACGTTAACTGTAAATTTGATCGGACCGCCGAGGACAGGAGTACCGGGCTGAGGATCGTGAGGATCTACGTAACCTGCGCCGTGCGACAGATCGAGGGTATAGATATATTTCTTGCCGGGTTCCCAGTTAGTGCTGATAGGAATTGCGGCCCATTGACAGTTCTGGTTGGTATTGAAGGGATATACCTGAGCGCCGGCTGCGGTATTGACCTGAAGTTTTACAGAGAGGTAGGCTCCGGCCGCAGTATTGGAAGCATCACCGGTAGGATCCCAGGCCACGAGCTGCTGCGGGAGAAGCATTGCGTTGCCTTCGG
>CAYTOR010000002.1:0-22836 GCA_964439505.1 uncultured Sangeribacter sp.
CTCTTGCCGCAGGCCACAAGACTCTCGTGCCCCAGGTAATCGAAGAGCTGAAGAAACTCGGTCGCGAAGACATCATGGTGACTGCCGGTGGTGTCATCCCGGCTCAGGACTATGCCTTCCTTTACAAGGCCGGCGTTGCCGCTATCTTCGGTCCCGGTACCCGCATCCCGAAATCAGCAATCGAAATGATCCGTCTTCTCAACGAAGAACGCGCTGAATAATATTTCAGAAGAATCAAAGGCAAGCCGGGGAATTCCCGCCTTCCTTCCATCCTCACAATCGGCTTCCCGCGAAAACAAACCGGGAAGCCGATTTCTTCGTATCAAAATTTTTGATTAAATTTGTCGGTCAGTCAAAATGCTTTCTGCACCGCGCATCGGCCTTCGGCCGACGAACGCTTTTTGCAGACTCGCGAATTTTTGTTAAATTTGTCGGTTAGTCAAAATGCCTTCGGCACCGCGCACCGGCCTTCGGCCGACGTTCGCTTTTTGCAGACTCGCGAAATTTTATTAATTTTGCCACATGTTTGAAATTAATAACGGGTTAGTAAATCCCGACTATGATAAGGAATATCGGTATAGCTCTATGAAAAATGATCCCGGCAAATATTCGATCGAAGATGATGATGAGGATAATATTCTGCCGGAATATGAAGATCAGGATTCAGAAGAATATAATGCCGAAGAGGAGGATAATGAAGAAGAGGATGAAGAAGAGGATGATGAAGAGGATAAGGATAGGGAGGATGAATCTCCGAATCAAAAAAAGTCCGCTTTCGGTCTTTTAATCGGGATGATGCTGAATCCGATCGAGGGGTGGAAGAGAATCAGACGACAGAAGACTTCCCCGGAAACTCTGGCAAGAAGTTGCTTTTTCCCTCTTCTCGCCCTGGCAGCCGCCTCTACCTTTATGGAATGTGTCTACAACTCCGCTACAACTATCTCTATGGCCATTGTAGGAGCAGTGAAAGTTTTCGTAGCACTCTTCTTCGGCAACTTCCTCGGGCTGGCTTTGATTAAAATGTTGATGCCTAAAGATCAGAAGGAAATCGCGGATTCGGACTACGGGAAGAAGTACATGATGTTTCTTCTTTCCACTTTAGCCATATTCTATATTCTTTATGAATTCCTGCCTATGGTAGGCCCGGTAATTGCGTTCACTCCGCTTTGGACAATCTATCTCGCCATGCGGGGCACGAAGTTCTTCCGATTCCCGGAAGACAAAAAGAACATGCTGACTGCATTGATGTGCATTGTCGTTATCGGTGCTCCCTATATTGTCTTCTGGGCATTTGACATTGTCTTGCCCTACTGATTTGTTTTTTACTTAGGAAAAGGACATGAAGATATGACGAATTCCTACTGACCTGCCTCCTTATGGAGAACAGATGGTCAACACATGGAATTTCTTAAAGTAAGCAAAGGATCTCTGAAAATGAAAACCAAGCCCTCACAAGTCAATATAAAAAACAAGCGTGCCCATTTCGATTATGAGATAGGGGACACCTTCACTGCCGGTCTGGTCCTAACCGGGACTGAGATCAAGTCCATACGTGAGAACCGGGCCTCTCTGACGGATGCGTACTGCATGGTCGAGAACGGAGAGGTATGGATCAAGGGTATGCACATTGCCGAGTACTTTTACGGCACCTATAACAATCACGCCACTCGCCGCGATCGCAAACTATTGCTGAATAAAAAGGAGATAGCGAAGCTCGCCAAAGCAGCGGATGACGCGGGATTCACAATCGTGCCCATAAGATTATTCATATCGGAACGCGGGTTCGCAAAACTCGTAATCGGTATCGGTCGCGGTAAGAAACAATACGACAAGCGCCAGTCGATCAAGGAACGCGACGATAAGAGAATGCTTGATCGCTATCTAAAAAAATAAATTAACAAGGACACTCACAGAGCGGAATATATCGATGCGAGAGATCGAACTCCTTGCCCCCGCAGCCAATGCTGAGATCGCGATAGAAGCAATCAAGCATGGGGCCGATGCCGTCTATATCGGCCCTCCCTCCCATGGCGCCCGCAAATCGGCGGCTAATTCCTTGGAAGATATCCGCAGGGTTGTTGACTATGCCCATCCCTTCGGTGCCAAGGTCTACACTACTGTCAATACCATCATCTATGACTCCGAACTGAAAAAGGTGGAGTCAATGATATCGGATCTTTACAGAATCGGAGTCGACGCTCTCATCGTACAGGATATGGGGATTCTGCGTATGGATATCCCTCCCATTGCCTTGCATGCTTCCACTCAGTGTGACACCCGCACTCCGGAGAAAGCGCGGTTTCTCGAAGAAGTGGGATTTTCTCAGATAGTCCTTGCTCGCGAACTAACCCTGGAGGAGATCCGGAAAATCTATCAAAGCGTGAACGTCCCTTTGGAATGTTTTGTCCATGGTGCGTTATGCGTTTCCTATTCCGGGCGTTGCCATGCAAGCAAAGTGATGACGGGAAGAAGTGCCAACAGGGGAGAGTGCGCCCAGATTTGCCGCTGGCCTTTTACCCTCTCGGATGCCGACGGAAAGATCATTGAGCGCAACCGTCATCTGCTCTCGCTTAAGGATTTCAATCTTTCCGATCGGCTTGAAGAACTTTTGGAAGCCGGAGCCTCCTCTCTCAAAATTGAAGGCCGGCTGAAAGACATCTCGTACGTAAAGAATATAGTCGGACTCTATCGTCAGAAACTTGATACGATAATCCACGATCACCCCTATAAATATAGGCGGTCATCAGCAGGTACTACAGAGTTGACGTTCCGTCCTCAGGCCGACAAGAGCTTTAACCGAGGATTCACCCATTATTTTATCGATAATCGTCGTCCTAAATCAATTTCATCTCCCCTTACTCCCAAATCGATGGGAGAGGAGATTAAGGATATGACGCAGCTTCATAACGGCGACGGCATTAGTTACTTCAATGACCGTAAGGAATATGAGGGAGTGATGGTCAACGGCGTTAAGGGCAACAGGATTATCGGCAACAGGGCTTTTCAACTTCCCAAGGGAGCAAAGATTCACAGGACGTTTGATATAGAATGGCAGAAAGAAATGGCCCGAAAGACGGCGTCACGTAAACTTGACTTGGATGTAGAACTTACCAATTCATATATTCAAGCTGTTGACTCTCGAGGAGTTTCTGCTTCTCTTCCTATTCCGTCGGGTCTCCAACCGGCCCTGAAGCGAAGAAACATACGCGAGAGTTTCGATAAATTCGGTAATACTATCTATAGTCTCAGGAATTTCAATGAAGATAATTTTTCTCTCTTTATCCCCGCATCTCAGTTGTCCGAGCTCCGGCGCAACCTCATTGACACTCTGATGACGGCGGCCAAGGCAACTTATCATTTCGATTACCGACGTAAAGAGAATCCGGATTATCCTTACCCGGCTGAAAAACTCGATTACCGGGATAATGTCGCCAACTCGAAAGCGCTGAAGTTTTATAAGGAGCATGGAATCGTCGGAATCGAACCGGCGTTAGAGACACCCGAGAATTCTTCAATCTTAGAAGAATCCGTAATCGAATCCTCTGTTCCTGCAAAAAAAGAGCGGATCGTCATGACGACCCGCCATTGCATATTGCGAGAATTGGGGAAATGTCTGAAACATTCTCCAGTTGATAAGCGCAATTTCCGTTTGCCTCTGAGCATTACAAGCGGAAACAATAAGTTCAGATTGAATTTTAATTGCGAGAAGTGCGAGATGGAGGTTCTGGCAAAGAGTCGTGACTGAGACTGTCTGCAACTTCCTGCCCGGGATGGCCCAATCTATAGAGACGATTGTCATAAACCCTCCGCAACGAATCGACGAGCATGGAGATAGTATCGTTCATCCCTTCCGAGAGATGATAATCCGTCTCGGCCCGGACGCTGAAATTGAGATTTGTCAATCGCTCATCGAATCTCTTCATCAAGTCCATTAATGCAGTAGAATCCTTCGCATGGGCCATGCTGTCGGTATAGACCTTAGTCAGACGGCATGTCTCGGAATAAAGCCGGTCAATATCCTTATTGTCATCCTCAGAGCGGGATTTATTGCATGAAGAGATCATCATTCCTGCAAGAAGAAGGATAGACACAAAAAACAAAGAGTATTTCATACAACTACCTTATCTTCCCATTATTGAAATAACGGGATTGTTTTTAAACCTAATATCCGGGTAAAATATCTTTGGGTTTATTTATCTTCAGTTTTCCTCAACTTCAGTTTTCCTCAACTTCAGGGTTGCTTAACTTCCGATTTGCTCAACTTGGGCAAAAGATATTTTCCTGTATAAGATTCCTTACAGGCCGCTATCTCTTCGGGAGTACCGGCTGCCACAATCTTACCACCTTCATCGCCACCTTCAGGACCAATATCAATAACCCAGTCTGCGCACTTGATGACGTCCATGTTATGTTCGATGATTATAACTGTATGCCCCGCATCAATCAGCCGGCGCAGAGACTTCATCAAGGTCTGGATATCATGAAAATGAAGTCCGGTAGTGGGCTCGTCGAAGATAAACATAGTGTGTGGCTGATTATCTTGAGAAATATAGTAAGCGAGTTTCACACGTTGGTTTTCACCGCCGGAGAGGGTAGAACTTGACTGGCCTAACTTTATGTATCCGAGGCCTACATCATGAAGTGGCTGCAGACGTTTAACAATTCGGGAGGCCGAGACAGTCTTATCTTCCTTCAGGAAATCAATCGCTTCGTCGACGGTCATCTCCAGAAAATCATATATAGATTTCCCGCGATATTTCACGTCGAGCACTTCCTCCTTATAACGTTTGCCATGACACACTTCGCAGGGAATGCTTATGTCAGCCATGAACTGCATGGGAATAGTTACCGTTCCCTCTCCCTTACATTCCTCGCAGCGCCCACCTTCGGAATTGAAGGAAAAATAACCGGGCGTAAAGCCCATCTGCTTGGCAAGCTGTTGCTCAGAGAAGAGTTTGCGGATCTCATCGAAGGCCTTGAGATATGTAGCGGGATTAGAACGGGAAGAACTGCCGATCGGATTCTGGTCGATGAATTCGATCGCTCCGACAGATTTGACATCCCCTGAGAGACATTTATGAGTGGCCGGCGCGTCTCCCGGTTCTCCCAACGCCCGGACCATGGCTTTATAAAGTACTTCGCGGACAAGAGTAGACTTACCTGACCCACTCACTCCGGTGACGACTGTAAGTACCCCCAAAGGAAAGGTCACGTCGATATTCTTCAGATTATTGGCCTGGGCGCCTTCTACCTTTACAAATTTCTTCCATGGATGACGCAACGGGTCGTAGGGAATCTCACGACGACCGGACAAGTATTCGAGGGTGTAGGAATCGGTATTCCCTCCTGACTCTAAGGCATTCTGCAGATTACCGGCAAAGACGATCTCGCCCCCTAATCTGCCTGCATCCCGACCGACATCGATTATATTATCGGTAGCCATCATCATCTCCTCGTCATGCTCAACGACTACGACAGTATTCCCTATCTGCTGAAGGCGACGAAGCACACTGATAAGCCGCTGAGTATCCCGTGAATGGAGACCGATCGAGGGTTCATCGAGAATATACAGCGAACCTACGAGCGAGGAACCGAGCGAGGTAGCGAGATTGATTCTTTGGCTTTCACCTCCTGACAGGGAATTGGAAACGCGATCCAATGTCAGATATCCTAATCCTACTTCCTCCAAAAAACCTATTCTGTTCCGGATTTCCGTAAGCAGGCGGGCCGCGATCAGTTCATCCGATTCGGAGAGCTTCAGCTCATTAAAGAATTTCCTCAAGTCACTGACCGACATTCTGACAAGTTCTGTAATAGACTTGCCTCCGATCTTGACGTATTCAACATCCGGGCGCAGGCGCGAACCGTGACAGACCGGACATTCGGTCTTTCCCCGATATCGCGCTTTCATGACGCGATATTGAATCTTATATTGATTCTCATCTACCCATTTGAAGAAGCCGTCGATGCCACCCCAGCGCCCTTTACCATGCCATAGAAAGTCTTTCTCTTCCTTTGTCAATTCAATGTAGGGCTTATGAATAGGGAATTTATACGTTGGGGCATAATGGATCAGTTCCTTCAGACTTTCTCCCATCTTCTCCCCACGCCAGCATTGGACTGCACCTTGATAGACAGAAAGGGACTTATCCGGAATGACGAGATCCTCGCTTATGCCGAGGACTTTGCCGAATCCTTCACATTCCTCGCAGGCTCCGTAGGGATTGTTGAAATTAAACATAAGGTCCGATGGTTCGCGGAAATCCATTCCGTCGGCTGAAAAACTATCGGAAAAATGGAGCTCGCGTATCCCATCGGATGTCCATACCTTCACCAGACAGTTGTTGCGACCTTCGAACATGGCGGTTTCGAGGGAATCCGTCAGGCGGGATATCTCATCCTTATCATTGGAAACGCTAAGACGGTCGATCAAAAGATGAAGACCTTTCTCCTGGATAAGGGTTTCGCCGGATGCAATATATTCTTCTATATCTATGAAATTGCCGTCTAATTCCAGACGGGAGAAACCAATCTTAAGATAGATTTCAAGTTGCTGTTTCAGGTCGCGCCCTTCGGGGACATTGACATCTACAAGAACAGCAAGACGCGTTCCTTCGGGATAGGAACTGATCTCCCTGACCATCTCCTCAATATGATGTTTCTTTACCTCTCTACCGCTTATGGGGGAGTACGTCTTACCTACGCGGGCGAAAAGCATGCGGAGATAATCGTAGATTTCAGTTGAAGTGCCGACGGTCGACCGGGGATTGCGCGTGACGACCTTCTGCTCTATGGCTATTGCGGGAGGAAGACCCTTAATATAATCACATTCCGGCTTCGACATGCGGCCGAGAAACTGTCGGGCATAACTCGACAGACTCTCTACGTAGCGACGTTGGCCCTCCGCATAAAGAGTGTCGAATGCAAGACTTGATTTGCCACTACCGGAAACTCCGGTCATGACAGTAAATTCATTCAAAGGCACCTTTACGTCAACATTCTTGAGATTGTTGACGCGGGCGCCCTTCACTTCAATATATTTCGTCGGCTTTTGAGCCATCGTATTCTTCTTTTTTGTCATAGTATTTTTATCAAACTCCGAGGACTCTGAGGACTCTGAGGAGCCTGATATTCCCTTCAAAGCCTGCTCCCCATTTTACCAAACAACGCAAAAAATTGCAAAAAGTTGTCAAATCAAAGCGAGGGCTGTCTGATACTTCGACATGTTAGATGCCTTCTTTATTGCTTTCCATGCCTTCCGACCGATTTCTGCCTCGGAATATTCCCAGAACGGTTGTATCTTGGAGAGCACCTGGTGATCGCCACCTATCAGATTATCTCTATAATGCCCGAACAATTCCCGATGAAACGCCAGCATCTCCAGCCTGCGCTTCTGCTCGGACCAGTCCTCACCTTCCAATATCTCGGCAAAGATTGACGGCCGACCCAAGGCTCCGCGACCTATCATGATTCCGTGTAACTCCGGATATTTTTCCGCGGTTGCCTTAATATCTGCCGGAGTTTTCAATTCTCCATTATAGACAATAGGATTGCGGCTGAGCCTGTAGATCTCAGAGAAAGCCTCTTCGTGCAACTCTCCGGAGTATTGGTCTTTAGCAGTACGGGGATGAACTGAAATATGATTTAGTTTAAGTTCGTTAAGGGTCTCCAGCAAAGGCCGATATTCTTCTTCCGCATAACCCAATCTCATTTTGACTGAAAAGTCTATATCAGGATTCGATTCCACGATCTCCTTCACGGACTGCCTGCATTCTTCGGAAGCGACTGTAGCCGCTCCTCGGCCGCGCGACGTCTGGAGAGGGAAAGGGCATCCCATATTAATATCTATTCTTCTGATATCTTCTGCCTTCAATAGATCTACCAACGTGCCTAATTCATCGCCGTTTTTAAATATGACCTGCGGGATAATTTCCACCCCTTCGTTAAACTCTGAAATCGCATCCTTTAAATCCTTCTTCCTCAATTCGCCTTTTTCAAGGCGGATGAAGGGAGTTGTATATTCGATGGGGGTGGCTGAGTCCGCAGTATGGCCGTAATGAGCCGCATGGAAATGGCGATAGGCCGCATCCGTGTGGCCTTGAACAGGAGCAAAGTAATATTTCATTTTTTCTTTTGATTAGGGTTTGGGAATACCGGGAGAGATGGGAGTACTGGGAGTACCGGAAACTTTCCGAGCCCTCAGAGCCCTCAGAGGTCTCAGAGGTCTCAGAGGTCTCAGAGTTCATTAATCTACAAAATTACTCATTTTTCTCCTTATAACCTTATTTTTATAGGATAGTTAGAGAAATTTTTGTTAAATTTGCGGTCTGTCAAAGCGCCTTCGGCATCGCGCACCGGCCTTCGGCCGACGTCCGCTCTTTGCAGACTCGCGAATTTTTTATTAAATTTGCGGTCAAATCAGAAATATATGGCTATTATCAATCATATCCCGACATCTGAAGACTCCCTCCCCAAAGATACGCTCGAATCCCATCCTCTCCGACCTTTTCTCCCTCCAAATGCCAAACTGTTGATGTGCGGCACTTTCCCTCCTCAACGCCATCGCTGGAGCATGAATTTCTATTATCCGAATTTCATCAATGACATGTGGAGAATTTTCGGATTGATCTTAGAGGGGGATAAGGATTATTTCGTAGATCTACCCGGTAAGACTTTCAAGGTAAATCTTCTGAAAGAGACCTTAAGCAATCTTGGCGTCGCTTTGAGCGATACCGGAAGGGAAGTCGTGCGCACCGCCGGCAACGCTGCAGATAAGTTTCTGGAAATCCGCAAACAGATTGATCTGTCCGCTTTGCTCGCGGAATTGCCGGAGTGCGTCGCCGTCGCTACGACAGGTGAAAAAGCCGCAACGGTCATCGCCGAACTGACCGGTACCGAAGTGCCCAAAATGGGGGAGTACAGGGAGTGTCAACTGACCGACTCCCGTGGAATCGTGCGTAAATTCAATCATTGGCGCATGCCCTCTTCCTCCCGGGCTTATCCCATGAAACTTGAAAATAAAGCCGCAATATATGGGAAAATGATTTCTGATATATTTGGTATAACATCAAAAATCTGAAACTGAAATGACTTTATTAGCTCTTTTTGACGCCGCTCAGTTTTTTGGATGGTTTGTCGACAATGCCAACTACTGGTTCGTATTTATCTTCATGGTGATTGAAAGTAGTTTCATCCCTTTCCCGTCTGAAGTAATCGTTCCTCCGGCGGCATATCTCGCCTGCTCAAACGCCGGAGCCGGCTCCGACATGAATATCATTGGCGTTACTCTTATAGCAACTTTGGGAGCCCTCGTGGGAGCTTTTATCAACTATTATCTTGCTCTTTGGATCGGGCGTCCCGTCGTCTATAAGTTCGCTGACTCCCGATTGGGCCACGCTTGCCTGATAGATCGGGCTAAAGTTGACAAAGCAGAGGCATACTTCGACAAACACGGCTCCGTCTCCACTTTTGTAGGACGTCTGATTCCCGCCATTCGCCAGTTGATCTCCATTCCTGCCGGTATTTCAAGAATGAATGTTCTGAAATTTGCCGTCTTTACCTCCTTGGGTGCATTGGTATGGAATTCTATCTTGGCGGCTCTGGGCTATTGGCTTGCTCAAACTGTCGACCCGGCGCATCTTTTCGAGAAAGTCGAGGAATATAACCGCTATCTGACATGGGGAGGATATGCCTTGGCTATCCTCTGCCTGTCCTACATTCTTTGGAATGCATTTAAACCCGGTAAAACTCACTCCAAACGCCCGGCATAACTACTTCAGAGAAATTATTCCGACACAGAATATAGGATAGAAAACCTTAAGACAGTAAAACCTAATATACAATGAAAGTTTCACCTTCTCTTCTTTCAGCGGATTTCGCTAATCTGCTTCCTGATCTTGAGATGATCAACAATTCCGATTGTGATTTTCTTCATCTTGACGTGATGGACGGCGTCTTCGTTCCCAATATCAGTTTCGGTTTTCCGGTAATGAAAGCCGTCAGCAAGCATTGCAAGAAGCCGCTGGATGTACATCTGATGATCGTCGAGCCTCAGAATTGGATTTCTCAGGTTGCGGATCTCGGAGCGGAATATATGGTATTTCATCAGGAAGCGTGTACGCATATCCATCGTACCGTACAGGCTATCCATGCCGCCGGAATGAAAGCCGGCGTCTCGCTATGTCCCGCTACTCCGGTCAATACCCTGGAAGATATTATCACTGACCTGGATCAGGTACTGCTGATGTCGGTCAATCCCGGATTCGGAGGCCAACCGTTTATTCCCGGGACGGTGGAAAAAGTCAGAAAACTGCGTCGATTGATCGATGAGACGGGATCGAAGGCCCTGATCAATGTCGACGGCGGAGTCAATGCGAAGACTGGCGCATTGCTCGCTCAGGCGGGCGCCGACATACTTGTGGCTGGAAGTTACGTGTTCGGAGCAAAGGACCCGAACGCGGCGATAAACTCTCTAAAGGTACTGTAAATGCCCATTTGTAAACCCCATTATAACGGTACTTCTAAGTACTGAAAACATAATACCCGTCTATATCGCTTCTGTAGCATAGACGGGTATTAAATTTTCATTATTCCTTATCCTTCGATAAATCTTAACCCTCAATCATCTTAAGGAACTCGTCTTCGTTGACCAGAGGGATACCGAGGGCCTGACATTTCTCATACTTCGCCGGGCCCATATTTTCTCCAGCCAAGACGAAGGATGTTTTCTTTGAAATGCTTCCTGCGTTTCTTCCGCCATGTGCCTCGATTAGATTCTTGTATTCATCCCGTGAGTGATGGGCAAAGGTGCCGGATATCACTATGGTTTTCCCGGCAAGAGAATCACCGGCCGGAACGAGTTTATCCTCCGATAGCGACATCTGAACCCCGGCTTTTCTCAGCCTATCAATATTTTCTATATTGACGGGATCCTGAAGGAAATCATAGATACATTTCCCGATGACCGGACCGATGTCATGAATCGACTGAAGTTCCTCGACGCTCATAGCCTGCATAGTTTCCATGGTCTTGACAGCCTTCGCAAGTCGTTTTGCCGTAGTTTCTCCGACGTTGGGAATCGACAATGCGTAGATGACCCTCTCAAAAGGTACATTTTTAGAGTTCTCTATGCCGGTCATTATTCGCTCTGCGCTCTTCTGACCTATACGGTCAAGGGTGGAAAGCCGCTCGGGAGTAAGGTCGTAAATATCGGCTATACGCTCTACCATTCCGGCATCAAAAAGCAATTCGGCAGTCTCTTCTCCGATTCCATCGATATCCATCATCCGACGGGCACAGAAATGCTCGATTTTGCCGGTAAGCTGTGGCCGACAACCGTAATGGTTGGGACAGCACCAGGCCGCTTCTCCATAGATACGTACAAGGGATGTACCACATTCCGGACAGTCCTTTACGAATACTATCTTCTCGGCGTCTTTCTCCCTCCGGTCTTTATCAACGCCTGTAATCTTTGGTATGATCTCGCCTCCTTTTTCGACATAAAGCCAGTCTCCCTGATGAATATCGAGTTCCTGAATTATGTCATCGTTATGTAGGGATGCACGCTTAACTATCGTTCCTGACAAGAGCACCGGCTCAAGATTGGCTACCGGAGTCACTATACCCATGCGACCGGTCTCAAAACTTACGAATCGGAGACGCGTGCAGGCTCTTTCGGGATTGAATTTATAAGAAATGGCCCAGCGGGGAGATTTGGCAGTATATCCCAGATTAAGTTGCTGCCGCAATGAATTGACCTTGAATACCAAGCCATCCGTGGCAACCGGAAGTTTGCGACGGTCTTCATCCCATCTATTGATATATTCGTCTACTTCTTCCAGGGAGTGAAGGAGTTGCATGTGCTTGGATACTTTGAAACCCCATCTCCGGGCCGCTTCCATATTGTCGTAATGATTATCGAAGGGAAGATTATCGGAAAGAAGATAATAGAAACGGGCGTCAAGATGACGGGATGCAACGATGCGGGGGTCCTGCATCTTAAGCGTGCCGGAGGCGGCATTGCGGGGATTGGCGAAGAGTGGCTCTTCATTATAGGCCCGCTCCGCATTGAGCTTTTCAAACACTTCCCAAGGCATAAGGATCTCTCCTCTTATCTCAAATTCATCCGGCCAGTCCCCCGGAAGCAACTGCAGCGGGATGGAACGTATGGTCTTGACATTCGCCGTCACGTCATCACCTTGAGTGCCGTCTCCACGTGTAACGGCCCTGACCATTCTGCCATTGACGTAGGTAATGGAGATCGAAGTCCCGTCAAACTTCAGTTCACCGACTATATCGAATTTTTCCCCTTCCAGGGCCTTTCTGATTCTTACGAACCATTCATCGACTTCCTGAATTGAATAAGAGTTTGAAAGCGACATCATCGGCCGGGCATGGACTATATGTTCGAAACCTTTTGTAAGGTCGCTTCCGACGCGCTGGGTAGGAGAGAGGGGATCCTCGAATTCGGGGAATTCTTTTTCGAGCGCCTCAAGTTCTTTCATCAGATGATCGAAATCGAAGTCTGAGATTTCCGGAGAATTCAGGACATAATAATTATGGTTATGACGGTTGAGTTCCTGTCGTAGAAAATCAATCCGCTCTTTTGCTTCCTGTATATTCATGTGCTATGAGATTATATATGGATATTTTACCTCCCATAGAAAGAGTCCCTGAGGAGGCATAGATGTCCCCGCCGAGCAACGGTCCCTGGCATCTATTATTTCTTTGAAATTCCGGATGGAAAGCTTGCCACGTCCGACGTCGACAAGAGTGCCGACAACAGCACGCACCATATTCCGCAAGAAGCGGTCGGCCGTAATCGTGAACACTATCCCGGGAATCCCGTAGGGATTGATATATTCTTCCCAAGCTGCGTGCCTGACATCACAGATATTCGTCTTTACGTCCGTATGTAGCTTTGCAAAGGAAGTGAAGTCATCTGTTTCCTTAAGCAATCCGGCAGCCTCATTCATGAGTTCGCAATCAAGTGCGGTCGTCGAATGCCATGAAGACGCCGTAAGGAAAGGGGATTTCTCAAATATCACGAAGTATTTATATGTACGTGCAGTTGCATCAAACCGCGCGTGCGCATTTTCAGCAACCGGTATCAGACGTCTCAAGGCTATGCTGGGCCCGACCATTCGATCAAGGCCCCTGAGTAAAGCTCCGGGATTTGCAATTTCCCCCTGAACGTCAAAATGAGCAAACATCTGCCGTGCATGGACTCCGGTGTCTGTCCTTCCGGCTCCCACGACAGTGACTTCCTTCTGAAACACTGTAGCAAGGGCCTCTTCGATCTGCTGTTGGACAGACCAGGAGTTGGGCTGACGTTGCCATCCGTGGAAACAGCTCCCGTCGTATGCAAGTTCAAGGAAATATCTCATATATTTACATTTAAGAGAAGAAGTTATATTCCCCGGCAGTGAGAATTTATTGGCGCTCCTCAAGATATGTTATGCCGTACAATCCCGAACGATATATATTGAGGAATTGACGCCCTTCATCGTAAGAGATCTTACCTTGCTTCACTGAACGCGATACCCACGTCTCAAGATTGCGCACCAATTTTTTTGTATCATATTCTACATAGTCCAGTACATCGGCTACCGGCTCGCCGTCTATAATCTGCTCAATCACATAGCCATCGGGCGCACCGACGATATGGACCGCCGCCGTATCACCGAATAAATTATGCAGATCGCCCAAAATTTCCTGATAGGCTCCGACGAGGAATACCCCGATATAATAATGCCCTCCATGCCTGAACTTATGGATCGGGAGGGAATAAGAGACTCCCTGAGGGGACACGAAGCGATTTATCTTTCCGTCGGAATCGCAGGTGACGTCCTGGATCGTACATTCCTGAGTAGGCTTCTGATCAAGATTGGAGATGGGCATGACAGGGAAAAGCTGATCGATCGCCCAAGTATCAGGAAGCGACTGGAAGAGCGAGAAGTTGCAGAAATATTTCTCGGGAAGCATCCTTGAAACTTTCTTTAATTCTTCAGGGGGATGCTTCATGGATTTGGCGATATCGTTGACATCCCTGGCGACACTCCAGAATAATTTTTCTATCTGGGCCCGAGTGCGCAGATCAAGCAGTCCGAGGCTGAAAAGTTCCAAAGCCTCCTCGCGTATCTGCAGGGCATCATGCCAGTCTTCGTAGACACGGGCAGGATTGATCTTATCCCAGATGTTATATAATTCAACCGTCAGTTCATGCGCGTCCTCGCCAATGACGTCTGTCTCTTCATTCCATTGGGGAAGCTGAGTGGTCTCGAGCACCTCTATTATCAACACTGAATGATGGGCTGTCACAGAGCGTCCGCTCTCAGTAATGATATTGGGATGCGGAAGATTGTTTTTAACGCAAACGTCGACCAAAGCCGCGACGGAGTCATTTACATATTCCTGAATTGAATAGTTCATCGAGTTCTCTCCTGAAGCGGAGCGAGTGCCGTCATAATCAACGCCAAGTCCTCCTCCTATATCCACGAACTCAACTGAGAATCCGAGCTTCGACAACTGGACATAGAACTGCATCGCTTCGCGAAGAGCATTCTTGATACGCCGGATTTTGGTAATCTGGCTGCCGATATGAAAATGGATAAGCTTAAGGCAATCCTTCATATCATATTCTTCAAGATATTGAAGGGCATCGAGAAGTTCGCTCGAATTCAATCCGAATTTACTTACATCTCCTCCCGATTCTTCCCATTTGCCTGAGCCGGATGAAGTAATCTTGATTCTGATTCCGATATTCGGGCGGACCCCAATTCTCTTAGCCAACTCAGTAATGAGCACCAACTCATTGAATTTCTCAACAACCAGATATATCTTGCGACCCATTTTCTGGGCCAGCAAAGCGAGTTCTATATAGTCTTCATCCTTATATCCGTTGCAGATGATCACGGAGTTATCCTCAGTGGTCACCCCGAGGACGGCGTGGAGCTCGGGCTTGGAGCCGGCTTCAAGACCGATATTGTATTTATTCCCATGGCTGACGATTTCCTCGACAACCTGACTCATCTGATTGACCTTGATAGGGTAGACAACGAAATTCTGCCCTTCATAGTTATATTCTTTGGCTGCTTTTTTAAAGCAGTTGGTGATTTTCTGAATCCTGTCGTCGAGGATGTCGGGGAATCGGAGCAGAAGCGGAGCGGAGACATCCCGCATCTGCAGTTCTTCCATCACTTCCTGGAGATCTATAGGAGCAAGATCCTGACGAGGCACGCATTGGACGTGGCCCTTGTTGTTGATTGAAAAATATTTAAGGCCCCATCCTCCGATATTATACAATTCGGCAGAGTCCTCAATTCTCCATTTTCTCATTATATGCAAATATATCTTTTCAAAGATTTCTTACTTTTTTTTCTTATTGCAGACGACCGAGGATTTCAAACATCGTCACTTCGACCTCTGCTGCCCGGCGTTTGATCTTAAACCGGTCCTCATAGTCGCGGTATCGCATTTTCCCTTCCACATAAAGATGGCTCCCTTTCTTTACATAACGCTCTACGAGAGCAGCCTGTTTGCCGGTAAAGATGCAGGAATGCCAATCCGTCACCTCAGCACCATTAGGTCCGCGAGGTTCGGAAGTCGCCAGCGAAAGACGCGCGACAGCGAAATCCTTTTCGGGATAACGCATTTCGGGATCTTTCCCTACAAATCCTATCAGTATGATCTTATTGACAGCCATAGTATTATCATAGTTTCCCCCTTCATGACTTAGGCCATGAGGAGGTCTTAAGATCAAGCCCTGTCTTTTCGTGAAGTCCGAGCAACAGATTCATTATATGCATCGCTTCTCCGGCTCCTCCACGCATTCGGGGATCCGCGACTACTTTTATTTCTATCTGCTCCTGCGACGGCTTGGACAGAGCTATTATTACTTTGTTGGTCGCCTCTACATCTTCCGGCCCGACGTCATGAGTCACTACAAAAGTGAAATTATGGTCATCATATACGGAATCATAAATTTTCAATAATTCATCGATCGAGACAGAAGAAGGAATCTTCATTGTCAGAATCATGGATCGCGGAGCCCCGGAGTCGGAAGCCTCTAAGCTGACGTTCCCGAGAAAACTTGCCTGTACTTCGGCTAATTCTCTTGAAATCTCCGCTTCGGAGTGTCGCAGCCTGTCGGAAGTGATAAGATCCGAAGGAGCCTGAACCTTTATTGTAAGATTCCCTCCGAGCATAAGATGGGAAGCAAGAGGATAAAGAGCGACCAAGGCCGGAGATGCGATCGGATCAGGCACTATGGCTTCTCGCGCTCCGCGAACCAAAGGCTTACGATTCATCTCCGGGAGTCCATAGACCGGAGTGCGGGGGAGAGCCCTCGCGACTTCTTCCGCTCCGGGGAAAATTATAAGTCGCAGGCTGTCGCGATCGGACATCAGTTTGGCCCAATCGGAGTCCGTATACATGGGAGTGAATATAAACGCTACGTCCAGCGAAGTAGCATCTAAATTTGAGGTAAAGAGGATTTTCTCTTCTCCTATAAAACCGTGATGAACCGTATCGACACTGTGGCCGGCAAGTTTGGGTACGTAAGCAGACACTATCTCAACGTCCGGATGTCGGAGACATAACCGTAACAGTTCCCCCGCATCCGGATTTTCCGCACCTGCGATTCCGACTTTTATCATAGTCTGAAGATTTTAGTATTTATTTACCGGCCGCCGTAAGGGGGGACAGGAGGAATATAGGAATCGAGAGGCAGGAAACGGGAAAGGGTCTGACGGATCTCTTCATGGGTCATACCTTCACGCATTACCGCAAAAATAGTGTTTGAACCCGGTATCGTGCCCAAGATATCGCTGCATTTTGAAATGTCTATATCGTAAGCAAGTCCGGGAGCATACCCGTTACGGGTCTTGATGACAGCCATATTGCCCGATATATCGAGGGATATGAAGCCGCTCTGATAATTGGCGTTCATCTCCAGTTGGCCCGAAGCAAGAAGTTGATCCTTCAGGGAGTTGGAATCGGGCAATACGTATACGTATGTGCCGCGATCTGTCGGGACCTTTGTAGTATGAAGCATCTTGAGGTCTCGGGAGAGGGTAGCCTGAGTGACATGATACCCTCTTTCACCCAACATTCGGGAAAGTTCTTCCTGGGAAGATATGCATTGGGTCTTTATCAATTCGACGATTACCTCAACCCGTTTACGTCTATTTTTCATATATTGAAAAGTTTTTATTCAAATGTAACTTAAAGGCTCATTCGCGTCTTCTTTTGAGAAGGGTCTTGAGCCGGGCTGCCACTTCATATTTCTCAGCAGCAGCGAACTTGGCGATCTGTCGTTCGATCTCCGCATCAGAGAAGTTCGCAAGAAAGTCAAGTATCTCCGAGTCCGCACACTCGGGATTCAGGGTATCATTACCGATTATATCTTCTATATTGTCAAATGATTCAATTGCCGGAACTGCATCCTGCACCGAATCAATGCCGGACAAGAGGATTTCTTCTCGCGATTTCTCTTCCTTCTCTTCCTGCTGACGGAAAGATTTGGGCCTGAAACCGGCCTCTTCAAGGACCTCGGCGGAAGTATAGATCGGTGCTCCGGCGCGGATAGCCAATGCCAACGCATCAGATGAACGGGAATCTATCATCCGGAGATCCCCTTCCGCATCCTCTATAATAAGGTTGGCCGCAAAGACCCCGTTTGGCATCTTGTAAATCTCCACTGCCGAAAGTTTGAGATTGAAGTTATCCAATATGGATTTCATCAGATCATGAGTGAGAGGGCGCGGAGTCTTCACTTCCTGCAGTTTACACTCGATTGCCTGGGCTTCGGCATAGCCTATCACGATCGGTATCCTGCGGTCGCCGTTGACTTCTTCTAAAATCACGGCATAAACTCCGGATTCTATCTGATTGTATGTAATGCCTATCAGTTTAAGGCGATGGCGTTTCTTCATTTTGGTAGTATTTATCTTTTGATTACACAGCGATGCCGTCAAATATCTTTTGGAATTAATCTATACTATTATTTTTCAGAAGCTATTTGAGGGCTTATTGTTTTCGTCTGTGGCGTTTAGATCTTTCCGGCAATGAAATCATGCCGGAGCCTAAACATAAACTGCGATCCGGAGTATAGACGGTGACAAATTGGCCCGGTGCAATCCCCTGAACGTCGCTCTCCGAAATCACTCTGAATCCTCCTTCTTCAAGCTCTATCATCTCGCCTTGCATGAACTCGGGGGAATGACGCGTCTTGAAAGCTATCTTAAGAGTGGAATCCTTGGCTTTGAAAGAGTCCGGACATGCGTCGTCAAAGGGATCAACAGTAATCCAATTCATCTCCTCGACATTGATTATCCGACCATACTGCATGGAGGTATCGTAGCCGTTGGATACATATATGACATTATCGCGGATATTTTTCTTCACTACATACCATGGGCCGCCGCTCAGACCGAGTCCTTTACGCTGACCGATGGTGTAAAACCAATATCCTTTATGGGTTCCTATCTTTTTACCCGTCTCGATTTCCACTACAGGACCTTCCTTGGTGCCGAGTTTTCGTTCGATAAAATCCGAATAGTTTATCTTTCCGAGAAAGCAAATACCTTGGGAATCTTTACGGTTTGCATTCGGCAATCCTGCCTGCTTAGCCAAATTCCTGACCTCTTTCTTGGGCATTTCCCCCAAAGGAAACATCAGATGCTTAAGTTGGGAATAGTTGATCTGCGCTAAAAAATCGGTCTGGTCTTTGACTGGATCGGCGGCTGTAGCCAAAAATTTCATCCCGTCGATTTCCTTTATCGAAGCGTAATGCCCCGTCGCTACAGCATCGAATTCATGGCCCCGGCGCTGTTCGAAAAAGCCGAACTTGATCATTTTATTACACATCATGTCGGGATGAGGTGTAAGCCCGCGTTCGACAGTCTTCAGGGTATAATCCATTACGTGTTCCCAATATTCATCATGCAGGGGCACAATCTCCAAAGGCAATCCATATCGGCTTGCAATCATGTTGCATAGCTCGATATCCTCTTCAGCACTGCAATCCCCCTCTCCGTTATCCATACCGATACGGATATAAAAAAGATGCAGATCATGGCCCTCTTTATAGAGCTTATCGACAACTACAGCAGAGTCTACTCCGCCTGATATCAAGACAGCAATTCTTGCCATTACAGTTTTTTCTTCCGGCCTGAGCCATTAGGTCCCGTCCCACGAAATCTCAATAACAGGAAAGATTTTTTCAGTATCAACTATTGGGTAGGGGATTACTATTTTAAACTTCCTCCAACTCTAAACTTCCTCCAACTCTTCATCCTCACTTTTGTCATCAGAATGAATAAGATGCAAAGACAGGAAATAATCGACCGAAATCTTCCCTGGTCCTACAAGGAGAATGAAAAAGTAAATTCCTAAAAACATGACGGGCAGGAAACCCTGCGACTGCCATGTCAGAAGATAGGGTGCTTCATGCACTGCATTATGAAGAAGATAAAACTCGGCAATGACCATAGCTATGAAGGGGGGCAATGTCATAAGCCGGGTAAGGAATCCGAACATAATGAAAATGGAGCATACCATTTCTATGCCGATAAAGACGCCAAGCGACCATTCCGAAGACATTCCCAACACTGCAGGGAACTCGCCTCCTACAAGATCGAAGTGGGCTATCTGCCGAACTCCAAACTGAATCATCATGATTCCTATGAAAAGACGCAGAAAGAGTCGTCCGAGATTCGTATAGCTATATCCTGTCATCCGGATATAGACCGTCTTTATAATTTCCGTTATCTTCATCTTGTTATTTCTTTTTGCTATCGGAAGCAACCAGCGAACGCAAGGTCTCTACCGCAGTATCAACATCAAGATTCTTGGCGAGGATTTCACCTCTCTTTCCTAATATATAGAAGGAAGGCGTCATTCTGATATCTAAGATATCATCCGCACCGTATGATATTCCGGTCAGCCACTGTTCGGGATATGATTGAAAATACCCTAATATCTCCGCTTCATCTTCCGGGACAGCGTCTGCAACCAGAAAGACCATGGCGATTTTTTTATCTTCTATAAACTGCTTTATATCGCCGGCCATCTCAAGTTTCATTTTTGCGAATTTACAGTCATCGCAATCCGGATTCCCGATTTCAATCAACGTATAATCTGATTCGGGAACAAAATCAAGGTGACGGCCGTTGCGAAGAGTCAGTCTTAATTTGGGGAATTTCCCTCCAATGGCATTATTCTTTATAGTCTTGAGATTATCACGGAAGCGAAGTTTCCTGCTCTCGGAGATTGACTTGTCGGCTATGACAGCTTCTAAGAAAGGCTGGTAAATCTCATCACTCCAGCCTACTGCGCGCGGCCCATAGAAAGCTTCTTCCGCACCTTTGGCAAACTGCAGCAACAGCACGGGATTGCCTTTCAGGGATTTGACTAAGGAATTTACAGATTTGAGCACCTTTGATTTGGGAGCATGAATAGCAGCCGCTCCATAGACTTGAAACGCATCGTTCAATGCGTTTTGGTCAACGCTCTGCTTCGAGGAAAAATCCATGGAATCCCAGAAATGATCCATAAGCCATCCGGTCTTTGATTGAAGATCCGTTAATTCCTCCGGAGCTACGGGATACTCGAATAGGGGAGATATGACAAGCCGGGAGGTAGCCGCAACGGCAGCCTCATTATCCTGAGCTATCGCCATCGGAGTAAAGAAAGAAAGTCCGGCCAAAGTCAAGACAATCGGTCGTCCTATTCTAAAAGCCTCTATTAATATTTTGTTTTTTAACATTTTATCCTCTTTATATTTTTTCCTGCCCCGAGCTCTCTTCATAGTTCTCTAAGAAAAGCCCCTTAGATCCAAATCTCTCAGTGCTCCCGGAATGCCCAGGACTCATAGTTCTCCCCATAATCCCAGTTCTCCCAGTATTCCCAGTACTCCCAGTACTCCCGGAACTACCGGAACTCCCAATCGGTAGCTCTTACCCCTTATTCTTTACAATGGAGAAAGAATGTTGAGAATCGGGTTGGACTTCGACCGGTTGAACCTCGGAAGGGGAACTATCCTCTTCCGCATGCTGAGCGGGCTCATCCACTAAGTAAGATTTCACAGCATTGGTCCAGGCCCGGTATCCGGCTCCCGTAAGATGAAGGCCGTCGCCGGTAAATTCCTTTTTTAATTTGCCGGTTGCCGGATCTGCAAGAGCAGGCCAGAGATCAATATAAACCGCTCCGCAACGATCGGCTATTTCCTTAAGTTTTTCGTTGAACGCCGGAATGATAGACTCTCTTCCGTATAAACTCTTATACCGCTTGAAGTCATTATTTATCGGCATGACGCTTTGAATATAGAGCGTTGTTTCGGGACTTTTTTCGCGAATATCCTTTACAAGCTCTTCATACATTGCGGCCAATGAGGAGGGAGTCTGACGGGAGTCGGCTACATCGTTGATACCGATAAGAAGGAAAATCTTCTTGGGATGCCCGGAAGTAACCTGGTCCAGACGTTTCCGAACACCGTTGATTCTGTCCGAACGGATTCCCCGGTTGAGGACATTATCCATTTCGAAGAGCTCTTGAAATTCTCCTCCGTCGGTGATTGAATTACCCAAAAAAACTATATCATCGTTGCCTATAGGAAGACGGTCAAAAAGACTTACCCTCTGGTGCCAATACGCATCCTGCGCAGGGGCGTCAAAACTGAAACTTGCACCCATTATCAAAAGGCATCCTATAGCCGTACTCCTCAATCCGAGAGTACTTTTGAATCTTAAATATGGAATGGAGAGTTTTGAGATATTCATGATATGCAAATAAAAAATTAACTTTAGGAAGAAAGAGAAGTATGAAAGGAGATCATACCGTCCATTGGATTCTTCTCAATCTTGCCAACCTTTAGACCCTGACTCTCTGCCGCTTCGCGTAAAATATCAGCGAAATGGAAAGCTATTGATCCCGTAAAAGACAATGGGAGGGAATGACTCCCCCTATATAAAGCCACATTTCTCTTAAGAAATGATTTAAACTCTTCCCTGACGATCGAATATACGTATGGGTTCCAAAGATGCTCCTTCAAGAAAGGCACGAGCGACGCGAGGAATCTATTGGCCGCCGGACGACGATAAGTATAATCCAGTATCTCCTCAAGAGTCAACTCATAGAGATTCAGGAAATGATCTCTGACAAGTTCCGGCAACTGGCCCTTGAACGCATCGGAAACAAGGCGTTTACCCAATGCCGCGCCGCTACCTTCATCCCCTAAGATAAAACCCAAGGAAGGGACGTTGGAGACTATCTTCTCGCCGTCATAAAGACAGGAGTTTGAACCTGTACCTAAAATGCAGGCTATACCAGGCGACCGACCGAGCAAAGCTCTGGCTGCTCCGAGCAAATCTGATTCAACATGTGCATGTGATTGCGCATGTTCCTCAGGACCATCATTTTCTTCTGGCATCCAGGTAGCGATAAGGGCATCCTTGATCTTCTGACAGATAGCCGGCGTAGCGCATCCGGCACCATAATAGAAGATTTCATCCACTTTAGCATTATTAAGCAGGGTCTTAGCCTTGGAAAAAAGTCTGGCTATTTCTTCCGGTTCAGCCAAAAGAGCGTTCAGGCCGTGAGTTGACACTCTGGCCTCCGTACCCCCGTCATTGTTGACAATGACCCATTCTACTTTAGTTGAGCCGGCGTCGGCTATCAGCTTCCTTTTCATTTGATCAATATAAGAGCGATTGTCGGTCGAAGACCGGTTCGCGGTGCCGAAGGCACTTTGACTAACCGCAAATGAAATTCGCGTGTTAGCAAAGAGCGATTGTCGGTCGAAGACCGGTTCGCGGTGCCGAAGGCACTTTGACTAAC
>CAYTOR010000002.1:22936-32763 GCA_964439505.1 uncultured Sangeribacter sp.
CGCAAACGCAAATTTACATAAAATTCGCGAGTTATGCAATAACTATACAATATAAAGATGCGGTAACTTTAAAATTACCGCATCTTTTTATATTAGTATTAATCTGATTCTATTCTCAAAGCCTCATATCAAAGCCTCAGTTATCTCAAAGCTCTCAGAACTCTCAGTTCTCACAGAACTCCCAATTCTTCCGGAATGCCAAGACTTACTCCATCATATCCCATTGGCCATTGACCTGGCGAAGGGCAGTGTCACCTTCCGTACGGAAGTCAGACAAAGTAGTATTGCCGGCTATATTGATGTAGGCCAGCATCGGATCGAATGTCACGTCGAGGGTGATAAGCTGGTTGTTGGCTACATTCAGACGCTGGAGGAAGTTCTGATTAGTCAGACTCAGATAGGTGAGATCATTCCATGCCAGATTGACGAACGCGATATTCGGGCAGTCCTGCACGCTGAATGTTGTAAGGTCATTATAGGGAGCATAGATATCCAGAAGAGCGCTGCAGTTATTTACTGCGAACTCTACCATGTGATTATCGCTGACGAAGACAGTCTGAAGTTTGGGTAGATTCTGAAGATACATCTTCGAAAGCTTATTACTCTGAAGGTTCAGGTTCTCCAGACCGGCCAGTCCGTCGAGTGTGATTGTTGAGAGATCATTGAAGCCCGCATAGAGATTCTTGAGGTTCTGACACATCGAAACGTCAAGATTCTCCAGTCGGTTATTGATGACGTTCAGGCTCTTAAGATTGACCAGATTTGATACATTTAGGTCTGCAAACATATTTGAAGAGAGATTCAGAACCTGCAGTAGGGGAGTGGCACCCAATTCGATCGAAGAAAGTGCGTTGCGGTTGAGTCGAAGTTCCTGTACAGCCGGGCAGTTTTGAATATTCACGCTCGTAAGCCTGTTGCAACCGGCATTGACAACCTGGAGCGCCGGATTATTGGCTAAAGTGAGGGAAGACAGTTTATTGTTATTCAGTTTCACGACCTTAAGCGCCGGGAAATTAGACAGATTAAGATTGCCGGCAAGTTCATGTCCTTCCCAGTCAATCTCCACTACATGTCCGTTTTCTACCTTTACACCCGGAGCGGCAGCCACATTGCTGCCGATCATTTTAAGTGCTTCGGCGTTATTTCCACCCTTTGCGGCAGGCTGATTCAGAAAAGTCTGAAGAGCCTTAACTTCTGATTTTGAGATATTTTGAGCGAAAGCACGTCCTCCGAAGAGAAGCGCTACAGTCAAACCAAAAACAATCTTTTTCATAGAAACTAAGTTTATATTCGGATATAGAATTTAAAATGATTATCACCTATATAACGCTTATTTCTTAATTTTGTTTAACTAAGTTAAAAATCCCTACAAATAGAACTCTTGGAGCACTGAGAGCCCCGGGGGCACTTGGAGAACTGAGAGATCTGAGAGATCTGGGAGATCTGGGAGATCTGGGAGATCTGGGAGAACTGAGAGAACTGGGAGAACTGAGAGAACTGGGAGAACTGAGAGCACTGGGAGATCTGGGAGAACTGGGAGAACTGTGATTTCTGGTAGGGATGAAGTACTTCGAGGATCAAGCCTGGAGTAGGGACGCGATTAATCGCGTCCACGCAGAAAAAGTAAAAGTCAAAGAAGAAAACGAGAGTATTATGTTCTATTTAACATAATACTGATTATGTGTAGTAAGTGATAAAAGAGCGGGGATACCTTTTCGGATCTCCTCGCTCTTAAATCTTTATCTTTTATTTCAGGATGAATTCTTGACGTTATACTGCCCGATTCTCACAGATCTCCCAGTACTCCAAGACCTCATAGATCCCACAATTCTCTCAGATCCCACAATTCTCTCAGATCTCGCAATACTCTCAGTTCTCTCAGATCTCCCAGTACTCACAGTACTTACTATTGGCCGGCTAATTCCTGACGGAGGAAAATGCCGGTCGGAGAATCTGTCTTTGCTACCTCTTCCGGAGTTCCTTCTGCAACAATACGACCACCTCCGCGACCCCCTTCAGGACCCATGTCGATAACATGATCCGCGGATTTTACAATGTCAAGGTTGTGCTCTATCACGACAACGGTATTGCCGACATCCACCAATCGGTTTATTACCTTCAACAGCACCCTGATATCTTCGAAATGAAGGCCGGTCGTAGGTTCGTCAAGAAGGAAAATCGTTTTACCCGTAGCTTTCTTAGCCAACTCAGTAGCTAACTTAACTCGCTGATTCTCACCGCCTGAAAGTGTACTCGAAGGTTGGCCTAACTTGATATATCCAAGGCCTATCTCTTGTAAAACCTTGATTTTTCGCAAGATAGAAGGTACGTTGGCAAAAAATTCCACCGCCTCGTTGACAGTCATTTCCAACACGTCAGAAATGGATTTACCTTTGTAGCGCACCTCCAACGTCTCTCTGTTATAGCGCTTTCCATGACATTCTTCGCACGGCACAAGGACGTCGGGTAGGAAATTCATCTCTATGGTCCGGTAACCGTTGCCTTTACAGACTTCACATCTTCCTCCAACAACGTTAAACGAAAATCGGCCTGGCTTATATCCCCTGATCTTTGACTCGGGAAGTTCGACAAAGAGTTTTCTGATATCGGCGAAAACACCGGTATAGGTAGCAGGATTTGATCTGGGACTGCGTCCGAGCGGTGACTGATCGACAGTCACTACCTTATCCACGTTTTCCAATCCTTCCACCTCTTTATAAGGTAAGGGAGCCTGCAGAGATCGGTAGAATTTTTGCGAGAGAATCGGTTGCAAAGTTCCGTTTATCAGGGAAGACTTGCCGCTTCCGCTTACCCCTGACACACAAATGAATTTGCCGAGCGGAATCTCGAGGTCTACGTCTTTAAGGTTATGTCCGCTCGCTCCCCGAATTATCAATTTCTCGCCACTCCCGGGTCTTCTTACCTCGGGAACTTCAATCCGACGATCCCCGTTGAGATAATCAGAAGTCAGAGTATGGTTCTTAAGCATTTCGGCGGGCGTCCCCTGAAACACAACCTCTCCCCCATGCACACCGGCTCCGGGACCTATATCCACAATCCAGTCAGCCTCCGTCATTATATCCTTATCATGTTCCACCACTATTATACTGTTGCCGGCATCGCGCAGAGTCTTGAGGCTGGTGATCAAGCGCTGGTTGTCGCGTTGATGCAAGCCGATGGAAGGTTCGTCGAGAATATAGAGCACATTGACCAACTGCGAACCAATCTGAGTGGCGAGACGGATACGCTGACTTTCCCCACCGCTAAGGCTGCTACTTGCACGATTCAAGGACAGATAATCCAGCCCGACGTCGAGAAGGAATCTCAGACGGGAACGTATCTCTTTGAGGATTTCAGTGGCTATGGCTTTGCGGGACGGCTCTATTTTATCCTCTAAAGTCTGTACCCATTCATACAGCTCAGCGATGTCCATGGAGGCTACCTCTGCGATATTCTTCCCGTCTATAAAGAAATGCAAGGAGATCTTGTTAAGACGTTGGCCATGACATTCCGGACATTCCGTTTCTGAAAAAAACTGATTGCTCCATTTGTTGGCCTCTACGCCCGCATCCTCACCCTGCTGCATTTCTATGTACTTTACCAGACCGTCGTAACTCATATCGATACGGCTTGTAGAAAGCGTTTCATTTTCGAGATTAAGTTTGACGTCGGTCCCGTTGAGAATATCATCGAGAGCCTCGTTAGGCAGATCCTTTACAGGCGTCTTGATGTCGACACCATAAAGTTTGCAGATCGCCGCTATTTGCCAAAAAACAAGGGATTTCTTGAATTTCCCTATTGCCACGATCGCACCGTCATAAATAGAAAGTTCCGGATTGGGTATAAGTTTCTCTTTATCGACCATATTGATCCGGCCGAGTCCCTTGCATTTTCTGCATGCTCCTTGAGGTGAATTGAAAGAAAAATTATGAGGGGCCGGTTCGGGATAACTCAGACCGGTTGAGGGATCCATCAGAGCTTGAGAATAATGAGTGACCTCCTCGCTCTCTACATCAAAGATCATCATCTGCTTATCTCCCTGGGAAAGGGCATTGTCAACCGTAGAGCGCAACCTGTCGATATCATCGCGGTTAACCTTCATTCGATCTACCACCAATTCTACGCTATGATTCTTATAGCGGTCAAGTTTAAGACCGTAAGAAAGATCCATCATATCGCCATCTACCCTTACACGTAAATAGCCTTTTTTGCGTAGATTTTCGAATAATTCCTTATAATGTCCTTTACGATTCTTTACCAAAGGGGCCAAAATATAGATCTTCTTATCATTGAATTTTTCAAGAATAAGATCAACTATTTTGTCCTTGGTATATTTCACCATGCGCTCCCCGCTGAGATAACTCCGGGCCTCTCCGAGTCTGGCATATAGGAGACGGAAAAAATCGTAGATTTCGGTCGTGGTACCAATTGTAGAACGAGGATTCTTGTTGACCGTCTTCTGTTCGATGCTGATAACCGGACTAAGCCCTGTAATATTATCGACGTCGGGTCGTTCGAGCGATCCGAGCATATTTCTTGCGTAGGAAGAAAAGGTCTCGATGTAACGGCGCTGACCTTCGGCAAAGATAGTGTCGAAGGCAAGCGACGACTTTCCGCAACCGCTCAAGCCGGTGATTACGGAGAGCTGATTGTGAGGAAAAGTCACGTTAATATTTTTTAAATTGTGTACTCTCGCTCCTTCAACATCTACAGATTCTGAAGGAAGAACGGGAGTAAAGGATGAATATGCTGTATTTTTCATTAGTGTGCAATATAAAAAGGTATTTCCCTATGGCGACTGAGGAGTCTGTTAAAGGGAGTCTGTTAAAAGGATTCTATCAATTTGAGGAGGAAGAACTGCCGGACTCCGATGACTGCGAATTTCGATGACGCAGAATATTTATATCTCCACTCTTTTTGTATTTGACCCCGTCCGCGCCTTCTGCTTGTATAACGTAATAATAGACTCCGGACGAAACCAATTTTCCGTGATATTTTCCATCCCAACCTCCGGAAGGATCATCGAAATAATACATCTGATTTCCAAAGCGATCAAAAATCCAACATTTGAAATTTAACAGCGACCGATAGCTGACCTTCCATTCGTCGTTGACACCATCTCCATCGGGTGAGAAAGCATTCGGACATTTCAGATCTGATGCTCCTATGGTAATCGTATAAGTATCGCTGATGCTTTCACAAGACCCGTCGGAATTACTTCCGATATAACGCATATAATAGGTCCCCTCACTATTGAAAGTATAATCTATATCCTGCTGATTGAATCGGAAATCTATGTTCTCAAATCCGGGGTCGGAAGTCAGTTGCCATTCATGATGAAGTACTCCCTCTGTCGCATGTGCGATAAACGAAATCGTTGCCGGAGCGGACCCGCCCAATCCGTCAATGTTACTATTGATCTGATTGCTTCCGGATGAATCCGCAGTTTCATCATCTGAATCTCCGGATTTATCCTCCTGTACGGCTTCAGTCTCAGCCGCAACAGCTATCGGATTATAAACGATACTTTCACATTCCTCCATCCAGTTCCATTGGCGCAGAAATTTGTCGCCTGAAATGTGATAGGACGTGGAGCAATATGCGGGTGGGGTAATACGCAAGGGATTAGATAGAGATTCGAAATATTTTACTGTATCAACCGTCTGAAAATCGAGACCTGTCTCATCCCATTCCTGATTGGAGAATTCGACTTTGATTTCGCGATCCAGAGTGCGTTGCTGCCCGTTGATAGTAAAATAATGGATAGGCTCGCCGGAGCCTTCAACATTAAGATATGTCGCATCGCAATCTGACTCATTGGATTGAGATATAGATTTTAGGTCAAGACGATATGGAAGATAATTTACAACCCAATAGTAATATCTCTTGTAGACAGCTCCGGCAGGATCGGTTTCTTCGATGATATAACCCATATTTCCTTCGGGAGAATGAAGGATCACGCTATCAGATGTTCTCTCGAGATTTGTTACTTCTTCGGCAAACCCTCCACCTAAATTGGAATAACGAAAGATTTTAACGTTATTGGGAGTATTAGAGGGATAAATAATATCTACGTTTTTGATATCATATATAACGTAAATTTTGTCAAGACCGGTAACTTTGTCCGGCACTTCCTGAAGCACGGGTAAGGTATTGCCGGAGAATGTCAATTCGGCAGCATTGGCATCTGAATTTTGGAGAGAAAATAACGAACAAAAAACTCCGAGAAACGGAAGCGATATATTACGCGAAATATTCGACATCTGAATATTGAATTATCAAATGATAAAATATAAGGTAGATCCTATCAAAGATTATGAAGATGGAACTACCTTATATATAAAACGTTTTCTGTAGCCGAATATTGCCTCATAGGTCCCGGTACGTATTACTGATTCTCTGTGGACGCGAAGAATCGCGTCCCTACCTGGAGGCGGTCTTACCTTGGATGGAATTCTATATAGAGATCATCTCCTAAAAGTGAAATGCACTCATCATTTAAAAAGAATAATGCGCTAACCATTTAAAAGGGACGACTCATTTCGGAATGAAGGTTTCAAAGGTAGAATCGTCATAGTAAATGGTGATTTGAAGCACTTTTCTCGGATTTTTCTTCATTTGCTCTATTTGCTGAGTCAAATCCAATATTTTTAAATCGGACTCAAAGACTTGATTTTCTGCAGGGTTAAGCGGGGTTTCAGAGGAATTAAAGCCTCTGAGATTTGAATTTTCATTTGTACCATTACCGGACGATGGATTCGCTGGATTTAAATTCGAGAAATTTGAAGAAAATCCGGTATTGCGGCCCGAGTCATGAGTGGATGTTAAGGAACCCCGAGAATCAGAACCGGAAATTCGATTGGAATCTTGATCGGATACAGCCTCAGATGAATCTCCGGCTGAGGGATTGGTAGAAAGAGTCCTGGTATTACCAGTCTTGACGGGACCTTCTCCGAACAATAACCATACAACGGATAAATCCGGGAAGGCTCGATGAATCTGACCTACCAGTATATCACTTATCTTCTTGTTACGCCCACTCAAGATCTGTGAAAGCGAAGGACGCGGAATCCCACACATATCGGCGAACTGAGTAGAAGTAAGCCCACTCGTGTCGATGAAGAGTTTTAGACGAGAAGCAACAGTATCCTCCATTTCTACAGTTTTCTATGAAAAATTTTTATATTGCAAATGTAATCAAAAATTTTTATTCTTGCAAATTTATATATGTAAATATTTTTAACTTGCAAATTGCAAATTGCAACAAATTGAATATGCAAATGAAAATGAGGCAAGTTTGCAAATTAAACCATAACAAGTCAAAACACCCCAAATTACCTACTACTCAAGGATTAAAAGGAGCAATTAAGCGAATATTAAGAGAATGGCATCAATGCTCACCGATTCAGCGGACTCCCACTTTAATCATTTTGAATAATAAACTGAAAAACAACTATATATAGCAAATGTAAAAAAATGTTATTTACATTTTAAGAATAAAGACACGTAAATGCGAATGTTAATGATTACAGATGTAATAGTAAAGACATATTTAAACAAATACAAGTAAAATGCAAAATAATTTGCATTATTATCTAAATTACATTTGCAATTATATAATTACTTACAATTTTGCAAATTTCATTTGCAAATGACAAAAGACGGGTTTTCCGGGGAATTTCAAAATGCGAATTTTTGACCAATTTGCAGTTCGGGTCTACCCCCATCTAATTTGACGGAAAAAATATGTCGTTCCGACACTATGTCAGACCCTTCTTCTCTTCCCTAATTACGAGCGCCTGCTATGGTAACCATGTTGCACTTTAAGAGGTAAAGAATGAGCGGTTAGAACGGAAGGATGCAGAGTTTGAGTCTTCAATATGATCTATATAGTCTTTAATATGAGCTATAAAGTCTTAAATATGATCTATAAAGTCTTAAATATGATCTATTAATGTCTTCAATCTAATCTATATGAATGTGTAACCGGCTCTTATCCTCTTTGATATAGATTGCAAGAGTCACTTAACTGATCTATTAAGCATGTAAATAGGAGTTGATTGTTGACGCCATGCTTTTGATCCTGAGAGTTGGCAATAATAGTGGAATTTCATAAGATTTTCCACGGGAAGACGGTATAGCCTAAGTTTTTATTGGCATGACGTTGGATTATCTCCTTATACGATAATAAGGAATGGATAAATTCTAAATTCTCAGGGCGTTTAAATCAGTAAATTCGACCCTCAATGTGTTATTTTACAATAATTTACAAGTAATATCAAAATTCCCAAATGCAATCGAAAATAGAAAATTCAGATTGAAAATGGGAATTTATGTCTTAATTTTTAGTCAAACATGAAATTTATGACTATAGAGGATGGTGAAATTTTGGGATTGAAAGATTTGGCCATACCATAATCCTCCTCTATCTTCTCTACTTCAAATTGTAAACCGCCAAACCGAACTTCTTCTCCGGATTGGATTTTTCCCTCCTTCGGAATTTGATCATTCAGACCATTACATACCTTGGTACTCTCCTCCTCAATTAAATTTAGCAGGATTCGGCTATTCACGGGATCCCCTATATAAATCGAATACAATATCGGAGATGTTGACGGCTCTGTTACACCTGGAATCAGCAATTTTATCAACTCCCATACATTATTTGCTGTACCTGATATAGGAAAAAATTTTCGGTCTTGAGTTACTAACAAAACAGTGTCTTGCGCTATAATAATACTACTATTCTCACGGAGATAATCAAGCAAGACATCACGCCATTGCACCTGCGAATGGAGTATGCTGACATGAGAAGATTTAGTTAGATAGGATTTTGCATTTATATGGTAATTATCAATTTCTTTTCCAAGGTCGGAAAATGAACTAATATTATTTATGTTTTTCTTGATAAAAAGAAAAACATTGACGGTAGAACTATTGACAATACTTTTCGAAATCTCACTTAATAATTCAGCACTTAAGTCATCATTTTTTTCAAACGTAATATGTGCGCAATTTGAAAATTTAAAAGCATCAGCAGGAGAAATTTCTATAATTTCTGATTGGTAGTTATAATTGTGCAAAGGAGAGCGATATATTTCGCTTTTCTTACCTTGAATTGCACACCCTTTAGAAGCGGGATTACATTTTGGCAAATCCAAATCCGGATTTCGCTTCTCTTCTCCATACTCATTCGAAGTATTGAGTAAAGTTGATTTTAATTTAATAATGGTTCGACGAGCAGTATTCTCATATCCTAAACCGGAGTAATATCTTCTCAATTTTTCATCAGCCGGAATTAGAAATGTAAAGTCAACATTATTTTGTTTAGCCGTACTTTCTATAGTAGTTAACATTCGGCGCATAATTCCGCCACCTCTGCGTTCTCTTTTCGTCATTAATCCACAGAGATAATAACCCGTATATTCCGGCGATAAAGCGGAATTAAAAGCTGTCTTAATACTATCGGCAGACTCAATATTTTGAGGCGAATCTAATATCGCATTTAGGTCCCGTCTAAATCTATAAGGGATGACTAAAGATGATGAGATAAGATGACTATCTTCTATAAGTAGTTCTGAAACATCTTCGTTAAAATAACCGTCGATTATCATATCGATATATTCCCGGCTATCACCGAATATATCGCGCCACATTTCCTTTATTTGAGTCTTATAGTTGTCCATAATTGTTCCCGATATTTGATAATCCTTACGACTATTTGATAGGCCTTGAGACGATTTGATGATTCCTAAGCTGAGTTGATGATCCGTAAGCTGAGTTGATGATCCGTAAGCTGAGTTGATGATCCGTAAGCTGAGTTGATG
>CAYTOR010000002.1:32863-40243 GCA_964439505.1 uncultured Sangeribacter sp.
ATCCGTAAGATAAAGACTCCATTTGCAGAAATGGAGTCTTTATCTATCTTTGTTTTTGGAGGAAAGAAAATTTCGTTATTATCTCAAGATACTGAATGATCTTCCGAAGCGCTCAAAGGCCGCTTTTTCGAGGTCTTCACGGAACTCCGGTGCAGCTATCGATATCATCAGTTTTGCGCGCTCAGGGAGCGTCTTTCCGCGTAGATCTACTATACCGTGTTCCGTAGCGATATAATTCGTCTGGAAACGCGTAGTGACCACTCCTGCACCTTCCGTCAATACAGGCTTAATTTTAGACAATCCCTTACCCGTTGTCGACAGCATGGCGAGGAAAGATTTTCCACCTTCACTTTGGGAAGAACCGTATACAAAATCATGCTGGCCGCCTACGCTGGAGAAGATCTTGGTGCCAATCGAATCCGCGCACACCTGCCCTGTCAGATCAATTTCAAGACAGGAATTTATAGACATTACTTTGGGATTCTGCGCTATTACGAAAGGATTGTTGGTCCATGCCACATCCTTGAAGATTATGTCCTTATTATAGTCCATGTAGTCATAAAGCCTTCTCGAACCGAGAGCAAGGGAGGCAATGGATTTGCCGGGCATTACTTTCTTCTGCGAATTATCTATGATTCCACGTTCAAGAAGCGGCAGGACACCATCGGTCATAGCTTCCGTATGCAATCCGAGATGTTGATGATTTTCCAATGCCCGTATAACTGCATTAGGTATACCTCCCACGCCGATTTGGAGGGTCGCCCCGTCCGGTATATGTTCGGCAATAAAATTGCCGATACGGATCTCCTTTTCAGTAGGAATAGCCGTGGGCACCTCTACAAGATCCTCATCGACTTCCACTACAGCGGAAAGCTGGGATAGATTTATCACCGGATCGCCGTATGAGAAAGGCATTTTAGGGTTGATCTGAGCTATCACCCTATCCGCACATTCCACTGCCGAGGTTGCCAGATCAGCTGATACACCGAAACTGACGTTGCCGTTTTCATCCGGCATCGAACAGTTTATCAGAGCAACATCTACCCTGCAAGTCCCATCCCGGAAAAGTGCCGGCACTTCGCCTAAGAAACGCGGTATCATCGATCCGTATCCCTGGGCAATGTATTCCCTGACTGAGTTAGAAACAAAGAAGGATACCACATTAAATGAATCCAGATATTTCGGGTCGCAATAAGGAGCCGGACGTCTTGTAACAGCAAAAGCGGAATAAAGAGTGACATTCCTGAGCTCATCTGCCCGGCGGGTCAACGCATCTATAAGCACTTCCGGGGTAGACGTCGAACCCTGAATAAAGACGTGGTCATCATTCTCTATTAGTTTGACAGCCTCGTCGGCAGTCATATATTTGATAGCCATAAATTTAAATCTTGAATCCTGCTCCCGGTAAAGGCATCTTATCGCCATTAGCCGAAAGCAGGATATTATTCTTCTACAAGTTCAGTTATTTATGAGAGTCGCCGAAAGCTTTAAGTCGGGCTTCGAGTTCAGCCATCTGCTCGGGTGTGGAGACCATGGAGATAGTCACTCTCACACCTTCCTGCTCACTTCCGGTAGAAGGGAGGGAAATGCAGGATATGCCGAATTTCATCAGTTCTCTCTGGAGCTCCTCGCCGCTCAGGCCGGGATAGCCCATTGTAAAGAAGAAACCGTCGGAAATTGGTTGATCGCCGTCAATGGCATAAACCAGATGAAAGCCGTTGTCGAGAAATGATTTCTTTACTATCCCTGCTCTCCGACCATATTCCGATGTATGCTCAACGAAGTTAAGCTCACCTTTAACGGACGCCTCCATCATGCCGGCCAACGCATATTGAGCCGAATGTGTGGCACCGGAAGAAGCACAATACAGCACGCCATAAATATACGCGTCGCCGAATGCCGGCATCTCATAGAACTTTTCAAAGAAGGGATATTGACGGGCGAACACCTGCGGGCTCATCCCTACGACCGCAATTCTCTGACCCGCATAGCTGAATATCTTCGATGCTGATACGAGAAGTATATAATTATCTGTATATTTAGCTACCGTCGGGATGTAGGGAGGTTCGCCGGGATGACCGAAATCCTTGCGGAAATCCATCCCCATATAGGCGAGGTCCTCAATGACAATGGCGTCATATTTGGTAGCCATCCGGCCTATGATTTCCAATTCCTCTTCCGTAAGGTTCGTCCACGCCGGATTATTGGGATTGGAATAGATCATAGCCGTGACTCTTCCGCTTTTCAGCTCTTCTTCCAGTTTAGCCTCCAAAGCCTTCCCGCGATATTCATATATATCGAAAGCCTGGGTACGCATCCCTAAAAGCTTAGCCTGGTGACGCTGAGCTGGGAATCCGGGATTGATCAGAAGAAGCGTATCTTTCTCTTCGAGGCGCTGCTTGAGCAGGAGCATCAGAGTAAAGGAAGCCTGCATAGATCCGACAGTAGGGATGATTCCCCTCTCTTCTAAGTCCACGTCAAGGAAGGCCTTGATGAAGTCCTTACCTGCCTTCTTTAATTGAGGAATGCCGGAGATATCGGGATATTTATTTGCTACCCCCTGTTTGAGCGCTTCAGCTTCACATCTGATACCGATATCTTCCGCCGGGATTCCGGGATTACCGATTTCGAGATGGATGAATTTTTCTCCGGTCGCTTTCTCAAGTTCGGCGGCTACGGCACATATCTGGCGTATTGTCGCGCTGGAGATATCCGGAATCTGAAGTTTCCTTAGTATCCCGTCGAGAACATTGTCGCCGACGGGAAATTTACTGTTTTCCATATTCTCCCCTTTTTTATTTGTTAATGATCTCCTTAGCCTTGGCTCTTCCAGCGCGGAATGCTTTAAGGTTGCTTTCAACTATAGCCTCTCCCTTGCGGCCGAAGATCTCGCGGATACCGTTTTCTATATCCTCTTCTTTAAGTCCGTCGATGAAGAGAGAGCATGCCCCGAGAAGCACCATGTTTGAACTTCTCGGCCCGGCTACTTCCTTGGCCACCTCTTCCATATCGAAAGCAACGACATTCCCTGCCTTCTCCAATTCTTTAAGAATCACCTCCATTTCAGGATATTCGGGAATATTTACGAACGGCACCGTATTGGTGACAATCCATCCCGTAGTAGAAAGATAGGGAAGATAACGCAGAGCCTCCATTGGCTCAAGGGAAACGATAAGGTCGGCCGCTCCCAGTGGGATAAGGTCGCTTGCTATCGGATTACTGCTGAGTCGGAGATTTGACTGCACGTCGCCGCCACGCTGCGACATTCCGTGGACTTCCGCCTGCTTGAGATGAAGTCCTTCGTTCAAGGAAGCGCATCCGAGGATAGTGGCTATTGAAAGAATGCCCTGTCCTCCGACGCCCGCCAGAATTATATCTGATTTCATGATAATGCGTATTTAGGATTATTTCTTGGCAGAAGCATGCCGACGAGCCGTCTGGATGCATTCTCTTCTGGAAATTATAACCGACAGCCCGGGATACTCTATCTCTTCGCGGAAAAGCTCTTTCATCTGCTCCACGTTCTTTGGCAACGAGTCGATCGTGCGGCAATGCGCCGGATCCACACCGAGTCCCAGACAGATATCTTCGAGTTTACCTGTGCCTTGTGAATCCTGACCTCCGGTCATACCTGTAGTCAGGTTATCCGAAATAATTACAGTGATGGGAGAGTTCTCGTTGATAGCATCTAAAAGGCCCGTCATACCGGAGTGAGTGAATGTGGAGTCTCCGATTATAGCAACCGCAGGATGTTGGCCGGCATCAGCAGCCCCTTTGGCCATAGTAATGGAAGCACCCATATCTACGACAGTGTCTATGGCGTTGAAGGGCGCAAGGAAACCTAATGTATAGCATCCTATATCACCGAATACCTTGGGAGACTCATACTCTTCAAGCACTCCATTGAGTGCGGCATAGACGTCACGATGTCCGCAACCCTGACACAAAGCCGGAGGACGCGGCATCGTCACTTTAGACGCTTCCCGGATTTCAAGGTGCTTCAGCGTCTCGGTCTCCCCTTTTATCTTCAGGAAGGCCTCGCGGATCAGGTCCGGAGTCAGTTCGCCGGTCAGATTCAATTCACCGGTCAACTTACCATAGATCTTACCGGAGCGGTCAAGAACCCCGCGAATTTTACGTTCAAGATGAGGTTGACCCTCCTCAATGACGATGATTTCATCACACTCGTCGAATAATCTCGCGAGTTTCTTTTTCGGAAGGGGATACTGGGAAATTTTCAATGTGGGATAGGGAATACCGGCCGGGAAAACTTCGTTAAGATAATTCCAGGCAAGCCCACTGACCACAATTCCTAAAGACTTATCCTCCGCATCGATATATTTATTGAACGGGGACTCCTCGGAAGCTTCTTCAAAGTCTTGGTAATCTTCGAGCAGCTTGATATAACGCTTCTTGGAGATTGCCGGCATCAGCACCCATTGGCGCGGCGATGCAGGATAATGGAGCTCATTCTCCGCCGAAGGTTGGTCATCTACCTCGACTACTGCCCGGCTGTGGCTCAATCGAGTTACGAGCCTTACCATTACCGGAATTGCGAATTTCTCGGAAAGTTCAAAACCATAGCGGGCCATATCGTAGGCTTCCTGCTGATCCGAGGGCTCGAGCGCCGGCATCAGTGCGAAGTCGGCATAATAACGGGAGTCCTGCTCATTCTGCGAGGAATGCATGGAAGGATCGTCAGCGGCAATCACCAGCAGACCACCATTGGCTCCGGTCATCGCGGAATTCACAAACGCGTCCGCGGCCACATTCATGCCCACATGTTTCATCGACACTATGGCACGCTTACCGCAGTATGACATTCCCAACGCCTCTTCGACGGCAGTCTTCTCATTACTGCTCCAATGCGAATGAAGTTTGCGTTGTCTTGCTACCGGATCCGACTGCACGAATTCCAGTATTTCAGTCGAGGGAGTGCCCGGATATGCGTAGGCGCCGGATAGTCCGGCATTGATCGCTCCCAGGGCCAAAGCCTCGTCTCCCAAGAGTAATTTCTTCGTTTTCATGATAGATTTCAGGTAAGAAGTCGTCGAGACAACTTCGGTTTTTCGATGTTGCAAATATAACGCTTTCTGATAAACTATGAAAATTTTACTCAGCCACCTTAACATGTTGCATAACACTCAATACCTCTTTTTGACCAATATATGTCTGAAAAAATCCAAAAAATACTTAAAAATCCGATTTAATGCCTCCGATTTTTTTAGGATTTATATCAAGATTGTGATTTTTTTATTAATTTAGCGCATAGTTAGGGTTGCCTATCGGGAACAGTCCCGGCAAGGAGGCGGAATAGGCGGTTATTTGAGATAATATTGCATCTCGTTAAACGTTTAATTCAACAAAGACTCTAAACCAATGACCTCTCTCTTCATCTCCCTTCCTGACTCCTCCTTACCTCTCTCCCTCCACGTAAACAGAACTCCTCTTTCCTCTCCACGTAAACCTGATTAAAAACTCCAACCAAGCAAGAATATGTTTAAGAAATTCTTTCTCGCCGCAGCGGTAGCTCTGACAGCTCTCTCGGCTTCTGCCGTCCTCCCCTCCGTAACTCTGAAGGATATCAACGGCAACAACGTCAACACTGCCGAACTCTCTAACGACGGCAAACCTTTCGTCATCTCTTTCTTCGCTACATGGTGCAAACCCTGCCTGCGTGAACTCAAGGCAGTACATGAAGTTCTCCCCGACTGGCAGGATGAGACAGGCGTCAAGGTGATCGCTGTCAGCATCGACGAGGCTCAGAACGAACAGAAGGTAAAACCTCTCGTAGAAGGCAAAGGCTGGAGTGAGGATTACACTGTGCTGCTGGATCCCGCCAATGAATTCAAGCGCCAGATGAACGTCAACGATATTCCCCACGTGTTCGTAGTAGACGGTAAAGGCAATATCGTCTGGAACCATCAGGGCTATGTCGACGGCGGCGAAGAGGATATCCTCGAAGCTGTGAAGGCTGCCATGTAATGGAAATTTGACCATCCCTCCGGTTATTATCCGGATGTCATACTCTCTCCTTCAATGGAAAAATGAAATGTATGATTGAACCTCCAAAGGGTTCGATCATACATTTGCCGTAATTAATACTCCATGATTTTTCTGTTCTCAGTAAGGGTTACGGCTATTTTTCAACTGACTCATGAAATTATCGTTTGACTTTCATAACTATCTATAATCGTGAACTTTAATTCCACTATTTCTAATATCATGCCCAACATTTCATTTCGCGCGGCTCTACCTCTGCTATTTGCTGCCTTCGCAGCTTCGGCTTCCGCAGAAGGGACCATTGTTCCCGCAGATTCAGCCGACAACAACTACAAGCTCGTGCCGCGCAACTTCCGTGGAGAGACCGTCATGGTCCCGACCTCTAACGCCGATTACGCTCCTACCTCACCCTCATGGTGGAGTCAGGTCAGAGCTACCGGAGCTATCCAGACTGAATTCATGGTGCCTCTGAAGGATGAAGCCCTGATGACCCAGGACTATGATTCGAAAGTGCTTAACAACACTTACTTCGACTTTACGGTCAATGCTCCTTACATCTCGGCCGGTGCGCGTTTCCAGTTTACAAAATGGCCTCTCCCGGGCTTTGACGAAAAGACTATGCCTGGCTTCGCCGGCTGGGGTGTCCCCTATTTCTGGGCAACCGGAAAATACAAATGGGCCCAACTGACTGCCGGTGACTTCTACGAACAGTTCGGGTCGGGTCTCATCATGCGTACTTATCAGGAACGCTCTCTCGGTGTTGACGGTGCGATCCGCGGTGCGCGACTGAAACTCAATCCCGGTAAGGGTGTCTATTTCACAGGTCTCGTCGGAAAGGAACGCAGATTCTGGAAGCATACCCCCGACCTCATCTGGGGCGCCGATGCGGAATGGAGCCTTAACGAGTCTTTCCCGGCATCTTTCGGTCCGGACTACGGCCTGACCCTGGGATTCTCATACGTAGGCAAGCATGATTCTGATAATCCGACGATCTATCACGACAAGAATCAATATCGCTTAAACTTCCCGACTACGATCGCTGCCTTTGACGGCCGCGCCCGGACCCGCCTTAAAAGTTTCGACATCCTGGCTGAGTTCGCTATCAAGAACAATGACCCCAACTATGTCAACAACTACATCTACAGCCGCGGCCACGTAGAGTTGCTTTCCGTCTCTTACGCCGCCAAAGGATTCTCTGCTTATATTCAGGCGAAGCGCTCCGAAAATATGGCTTTCATGTCTGACCAAAGCGTGGAGACGAATGCCTTCATCAACTATCTCCCGGCATTCACCAACACTCAGACCTATACCTTGGCCGCCCTCTATCCCTACGCCACTGATTACAACGGCGAATGGGCTTTCCAGGCTGAGATGAGA
>CAYTOR010000003.1:0-5292 GCA_964439505.1 uncultured Sangeribacter sp.
ACAAGCTCAAGATAGAGCTCTCGAAGGAGGACTTCCGCGACGGCCTGACCGCCGTCATCTCGGTAAAGGTCGCCGAACCCCAGTTTGAAGGCCAGACAAAGACAAAACTCGGCAACAGCGATATCCAGGCCGTAGTCAGCCAGGCTATCAGCGAGGCCCTGAAATATTATCTGGAGGAGAATCCGAAGCAGGCCCGCGCAATCGTCGACAAGGTAGTCCTTGCCGCAACGGCACGCCATGCCGCCCAGTCGGCACGCATGAAAGTGCAGCGCAAATCTCCCCTTTCCGGCGCTGGACTCCCCGGCAAACTCGCCGACTGCAAGAGCCGCGACGCAGCCCAATGCGAACTCTTCCTCGTCGAGGGTGACTCCGCAGGCGGTTCGGCAAAGCAGGGCCGCAACCCCAACTATCAGGCTATCCTGCCGCTCCGAGGCAAGATCCTCAACGTCGAGAAAGCCATGGACCATAAAGTCTTCGAGTCCGACTCCATAGTCAGCATCTTCAAGGCATTGGGCGTCACCATCGGCACCGAAGAAGACCCCAAGGAGGCCAACCTCAGTAAGCTCCGCTATCACAAGATCATCATCATGACCGATGCCGACGTCGACGGCGCCCACATCGCAACCCTGCTGATGACCTTCTTCTTCCGCCGCATCCGGCCGCTGATCGACAACGGATACCTCTATATCGCGACTCCCCCGTTGTATAAATGCTCGACCAAGGGCAAAAACAAGATCGAGGAATACGCATGGGACGAACAGCAGGTGCAGCGTTTTGTCGACACGCGTTGCGACGGCGACCGCAACAAGATGGTGCTCCAGCGCTATAAAGGTCTCGGCGAGATGAATCCCCAGCAGCTATGGGAGACAACCATGGACCCGGAAAACCGTATGCTCAAACAGGTGCAGCTTACCAATGCCGCCGAAGCCGACCATACCTTCTCCGTCCTCATGGGCGAGGAAGTGGCACCGCGCCGCGACTTCATCGAAACTCACGCGACATACGCAAACATTGACGCCTAACCCTCCGGGGTAAGCAATATCTAATCGGGCAAAATCCGCCATTATTTCCAGATTTTACCCGATTAATAATTTAAAGCCATTCCGCTTTAAAGTTAGAATAACTAAATTACAACCAAACTTTCCAATTAGAATTTTTCTTAGAATCAGAATCCGGTATTATGAAACACTCTCTTTTACCTGCCGTCGCTATCTGCGCGTCCGCTCTCAGCGCTGTAGCGGCTCCACCTCATCACCAGGAACCTCACCATTCCGCTGAACTTAAGGCGGCATCCCATGAGGCGTTTACAGATAACGCACCGGAGGGCTATAAGGACGCTGTCCCCCACTTCGCGGTCTTCGGCAAACTGGATAAGTTTTACATCGGCATAGGCGGTCAGCTTAAAGTAACCGTAGGCGAGGACTGGGGAGCCCCACTCGACAATCCCAATGAGTTCATCACCGCCGACATCGCCGAGGCCGCTCCAGGCAGCAAGAGCAAGTTCCAGCTTTCGGCAATGCAGTCGATGCTATATCTGAACTTTGTCGGCCTCCCCAAGACCGAGAATCGGATCGGAGCCTTCATAGGGATGAATTTCCTGAACGACTACGTCCCCGTCCTTCAATACGCCTATATGAAATGGCGCGGACTGAAAGCCGGTTATGATTATACTGTCTTCTCCGATAACGGCGCGATGCCCCCGACGATAGACTTCGAAGGACCCAATGCGGCGACTTCCCTCACCGTCCCGACCCTCAGTTATACCTATAGCTTCGGCAAGAAGAAAGCCTGGAGCGCTACCGTCGGTCTGGAATTGCCGCAATACTCTATCACTCCCAACCGATATACCGCAACCGTCTCCCAGGGAGTCCCCGACATCCCCGTCGCGTTGAAATACACCTGGAATGACAAGCAGGACTGGATCAGGGCCTCGGCGATTATCCGCAACCTGACGTACCGCAACGAAGCGGCCGAGAAGAATGTGGATGTAGCCGGATGGGGCGTAGAATTCAGCGGTACTTCGGAATTTCTGCCCCATCTCCGTGGATTCTGGGAGGGAGTCTACGGCAAGGGGATAGATTCCTATATCCAAGATCTGAACGGACTCAACATGGATCTCGTGCCCCGCGGCTCAGGACGTCCGCTCAAGGCATCCGAGGCCTGGGGAGCTTTCGCAGGTCTGCAGTATGACATCTCAGAGGATGTCTACTGTTCGATAAGTTACTCCCACGTCCGCAGCTATGCCAAGCCCTGGGCAACCGATCTGAGCGAAACCGAATGGGGCAGCCAATACAAGTATGCGCAATATGCCGTAGCGAATGTCTTCTGGAATGTCAACACGATCGTGACTACCGGCCTGGAATATATCTACGGCCGCCGCGTCAACAACGATTGCACGCAGGCTCATACCAACCGCCTACAGGCAATGGTCCAAGTAACCTTCTAAAGTAGGGGCTAAGGTAGGAACGCGATTCTTCGCGTCCACAGAGAATAGATCCTAAGAATGTAGGGGCGCAATACATTGCGCCCGCGAAGAAAGCGAAGGGCCTAATGGGCTAATTAGTCTTATTAGACCTATTAGTCTTATTAGTCTTATTAGTCTTATTAGACCTATTAGTCTTATTAGACTTATTAGACCTATTAGTCTTATTAGACCTATTAGTCTTATTAGGCCTATTAGACTTATTAGTCTTATTCCAATAAATGCAAGTAAGCCATCATCACAAAAACGATGATGGCTTACTTATTCTTATTATATCGGGGGAACCCGGCGGGGAGAGGCCTTGGTAGCATGAGCCCGGACCTCCTCTGGGAGATCGGCGAGGGCTTCGCGAAGGAGGGTAAGTTTGGAGGAAGCAACCTCCCCGGCACTCTTCAGGGCCGAAACCGCACCCGACTCGAATTCATACCCTACAATGGTCAGCCACTCCACGATAGTTTTCGCCACAACGTAAGACTCCAGCAGATTATAGATGATCTTTTGATCTCCCGCCGGATTCCGCATACGGAACTTCACGATATCCGCATCCGTCTCCAACGATGCCACTCTGTCACCCAAGCCGGCGGCAAGATAAGTAGAGACGTCGTCAATGATGAAAGTCAATAAAGGAATGTCAAGTTCGATCGCCGCTACCCGATCATAAGCTACCGGATCTTCAGCCCGCTTTCCCGCAAGATAAGAGGTAAAGAGCTTGATTTTATCAAAAATAGCACTTTTTGACAATGCAAATGTTGAAAACTCCATTATTTATTTTGTAATTAGAGAAATTTATATTAAATTAGCGGTGCTAAATTACAAAATAACTCAACTATAAATATTATAAATATTGACCAACAACGAAGTTTTGCCATACAGCAGAACTTCCGAATACTTAAAGAAACATTGAATCCCGCGCAGCGGAGCAAAAGAACTATTATAAAAGATCTATTATATGAGCGAAAAGGAATACAACGTCAAGGAGCGTCTTCTTGAATTTTTGAAGGAGAAGCGCATGACGCAGACTGAATTTACGAAATCCATAGGTGTGTCGTCAACTTATATCGGGGCGATGCGCAAGTCCTTGTCGACCGACAAGGTGATGAAGATCCGGCAACTTTACCCGGAACTCAATACAGCGTGGCTGCTCTACGGCGACGGCGAGATGCTGATAGATCCGGACAATGCCGATAAATCAGGAGCTGATGCACCCGAAGGATATGAGGTGCCGCTTCTGCCGGTCGCCGCTTTTGCCGGAAATCTCCAATCCTGGTCGGATGGATTCGCATTATCGCAGTGCGAGAAGATTGTAGCTCCGGTAAAGGGTGTGGATTTTGCAATCCGGCTGTCGGGCGACAGCATGGAACCCGTACTTCACAACGGCAGCACCTTGTTCATCAAGCGAATCAATGAGAAAGCCTTCCTGCCATGGGGCAACATGATGGTTGTCGACACGGAGAACGGGGTGCTCGTTAAATGCGTCTATCCGATTCCGGATACTCCAGATGCCATCGAAGCCCGGAGCATTAATCCCCAGTACCCGCCGATCCGCATCCCCGGAGAAAGCATCTACGGCATCTACCGCATCCTTTCCACAACGACAGCATACTCGACTATGTAATCTTCTTCCGGGTAACCTTCCTCCGGCTACCGCGATCCCGCCGTTATCAGTAGGATTCGGATTCGTTGGGGAAGTCGCCTGACTTGACGTCTTCGATATAACGGCCGACAGCATCGGTCATCACACCCGCCACGTCGGCATAACGGCGCAGGAAACGGGGGGAGAAACCGCGGTTGATACCGAGCATATCGTGCATAACAAGTACCTGACCGTCGACTCCTCCGCCTGCCCCGATTCCGATAATCGGAATTGAGACTTCCTTGGCTACGCGCTCCGCCAATTCTGCCGGTACTTTCTCTATGACCATGGCGAAGCATCCTATTTCTTCAAGCATCTTCGCATCTTCGATAAGTTTCTGCGCCTCAGCCTCCTCACGGGCCCGGACGGTATAGGTTCCGAATTTATTGATGCTCTGAGGAGTCAGTCCGAGATGCCCCATTACCGGTATTCCGGCTGATAAGATTCTCTCTATGGATTCGCGGATTTCGGCTCCACCCTCCATCTTCACAGCCTCCGCATGACTCTCTTTCATGATGCGTATGGCCGAAGCCAGAGCCTCCTTGGAGTTGCCTTGATAGGAACCGAAGGGAAGGTCGACCACTACCAAGGCCCTTCTGACACCCTTCATGACCGACTTTGCATGATAAATCATGTGGTCAAGAGTAATTGGAAGGGTGGTCACGTTACCGGCCATGACGTTGGAAGCGGAATCGCCCACGAGAATACAGTCGATTCCGGCCTCGTCAATAATCTTCGCCGACGAATAATCGTAGGCCGTCAGCATGGAGATCTTCTCACCGCGCTGCTTCATCTCGATCATGCGGCGCGTCGTTACTTTGCGTGAATTATCGGTAGTATTTGTTGACATTTTATTTTCTGATTAATACCCCTCCGGGAAAGCCAGGGCTTTCCCGGAGGGGTGAAAATTCTTATTTGCTTTTACACGCACCGGCTAACGCTTCGCGTTAACCGATACGTGCCTAATGTATTACCCCGCTACGCGGGGATAGTTTTCCTTCTTTATTTTGCTTTTTCTGCGTGCCTTATCGGCGTGGGCGCCATGTATTGCGCCCCTACCCCATATTGCTTTTTCGGGTTTCGCAACTTGCTCGCTTAGATTATTGCTGTACCCAGACGAGGAATTTCCAGGGACCGAGATGGTTGGGGAGTTCGGCCGGAGCACCGGTGAAGTAGT
>CAYTOR010000003.1:5302-34104 GCA_964439505.1 uncultured Sangeribacter sp.
TGAAGGTCACGTTTGTCTCATCCTTGGAGAGATTGACGAATACCGTCACCTTATCGCCCTGCGCGTCCTCCCGGGTGAATACGAGCAGATCGGGAGAGGTAGTGTTCCACACTTTCATCGTATCCATCTGGCCGGATGCGTTCAGTGCGGAGTGAGTATGCTTCAAGGCATTAAGCATCTCGTAGAAGGACGTGAACTGATTCGGCGTATAGTCAGGTTGCACCTCATCGGTCTCGAAGAATTCGAATGCATGGTTGAAGCCGACTTCCTGGCCGGTGTAGAGCATCGGCATACCGGGAAGTGTATAACTCAAGACGATGAATGCTCCCAAGCCGGCGCCGTAGCGCTCGAACTCTGTGCCCTCCCATGAGTTGAGGTCATGGTTGGTCACCATGTTCATGTGGATCGACCCTGCGGGGAATTCCTTCTGCTGCTTGGCGATAAGCTTCACTATATCCTGCGCGGTAGCGTTCGCACGATTCTGGTTATGCTCGACAGCGTATGCGTTGACACCCTGAGTGGCGGCGATATCGTTGAAGAGATCCTTCATCGGCCATGCGTAATCGGCATTGAAGCTGTAGAGCATTTCAGGAGTCGACGACTCGGCAAGCATGAAGACGGGCTTGATAGCCTGCAGTTCGGGGATGATTTTCTCCCAGAAAGCCGCCGGCACTTCACTGGCCACATCGCAGCGATAGCCGTCGATATCGGCCTCGGTCACCCAGAACTTCAGGGCGTCGGACATAGCCTCTACTGTACCGGGATTCGAGTAATCCAGTTTATAAGTGTCGGTCCAGTCAAAGGGTCCGTACATGTTACCATTCTTGTCCTTGGCGTAATATTCGGGATGCTCGGTTACCCAGGCGTTGTCGCAGCCGGTATGATTGCAGACTTCGTCGAGGATGACCTTCATACCTAAATGATGGGCCGTACGGACAAATTCCTTCAGGTCTTCCATCGTGCCGAATTCAGGATTGACAGCCTTGTAATCCTGCACTGCGTAGTATGAGCCGAGGGTACCCTTACGGTTCTTTTCGCTGATCGGGTGGATCGGCATGAGCCATACGATATCCACGCCGAGATCCTTAAGCTGAGGGAGGCGTTTCTGCAGGCCCTTCAGATTGCGTTCGGGAGTGCCCTGACGCAGATTGGCCTCATATATCACGGCGTTTTCGATCCATTCGGGAGCCGCGGGCTTCTCGATATGTTTGACGGCGGATTGCTTGGTGTTTTTCTTCTTGGCGTAAGCTCCGGGGATGAGCACTGCCGCTACAAGTGCTAACGCAGCGACTGCCAACAGACGGATTTTCATATTATTTCGGGTTTTTAATAATTACATCTTCTGCGTGGGCGCAAGATAAGGGACCTTTTCGGCGTGGGCGCAATGTATTGCGCCCCTACCTGTTCGCGTGAACGCAATGTGTTGCACCCCTACCTGTTCGAACGTACGCAATGTATTGCGTACGTACCTTTTTGATGCAAATATAATTCTTTTTATCATAACCTTAAGCCTTTTTAAGTGATTTTTTAAAGGATTTTTGTTAAATTTGCATTTTGAAAGGATAAAAACCCTACATTTTCAAGCATCAATACCCCAAGCGATGGAATACAACCACAAAGAGATCGAAAGCCGCTGGCAGCAGTACTGGCGTGATAATAATATCTATAAATCTTCGATCGACCCTTCCCGACCCAAGTTCTATGTACTCGACATGTTCCCCTATCCATCGGGAGCAGGCCTGCACGTAGGTCATCCCCTCGGCTACATAGCAAGCGACATCTATGCCCGCTTCAAGCGTCAGCAGGGTTTCAACGTACTCCACCCGATGGGTTATGATGCCTACGGTCTGCCCGCAGAGCAGTATGCCATCCAGACCGGCCAACATCCGGAAAAGACCACCACTGACAATATCTCCCGCTATCGCGAGCAGCTCGACAAGATCGGGTTCTCGTTTGACTGGAGCCGGGAGATCCGCACCTGCGACCCGGAATATTACAAATGGACCCAATGGGCCTTCATGGAGATGTTCCGCCATTATTATGACCTGGACGCTGACAAGGCTCTCCCCATCACCGAACTCGAGGAGCGCTTCGCAGCCGGAGGCGCAAAGGCCGTCAACGCGGCTTGCGGCAAGGAACTCGACTTTACCGCCGGAGAATGGTGCGCAATGAGTGACAAGGAGAAGAGCGACGTGCTGATGAATTACCGTATAGCCTATCAGGGCGAGACAATGGTCAACTGGTGTGAGGCCTTGGGCACCGTTCTTGCCAACGATGAAGTAAGCGAAGGCGTCAGTGTCCGCGGCGGTCATCCCGTAGAACAGAAGGTAATGAATCAATGGTGTCTGCGCGTATCGGCCTACGCCCCGCGTCTGCTCGCCGACCTCGACCAACTCGAATGGAGCGACTCCCTGAAGGAGACCCAGCGCAACTGGATCGGCAAATCGGAGGGCGCCGAAATGCGTTTCCCGGTAAAGGACAGCGACGTCGAACTGGAGATCTTCACGACACGCGCCGACACTATCTTCGGCGTCACCTTCATGGTCATGGCCCCCGAGTCGGCTTACGTCGATATGCTGACGACTCCCGACCGCCGCGAAGCCGTCAAGGCCTATCTTGACGAAGTAAAGCATAAGACCGAACGCGAGAGAATGATCGACAAGCGGGTGAGCGGTGTCTTCACCGGCGCATACGCGATCAATCCCCTTACCGGCCGGGAAATTCCCATCTGGGTCAGCGACTACGTTCTCGCCGGCTACGGCACAGGCGCCATCATGGCCGTTCCGGCCCATGACTCGCGCGACTACGCGTTCGCCCGCCATTTTGACCTCCCCATCATCCCTCTCATTGAAGGAGCCGACGTCAGCGAAGAGAGTTTCGACGCCAAGGACGGCATAATGATGAATTCGGAAGGTCCGGAACTCAACCTCAACGGCCTGACAGTCAAGGAGGCCATTGCCAAGACCAAGAAATTCATCGAAGAGAAGGGCCTGGGTAAGGTGAAGACCAACTATCGTCTGCGCGACGCTATCTTCTCCCGCCAGAGATACTGGGGCGAACCTTTCCCCGTCTACTATAAGGACGGTATCCCTCAGTTGATGAATGAATCCTCGCTCCCCCTGCTTCTCCCCGAAGTCGACAGCTATCTGCCTACTTCCGACGGGCAGCCCCCGTTGGGCCGCGCAAAGGACTGGAAGACTCCCGAAGGCTACCCGATCGAAGTCTGCACGATGCCCGGCTTCGCCGGATCCTCGGCCTATTATCTGCGCTACATGGATCCCCGCAACGACCATGAACTCGTAAGCGAGGAAGCCGACGGATACTGGCAGGACGTAGACCTCTATATCGGCGGCGCCGAACACGCTACCGGTCACCTCATCTACTCCCGATTCTGGAATAAATTCCTCTATGATTTGGGTAAGGTAGTGAAGAAAGAGCCCTTCCGCAAACTCGTCAATCAGGGTATGATCCAGGGCCGAAGTAACTTTGTCTATCGCATCAAGGATACGAATACCTTCGTCAGCCGCGGTCTTAAGAAGGATTACGACGTAACTCCCATCCGCGTCGACATCAACATGGTCAGCAACGACGTGCTCGACACGGAAGCGTTCCGCAACTGGCGTCCGGATTTCGCAGACGCTGAATTCATCCTCGAAGACGGTAAATATCACTGCGGCTATGCCGTCGAAAAGATGTCGAAGTCGATGTTCAATGTCGTCAATCCGGATGATATCGTAGAACGCTACGGAGCCGACACTCTCCGTCTCTATGAAATGTTCCTCGGACCCTTGGAGCAGTCGAAACCTTGGGACACCAACGGCATCGACGGCGTCAACCGTTTCCTGCGCAAACTCGTCGCTCTCTTCTCCAAAGCGGACCTCAACGCGAAGGACGCACCGATGACCAAAGAGGAGAATAAGGCGGTCAACAAGCTCATCAAGAAGGTCACTCAGGATATCGAGAACTTCTCCTTCAATACCTCCGTAGCCGCCTTCATGATAGCGGTCAACGATCTGACGGCTCTGAAATCCACCAACGCCGAGGCCATGCGCATCATCACTACCCTCCTGGCGCCGTTCGCTCCCCATATCGCCGAGGAATTCTGGCATCAGCTCGGGGAAAGCGGCAGCGTAGTCGACGCTCCCTGGCCGAAATGGGATGAGGAAGCCTTGAAGGACGACTCGGTCAAATATCCGGTAAGTTTCAACGGCAAGGCCCGCTTTACGATAGAAGTTCCGGCCGGCACTTCGCCCAAGGATGTCGAAAATATCGCCCTCGCAGATCAGGCCGCGGCCAAATGGCTCGAAGGGAAGACTGTCCGCAAAGTCATCGTTGTCCCCAATAAGATCGTCAACATCGTCATCGGCTGAAAAAGCAATAAAGCCACTGACATAACGTTATAAGAATATGCCGACTGACTCCCAACAGCGCGAATTGGTCTTCGCTACCAATAATCAACATAAACTTTCCGAGATCCGGCGGATGATCGGGGATTCGATACGCATCCTGTCGCTTTCCGACATCGGATGTCATGAGGATATACCCGAGACGTCGCCTACCCTTGAAGGGAATTCCCTTCAGAAAGCCCGCTGGATCAAGGACCGCTACGGCAAGGACTGCTTCGCCGATGACACCGGCCTGATGGTCGACGCCCTCGGCGGCGCCCCGGGAGTATTGTCGGCGCGTTATGCCGGCGAAGGTTGCGACCCGGAGGACAATATGACCCTGCTGTTGAAAAATATGGAGGGTGTCAGCGACCGCACGGCGCACTTCACTACCGTCATCACCCTGATCGAAGGGGATAAGGTGACGACGTTCACCGGGGAAGTCGCAGGGCGCATCGCCGAGCATCGCGACGGCACAGCCGGCTTCGGCTACGATCCCATCTTCATCGCCGATGAATCCGGGATGACGTTCGCCGCCATGGACGCAGACGCCAAGAACGCTATCTCCCACCGCGGCCGCGCTACGGCCAAACTTCTCGACTACCTCAAGGGGCGCCAGCGCCCTTAAGACTCATTTCATCGTCTCCCCCACTGACCCTTAAGAGCTCAATACCGGATCTTTAAGAGTCGGGAATGGCGAAATGACCTCAATCCCACACAGGAGTCCCACTCCTGCTCATCTTTCTGAAAATGAAACATCTACATATCCTATTCACACTCGCTCTATTGCTGATCTCCACCGGTGGCCGCGCGGCTATCACCGGCCAATGGGTCATGCACCCCACTTTCGACAACTCGGTCACAAGAGTTATCGACACTCCGACGCGTACTTACTTCATGGGTTATAACCAGCAGTACAACCCTACCGTGGGATCCAAGACCTCGACCGATCAGACGCTTTTCTATCTCGATAAGGAAGGAGACGAAATCGTAGGCGCTTACCGCGAATACGCCCTCGCCTCCCCTGCAGTAGATAAAATCGAATATAATCCCGGCAAGAAATATCTCCTGATTCTGTATAAGAACCAGGACATCGATCTGTTGTATGACTCGGGAAAGGTAGTCAATATCCCCTCCCTCCTGCACGCTGACATTCCCGGAGCGCGCGGCGTCAATTCGATCTCCTTCACTCCCTGGAATAACCTCATCTGGATCGCTACTGAATACGGATACGTGATCATCGACGATGAGAAGAAGGAAGTAAAGGATTCGCGCAATTACGGCGTCTCTTTCTCCGCCGCCTGCCAGGTAGGAGATCAGGTATTGCTGACCACTCCTACGGCCGCATATATGGCTCCCGTCGCTGAGGGCCGCATGTCACTGGCCGACTACAGCCGATCCCAGACAATCCCGGGCGCCGACAAGATCTATCCCCTTACCGCGACCAAAATCGTCACCCAGACCATAGATTCCTCTTCCGCTTCTCCCAATACCGTCCGGATGTATAACTTCTCGGACGGTGACTTCGTAGAAATGGCAAAGCATAATCCCTGGGGGCCCGTCACTCTGTTCCCCTGCAATCAGGGAGTGGCGCTTTATTATACAAAGAAATATATCATCTACGGCAGCGAAGGCAACAAGACCGTATTATACGGCGACCGCCCGGTAGAAGATGAAGGCATCATGACCTCAGCATCCTGGGATCTGAAGGATTTCCATACCGTCCTGCCCCGCAAGGGACTCCGCACTATGCAGGTCGGAGCCGACGGAAAGTCGATCCTTACCCGCGACTTCACCCTCCCCAACGCTCCCAACGCTTACTGGAGCCGCGGCATGGCGTATCATCCCAAATACGGAATGCTCGTCAACTCCCATGGCCCGGAGATGATCTTCAATACGGAAAACGTCAATCAGATCAACGAGCCCATCCTTCTATCCGCTCTCTCCGGAGGAAACTGGACTCCCATGTCGCCGGCCTACCGCAATCCCGCGCAGACCAACGTTGGCTTTGACCCTCTCGGCCTCTCCATTGATCCGGCCGACAACAGATATGTCTATTCCGGTTCACCCTTCTCCGGAATGGTACGTCTGAATCTCGACGATCCCAACGACATCCTCCACTATTCTTTCCCGGGCGACCCGACAGCCAATCTTCCGGGCTACGTGGAAAGTAACCCCATTCAGGAAGGGTGGTCGCGACTCTGCCATTATTCCGCACCCAAATTCGACGGTCAGAATACGCTATGGTCGCAATTCAGTGTCCAGAACAGTCCGGACGCCGAGCTGCGCTATCTGACGGAAGCTGACCGAAAGGCCTCCAAGGATGCCGCTTCGGCCCGGCCTTTCCGCAAGCTGATCATTCCCGGTGTGGAGCAGAATATCTTCACCGTGATGACCCCCTTGGCTTCCTCCCATAACAAGAATTTGATTCTCTATACTACCGGAAGCACCATCCTCGTCTACAATCACGCCGGAACTCCGGAAATTACCTCCGACGACAACCGCGTCACCCTGACCGGAACATTCCTCGATCAGGACGGCGGCATAGTGAGCATGACGGGCGTAAACTGCCACTATGAAGATCCGCAGACGGGCTTCGTATGGTTCGGCACCAATACCGGCGTCTATTACCTCCAGCCCCAGAGCATCCTGCGCGGCCAGACCAACGTCAACCGCATCAAGGTTGCCCGCAACGACGGAACGTCGCTGGCCGACTATCTTCTGAACGGCGTCGGCGTGCGCGACATCACTGTCGACGGACAGGGCCGCAAATGGTTTGGTTCAGCAGGTGCCGGAATCGTAGTGACCTCCTCCGACGGCAAAACCGTCCACGAAGAGTTTACCACAGCAAATTCCGACATCCCCTCCAATTATATCTATCAGCTCTGCTATAATCCCGCGACCAACTCGATGATGGTCTCTACCGACCAGGGCCTCGCTGAATTCTTCCTCGGGGGATCCTCCTCCGAATCCGAAAAAGAGGAAGTAAGGGCTTATCCCAATCCGGTCGCTCCGGACTATTACGGATGGGTCACGATCGACGGCCTCCCGGACAATTCCCTGGTCAAGATCGTAGACGCCTCCGGCAATCTCGTCAGGGAACTCGGCCGCGCTGAAAGCGGCTCTATCCAATGGGATGTCCTGAACCTCAACAATACCCGCGTCAAGACCGGCGTCTACTACGTCCTCTCCTCTCCGGCTTCCGGGCAGGGAGAATCAAACGTAGCCAAAATATTAGTAATGAATTAATCTCCGTCCAATCTATATTGACAGCCTCTCCTTTCCATAAATATTAATCTCCCTCCCATCCATATAAATGATGATAAAGAAGACATTAATCCTCGGACTCTCTACTATCTCGATGCTTCCGGCATTCGCGGTCAGCATCAACATAATGCCCGGCCAGCTCTCCGACCGTCTCGCTGCTGAGACTCCCGACTCGGAACTCATCATCTCCGGTAAAGCCGACGCTCGGGACCTCAATACCCTCCGGAGCCTCACCGCTCCGGTCAGCAGACTCGATCTCTCGGCAACCTCGATCGCAGACCTCAACGCCGACTCTGCTGTCCACCTCGGAAAGTCGATGTTCAAGGCTGATCATCTCCCTGCCTATATCCTCTTCAACGCTCCTTACCGGAGTGTCATCCTCCCCTCCGACATCACGACCATTGAAGCCGGAGCCATGGCAGGAAGCCAAATCGAAGAAATCACTATCCCGGAAGGAGTCACCTCGATCGGAGAATACGCTTTCTACGGCTGCCATAACCTCAAGCGCGTCTTCCTGCCGCAGTCCCTGCTGACATTGGGTCGCGGAGCATTCGCTGATTGCCCGGCCCTGATTGACATCAACATCGCCGATACCCACGTAGCGACCATTCCGGAAGATTGCCTTGCCGGAGCCGTCTCGCTCCGACTTCTCGAGGCCCCCTCGATTCAAAAAGTGGAGACCCGCGCATTCGCCAACTCCGGAATCGAGAGTCTCGAACTCCCCCAGGTCCGCACCCTGGCACCTTTCGCCTTGGCCGACATGCACAATCTGGTCATCTGCAGCGTGGGCCCGAACGCCACTTTTGAGATCGGAACCCTCATGAACTGCAATTCCCTGCTGACTCTTCAGGGTGCTCCGGAAAATCTGCCTGATCTTTTTGTAGCCAACTGCAGCAATCTCAATCCCGACATAATGCTGAGCAACTCTGAATCGGTCGGCAAATACGCGATCGCCAATTCGGCAGCTCCTACCATCGTGTTGGGTCCCAATATCGTCAGCCTTGACGAAAACTCCTTCAAAGGCGCTGTAAATCTGACCCATATCGATGCGACAGCCCTTCAGAGTGATGTCCCCTCTACCGCCGAAAATACATTTGCCGGCATAGATCCCGCGACAGTGAAGGTCAAGGTAGCCGACCGCCACGAAGGTCCTTGGCTCAATCATCCCGTATGGAGTCAATTTGACATATATTCGGACGCACTTACCGAAGTCGAAGAAATTGCCCTCCCGGAATCTTCCATCAAGGTCAGCATCTCAGGCAATACCCTCTATATCGATGCCCCCTCTCCTATACTCGGCGGTGCGATCTATGACATGGGAGGCCACGCGGTCCTTGAGATTCCTGCCGGACAAAGCAGCGTAGCCCTCGATACCACTGACCTCCCCAAAGGCGTCAGCATCGTGAGCCTCAAGACAGCCGACGAATTCAAAGGAATTAAAATCATACTCTGACAACGATATTACCCGGACAAGGATTCCCCGGTTTATATACGGGAAATCTATGTCCGGGCTTCACTATATATGGGAAAAAACAAACTCAAGAAATTCGCTGAAATGGCCGAGATGAGCAATGTCGTGCAATGCCCGCGCGAGACACTGCTCTCCGGCGGATTCCCTCTTAAGGGCCGCTGGCGCGACGATTTCTTCCATGCCGACAATCCTTTGGTCCTTGAATTGGGATGCGGCAAAGGGGAATATACCGTAGGACTGGCCCGCGTCAACCCCGACCGGCTCTTCATCGGGATAGATATCAAAGGCGCAAGGATGTATACCGGAGCCAGGCAGGCCCTGGACGAGAAAATCCCCAACGCCGGCTTTCTGAGAACCGAGATCCAGCTTATCGAAAGTTTCTTCGCCCCCGGAGAGGTCGACGAACTCTGGATCACTTTCCCCGACCCTCAGATGAAAAAGGTCAATAAGCGACTGACCTCAACCCGCCTGCTGCAGTCCTACCGCCATATCCTCAAACCCGGCGGTATCATCAACCTGAAGACGGACTCCCCATTCCTGTTCGAATATACCCGCCGTCTGGTCGAACTCAACGGCATGGAAATTCTCGACATGTCGACCGATCTCCACAATGAAGGACGTGATGACGCGACGACCCGCATCCGCACCGCCTATGAGACCCAATGGCTCTCGCGCGGTAAATCCATAAAATTCCTCTCTTTCCGAATTGGCGAGGGAGATCTGAAAGAACCGGATGTCGAAGACCTGGAACGCGACGATTACCGCGCGATCCCCCGATTCGACGCAATCTCCTACTCAGAGTCCGATTGACGTTACTGTCTGACCGGACAGCCCCGCTTACAAAGTCTTACCATAACAACACACCTCAACACCCCACTGCATGCAGCAACTTTACCCTAATCTCATACTTGACGTACTCAAAAACGTCCGATATCCCGGCAACGGAAAAAGCCTGATCGAAAACGACATGATAGTCGACGATATGCGTATCGACGGAAATAAGGTGACCTTCTCTATTCTCTTCGAGAAGCCGACGGATCCCTTCATCAAATCTGTCATAAGGAGCGCGGGAGCCTCCCTTCAGCAGGCCCTCGGCGACGAACTCGAAATCAAAGGTAACATCACACCCAAATTCCGCCACGAACTCCCCGCCGCCCCGGCCAAACTTCTTCCGGGAGTCAAGAATATCATCGGAGTATCATCAGGCAAAGGAGGCGTCGGAAAATCCACTGTTGCCGCCAACCTCGCTATCGCTCTGGCCGCAAAAGGATATAAGGTCGGCCTCTTGGACGCCGATATATTCGGTCCGTCGATGCCTAAGATGTTCGGAGTCGAAGACGAAGGGATCTATATGGTCAATCAGGAGAGTCGCGACTGGATCGAACCGATCGAGAAATACGGCGTGAAGATGCTTTCGATCGGTTTCCTGGTCGATAAGGAGAAGGCCGTGTTATGGCGAGGCACCATGGCCTCCAACGCACTGAAGCAGCTTATCGAAGATGCATGGTGGGGTGATCTCGACTATTTCCTGATAGATATGCCTCCCGGCACATCGGATATCCATCTGACACTGGTCCAGACATTGGGCATCACGGGCGTAGTCGTAGTCTCTACCCCGCAGGAAGTAGCTTTGGCCGATGCGCGGAAAGGAATCGCAATGTTCCGCGATCCCAAAGTGAATGTCCCCATCCTCGGAATAGTTGAAAACATGGCATACTTCACCCCCCTGCCTCATCCTGACGAAAAGTACTATATTTTCGGCCAGGGAGGAGCGCGACGCTTAGCTGAAGAACTCGATGTAAAATTGCTTGCGGAGATTCCTCTGGTAGCCGGAATCAGGGAAGACGCCGACAATGGAGAGCCGACTTCACTGAAACTGCAAGCCGCCGAACTGACCGGGAATCAGTCATACCTCAATCCGGAAGCGGAAGCTTTCAAGACTCTGAGCGACAATGTCATCGAAGCCATCGATGAAAGAAACCGCACCCTTCCTCCCTCGGAAAAAGTCAAAATGAAAGGCTAACCCAGATAGGGGCGCAATACAATGCGGCCACAGAGAAAGGGAAAAATTCCAAAAATAATTATTAGGCTAATTGGGCCAATTAGGCTTATTAGTCTTATTAGTCTTATTCCTAAAACCCGGCGATTCGACGAATTATTTAATGTATCTAACGTAATGAGACGTTTGCTTCTTCTTTGCGCAATTATCATAGGATCGGCTTTAGCGGGCTCCGCACAGATAATAGGAGGTGAGGCCCCTCAAGAACTGACCGATTCATTAAAGAAATCCTACAACGGGCCCTTTTTCGGCCTCTATAAGGATAATTACTTCACTGTCGGCACAGCCATAGGCGAAAAACCCACCAAACTCAACTCGGATGTAAAATTCCAGATATCCCTGGCCATCCGTCTTACTAATTCCTCTTTACCCTGGGGCACATATCTCTACCTCTTCTATACCCAGAAGACCTTCTGGAATGTCTTCCAGAACTCCATGCCGATGCGCGACCTGAACTTCAATCCGGGTATCGGGCTGACCAAACCCTTCTTCTCCAAAGGGCGCTATGTCGGCAAGATGTCGCTTATCGTGGAACATGAATCCAACGGCCGCGACGGCGATGAGTCGCGTTCCTGGAACCGTATCGCCCTGTCGGGCTCGGCTATTGTCAGCGACTGGCTGATGGTACATGCCAAGTATTGGATTCCGATCGTCGACGGTATGAACAACAAAGACCTCCTCTATTACAACGGCCTGTTCCAGATGGGTTTCGAACTTACCAGCCGCAACAAACGCTGGCAGGGAGGTTTCACCTTCGTCAAGCGTAAAGGCAATTTCTTCAACTGGAACAGTATCATAGAACTGTCATGGCTCGTGGCTCCCAAATCGAATGTCAATCTCTTCGCCCAGTATTATAACGGCTACGGAGAAAACCTGCTTGACTATAATCAGTTTCATTCCCGACTGCGGGTAGGACTCGTCTTCAAGCCGCGACTCTTCTCCGACTTCTAAAATCTCTCTTCCCTGACTGCTAAAGCCTCCCTTCTCAGACTGCTAATACCTCTCTCTCCGGACTTCTAAATCTGCTGTTTATGTCGATAATAATCTTGATTGTCACTGCCATTCTTGTCGGGGCCGCGATCATCTATGGTTTGGCTCCCTGGAGAAAAGTGGCTTCTTACGAAACTCGTCCCACCGGACTGGAGGCGCTCCCGAAGATTTCTGTAGTAGCCTATACTCTCCGCGACGAGGATAATTTGGAGGAGTATATCGATCTGCTCTTGGGACAGGATTACCCGGATTTTGAGGTCATCCTGGTCTGCGACGCCTCGGCCGAGGCCTCTGCCATGATTTCCGAAAAGTATGAGAATGTCGGCAATCTGCATGTGACATTCATCCCCCCGGGCTCCCATAATCTCAGCCGCCGCAAACTCGCCCAGACTATCGGCATCAAGCGGGCTTCGGGAGAAGTCGTGGTGACGACCTCCACTTCCGTAAAACCCCGCTCTGACAAATGGCTCCGCTCTATGGCCGAACCTTTCGCCGACTCGGAGGTCAATATAGCCTGCGGTTATGTCCATCCTACTTTTGCCGACTATAAAGGCCCTGCAAAATGGTATCGCCAGATGGATAATGTCCTGACTTCCGCTCAATGGATGACTGCCGCAATCGAAGGACATCCTTACCGCGGCGACGGCTTTAACTTAGCTTTCCGGCGCCATCTCTTCTTCGAGGCAAAAGGATACTCTTCCTCACTGACCCTTGTCGACGGCGACGATGATATCTTCATCACTGCGATAAGCAACGGATCAGACGGAGTCTTAGTCCTCAATCCCGACTCTTTCGCTGATACCCGCTGGGAATCGGAAGCCAACCGGATGCACGTCGAATATAAGGACCGCTACGCGTTTACCCGGAAATATCTCCCGAAGTCCCCGTTCCTGAGAGCCGCATCATTGGCTTGGGCCCAATGGCTATCCGTAGCCGCATTCGTTTGCATCATCATCACGATCCTGCCCGAGATCCTTATGCTCGCCGACGGAATATCTGCAGGCTACTCCGAGATAATAACTCTGGGAGTGGCTCTGCTACTGATCATAGGTTTCTGGCTATATGAAATCCTGACCTATCGGAGATTGGCTACGCGGCTGGAAGCAGTAAGGCTATTCTGGGGAGTCATCCCCTTCATGTTGTGGCGACCAATAGGCAATTTCCTCTTTTTCCTCAACCATTACCCGTCGCGTAAAAGCCATTATACCTGGGTGCGCCGCTGAAGTATAGCCCATGCCGATGATTCAGAGAATTTCATTTTCATCGAAATACTTTATCGACCGGCCCGGAGGCCGACTGACAGGTTAAGCCTGCCGGAAGGCAAGTTTGAGGCTTCCGGAGAGCAAATATTTGGCCGAGAATTATTATCTTTGCATTTTCAGGAACCAAAGTTCACCTCTGATTCCCCCGGATAAGAGGTGTATGAGAGTTTATCAGACTATCATTCATGGAGGAAATAATCCCGAAAATAGACCGCGAGGCAATCCTTGCCGAGCTGACGCCGGAGTGTCTGCTGCGCCAGACAAACAAGGCTAATAACCTCATCTACATTGTAGACGCCGTCAACGCGCCCAATACCATGCGCGAGATCGGCCGTCTGCGCGAAGAGGCCTTCCGGGCTGCCGGAGGGGGCACCGGGAAAGCCTGCGATATCGATGAGTTCGACCTCATGGATCCCCCTTGCCGCCAACTCATCGTCTGGGATCCGGCCGCGCAGGAAATCATAGGAGGATACCGCTTCATCCTCGGCAGCGATGTCAGGATTGAAGACGGAAAACCAAGAATAGCCACATCCCACATGTTTGACTTCTCCCCGGAATTCATCTCCCGTTATCTTCCGCGGACCTTGGAATTGGGCCGGTCTTTCGTCTCTACCGGCTATCAGGCTTCCGGAGCCGGACAGAAAGCCCTCTATTCCCTCGACAACCTTTGGGACGGCCTGGGCGCATTGACCGTAATCTATCCCGAGATCGAGTATCTCTTCGGAAAGGTGACCATGTATCCGACCTTCGGGGAATATGCCCGGGATCTGATATTGGGATTCCTGCGCAAGCACTTCTATGACCGCAGCGGACTGGTCCGCCCGCATAATCCCCTGCCGAGCAAAGCGGATTCCCCCGCCGTCAGATCTGTATTCAACGGCGAGACTTTCCGCGATGACTATAAGATTCTACATTCGCTCATCAGGCAGATGGGGAAGAATATCCCCCCTCTGGTGAACGCCTATATGTCGCTCTCCCCGACGATGAAAATGTTCGGGACGGCAATCAACTATGGTTTCGGCAAAGTCGAGGAAACAGCAATATTCCTCAAGATTTCCGAAATCGTGGAGGAAAAGAAAAAACGTCATATCCTGTCGTTTGAAGGCCTTAAAAACAAATGATCGTAGTATGAAAAATGTAGCAGTGACCGGCGCCGACGGTTTCATCGGGTCCCATCTGACGGAAGCTCTCCTTGCCGAGGGCTATAATGTCCGCGCCCTGGCCCAATATAACTCCTTCAACAACTGGGGTTGGCTTGAAGGGCTTTCCCATCCGAATCTGGAGATCGTCACAGGCGACGTGCGCGACCCCAACTTCTGCCGGGAGTTTGTCAAAGACCGCGACACGGTCTTTCATCTGGCGGCCCTGATCGCCATCCCTTACTCTTACGTCGCCCCGGATTCCTACGTCGATACCAATGTCAAGGGGACTCTCAATATCTGCCAGGCCTGCCGCGATGCAGGGACCGGGCGGCTGCTCGTCACCTCGACATCGGAAGTCTACGGGACTGCCCGCTACGTTCCCATTGACGAAAACCATCCACGGCAGCCGCAAAGCCCTTATTCGGCCTCAAAAATCGGCGCGGATGCTATCGCGATGAGTTTCTATAACGCCTTTGAGATGCCGCTGACGATAGTCCGCCCCTTCAATACCTACGGTCCGCGTCAGTCGGCCCGCGCCATCATTCCTACAATCATTTCCCAGATCGCAGCCGGCGAAAGGGAAATCAAGGTCGGCGACCTCTCCCCGACACGCGACTTCAACTTTGTCAGCGACACTGCCGCCGGCTTCATAGCCCTCGCCCGCTCTCCGCTGACAATCGGACAGGAGGTCAATATCGCTACCGGAACTGAAATCTCCATGCAGGATACCCTGTCGACAATAGCCGAACTCATGGATGCAGACGTCAACTGGGTCAAGGACCCGGCAAGAATCCGTCCCGCCGGAAGCGAGGTCTTCCGCCTTTGCGGCGACAATACCAAGATTACCGAACTGACCGACTGGCGCCCGCAGGTCGACATCCGCGCAGGACTCGCCAGGACGATCGAATGGTTCTCAAACCCCGAAAACCTCGCACGCTATAAAACCAATATCTACAACGTATGAAGCAATCTATCAACATATTGATGCTCGGAGGCGCCCGCCGCGTATCCATGGCCGAACAACTCATCCGCTCGGGACAACGCCTGGGATATGAGGTGAAAATCATCAGCTACGAACTCCTTAAGGAGGTCCCCATCGCCGTCATCGGGGAGGTGATAGTCGGCCTGAAGTGGAGCGATCCTGAAGTAGTAAGCGATATCTGCCGGATCTGTAAGGAAAAGGACATCAAGATGATCCTCCCCTTCGTAGACGGCGCCATCGAAGTGGCCGCCCGCTGCAAACTCGAACTCCCTGACGTCTTCGTACCCGTCATCGAACCGGGGTTGGCCGAGATCATGTTTGATAAAGTCGAAGCCGCGAAGGTCTTCAAGCAGGCCGACCTCCCCATCCCGCGCACATATTCCGTCCTGAACGCCGAAATGCCGGCGATCGCCAAGCCGCGCCATGGTTCCGCTTCCCGGGGGATAAAGGTCTTCAACACCATTGAAGCCCTGATGCACCTCGAAAACCTTCAGGACTATCTCGTACAGGAATTTATCGCCAATAACCGCGAGTTTACCGTCGATTGCTATATCTCTCAGGAAGGGGAAATCCTCGTGACCGTCCCCCGTCTGAGAATGGAGATCATGGGAGGGGAAGTCACCCGCACCCAGACTCTCCATTCCGAGCGGCTGATAGAAATGAGCCGGAAGGTATTGGAAAAATTCAATTTCCGCGGCCCCGTAACCCTGCAGTTCCTCGAAGACCTCGACTCCGAACGCTTCATGCTCATGGAAATCAATCCCAGACTCGGAGGAGGAGTGCTCTGTTCGATTTTCGCCGGCGCCCCGATCACGGATTATCTCCTTCGCGAAGCTCTCGGCATGAGAGTGACCCCCTGCGACGACTGGATCTCCGGAACCCTCATGGCCCGGTATCAGAAGGAAGCTATCTTCTTCAACAATGAGCCGGTAAAAATTTAGACCCCGATGAAACCTCATCATATCATTATCATAGCCGAGGCCGGAGTAAACCATAACGGTGACCTGCGGCTCGCACGCGAAATGGTCCGCGCCGCCAAAAAAGCCGGAGCGGATTATGTCAAGTTCCAGACAGCGAAACCTGAACTTGTCATCTCTTCTTTCGCTCCAAAGGCTGAATACCAGAAATCTACCACCGGCGAAGCTGAATCCCAACTGGAGATGTGCAAGGCTATCCATCTCCCCTTGGAGGATTATGCCGGTCTGAAGCAACTCTGCGAAGAAGAGGGAATCGGGTTTATGTCCACTCCCTTCGACCTCATCTCCATCGACCTTCTTGCTGACCTCGGCCAGGACTGGATGAAAGTCCCCAGCGGAGAAATCACCAATCTTCCCTATCTGCGCAAGATAGCCTTGGCCGGCCAACCCGTAATCCTCTCGACCGGAATGGCTACAATGGGGGAGATCGAAGACGCCGTGAAGATCCTGACAGGGTCGCATCCGGATTACCCTTCCGAATCCCGCCTTACCACGGATGACATAATCGTACTTCATTGCACAACCGAATATCCGTGCCCCTATCCCGACGTCAACCTCCGGGCGATGCTTTCCATCCGCGACCGGCTCGGGGTGAGAGTCGGATATTCCGACCATACCCGCGGCCTTGAGGTGAGCCTGGCGGCCGTCGCAATGGGAGCGGAAGTAATCGAAAAGCATTTCACTCTCTCCCGTCTTCTTCCGGGCCCCGACCATAAGGCCTCTCTGGAACCCGACGAACTGACTTCGCTCATAGAGCAGGTCCGCCATATTGAGGCGGCGATGGGCGATGGCGTAAAGGCTCCCGCGCCCTCTGAGATCCCCAATATCGAAGTGGCGCGCAAGAGCATCGTAGCGGCGCGCCCGATCAAGAAGGGGGAAGTATTTACGGAAGAGAACATAACCGTAAAACGTCCCGGCAACGGCATCTCCCCGATGCGATGGGACGAAATCATCGGCAGCCGAGCCGACCGCGACTACGACTACGATGAATTGATATAATTAGCCCTTCGAGGCTAATAGTTACTTATTCTTCAATTACTTATTACTTCTCATTTGATTGGTAATAAGTTTCAACCTATTGCCAATCAAATGAAAATTGCCATCGCTACCGGTACCCGTGCCGATTGGGGGCTTCTTCAGCCTCCCGCCGCCGCCCTCCGCTCCATGGGAGCGGATGTCTGCATCATGGTGACCCATCAGCATCTGATCCCGGAGATGGGCGATACAATTCAGGAAATCCGGCACGACGGTTTCCAACCTGCTGCCGTCTTCCCGGCCGAAGGCTCCGCGCCACAAATCATGGCTATGGCCACAAAAGGCGCTACCGAGGCATTGGCTGAACTCAAACCCGACGTACTGCTGCTGCTCGGCGACCGCTGCGAAATGCTCGGAATCGCCTCGGCCGCCCTGCTTAGCGGCGTGCCGATCGTCCACATCGCCGGAGGCACCGTCTCCGAGGGTGCATTCGACGACTCCGTACGCCACGCCATTACAAAAATGGCCACTCTCCATTTCCCGGAGACCAAGCTCTGCGCGCAACGCATCATTCAGATGGGGGAAGACCCGGCCAATGTCTTCCCGGTAGGAGCCATCGGAGTGGAAAATTCCGGCAAGGTTCCGAGAATGACCCGCGCCGAACTTGCCGAATCGCTCGACGGCTGGGACCCGGGCGAGAAATTCCTGATCGTCACCCTGCACGCCGCCACTCTCGAACCTGTCTCCCCTCTCGAGGTCCAGGAGAATCTCCTCAAAGCTCTCGAAAGTCTCCCTGCCGATTATCGGTTGATATTGACTTACCCCAACTCGGATATAGACCCGCGGCCCTTGATCGAATCCCTACGGGAGTTCGAACAGAAAATGGCCGGGCGTGTTAAAGTTATCCCCTCTTTAGGGCGACGCCGCTATCTGTCGGCAGCCGCTTTGAGCCGGGGTATCGTCGGGAATTCCTCAAGCGCACTGGTCGAAACCCCCTCTTTGGGAGTCGGAAGCCTTAATATAGGTCAGCGCCAGAAGGGAAGGGAATGCGGAGCGGCTGTTATCCATTGCGGAGTATCGTCGGAGGATATAAGCGAGGGACTTCAACGTTTGATCTCGGATGAGTTCCGGCAATTCGCCGCTTCGGCGGAGAATCCCTACGCCGGCGAGGATACCGTCGGCCGAATAGCCTCCACTATCCTCTCCTATCCATTCCGGCCTTTCCCTCAAAAACATTTCCATTCATGAAGTATCTGTATCTGATCCCGGCCCGCGGAGGAAGCAAAGGCATACCGGGCAAGAACATAAAGCCTCTCGGAGGCGTTCCATTAATAGGACATTCCATCCGGCATGCCCTCGCCGCCGGTGCGGACTCAACTGACATAATCGTATCGACCGATTCGGAGGAAATCGCTGAGGTCGCCCGGCGATACGGTGCGACAGTCCCCTTTTTGCGTCCGGCTTCCTTAGCTACAGATACCTCATCTTCGCGTGATGCCATCCTTCACGCCTATGATACCTTGAAGGCCGAGGGGAAGGAATATGACGCCATCGTCTTGCTTCAACCGACCTCACCTTTCCGCCGGCCGGAGGATATCCTCAATGCCGTCAAGGCCTACGAGTCAGCCGCCATGAAGGCCGGACAGGATGATATGCCCGGCATGGCAGTTTCGGTCTCGGAGGCCCGGACCAATCCGTACTATTCCGCTTTCGAGACGGACGCCGACGGATTCCTCCATATCTCCAAAGGTGCCGGCCGATATACCCGGCGCCAGGATGCCCCCAAAGTTTGGGAATTCAACGGTGCGGTCTATGTCCTCAACCCGCAGCTGCTGCGGAAGCATGAGATCTCACGCCTGCCCCGGATAATACCCGTCGAAATGCCCCCTGACCGCAGCCTCGACCTTGACACGCCCGCGGATTGGGAGCGCGCCGAACAGAAAATCAACCCGCTATGAACTTCCGACCATGAACCCTAAGTCTGAATCGCCTGCAGTACCGCAACAAGACGCCCGACTGCTCGAACTTGCCAACGCTCCCGTCTGGAAGCTGTTGATCAAGTATAGCCTGCCGGCCGTCATCGGCACTGTCGTCTCCGCGCTCTACAATATCATTGACTCCATCGTCATCGCCCATGCGATCGACGACCCGAACGTCGTGGCCGGTATCGCCGTGACCTTCCCGGTCATGACCTTGGCTACAGCCTTGGGCATGCTCATAGGCGCCGGCGCGGCGACCAGGATTTCGATCGTCTTAGGTCAGAAGGACCATCGCATGGCGGAGATAATCCTGGGCAACAGCGTCCAACTGACTATAATCATCGGATTGTCGTATATTACCGTCTTCGGCATTTTCGTCGAGCCGATCCTGAAGATGTTTGGCGCCTCGGCAGCCACCCTCCCCTACGCCAAGGAGTTCATCCTCTGGATACTGCCCGGCATGGTGCTTATCAATCTTACCTTCTCATACAATAATGTCATGCGCGCTTCGGGCTATCCCGGAAAAGCCATGCTTACCAATATCATGGGGGCGGTCTTCAACTGTATCCTGGCTCCGCTCTTCCTCTTCGGCTTCCATTGGGGCATCCGCGGCGCCGCTATAGCTACCGACATCTCCATGCTCATCACCGGCATCTGGGTGATGAGCCATTTCTTCAATAAAAACAATACCCTGCATTTCGTCCGCGGCACTTTCCGCTTCAACTGGAGCGTCATCCGGTCAGTGCTCTATATCGGCATGGCGCCGTTTCTGATCAATGTCGCCGGCTCGGTCATCAATGCTATCGTCAATAACTCCCTGCTCAAATATGGAGGCGACAACGCCATAGCCGCAGTAGTCGTCTTCAACCGTTTCGTGACGATATTCGTCTTTGTCGTGATAGGTATCTGTCAGGGCATGCAGCCGATCATCGGCTATAACTACGGCTCGGGCAAGTACGACCGCCTGTTCCGCACCCTGCGCCTGGCCGCCGGGACCGCGTTGGTCATCACTACCTGCGGCTCCCTTCTCGGCCATTTCATTCCCGAAAAGGTCGCTTCCATGTTCATGACCGATCCGGAGCAGATCAAGGCAGCCGTAAATTGCCTGTCCATTACTACCTTAGGCTTCTGGATGGTAGGATTCCAGATCGTCTCGACCAATTTCTTCCAGAGCCTCGGGATGGCGGGCAAGGCTATCTTCCTGAGTCTGACGCGACAGATCATCTTCATGATTCCCCTGCTGCTGATCCTGCCGCCAAAGTTCGGACTCAACGGCGTCTGGTCCTGCTTCCCGATAAGCGACTGCGTCTCCACTGTCGTCGCCGCCTGCATGCTTGTCTATCAGGTCCACCACATCAAGCGCGCGGCCACCGACCGGCTTAATTGACTTAGATATAATCAGAGATAAAGGAAAATGAACCTCACCCCCATAGCGAAAGCAATCTTCCGCCGCGACAGCAACCGCATAGAGGCCTGGAAGGATTCTACACCGGATATCCAGATCCGGCAGCTCCGCTGGCTCCTTTTCAAAGGCGCCACGACGGAGTATGGCCAACGCAATGGATTTGAGGAAATACTTCGCTCCGAAGATCCATATAAGAAATTCACCGCAACGGTCCCGATCATAGATTATGAAGCTCTCCGAAACGACATCATGCGGATGGCCGAGGGGGAAAAAGATATCCTATGGCCGGGAAAGTGCTTGAACTTCGCCCAATCGAGCGGCACTTCCGGCGGCCGATCCAAGCTCATACCGGTCACCCGCGATTCCCTCCGGGTCAACCATTATGCCGGAGGGAGCGACGTAGTCGGCCAATATCTGCGCTGCTTCCCGGAAAGCAGGATGTTTAGCGGCAAGGGTCTCATTCTCGGCGGCAGCTTCGACACTCAGGTCAAAGTCGCAAATCCAAAGGTCAAAATGGGCGACCTGTCGGCAACCCTTATAGATGACATAAATCCTTTGGCCAACCTCTTCCGCATCCCCTCGAAGAAGATCGCCCTGATGAAGGACTGGCATTCCAAACTGGATCTTATCGCGAAGGCGGCCGTCAAGGAGAACATCACCAACCTCAGCGGCGTACCCTCCTGGATGCTCAGGGTCATCCTCCGCGCGCTCGATTTGGCCGGAGTCTCCTCTACAGCCGATATCTGGCCTGACCTGGAGGTCTTCTTCCACGGCGGAATATCCTTCGAGCCTTACCGGGAAGAGTACTCGCAGTTGACCGCACCCGGAAAAATGCGCTACTTCGAGACCTACAATGCCTCGGAAGGCTTCTTCGCTACCCAGGCCTCACGGGAAAACGACGGCATGCTGCTGCTCATCGACCGGGGTATATTCTATGAGTTCCTCCCTATCGAAGAGCCGGAAGCCGAACCCCTCACAGCCGATAAACTGGAAGTCGGAAAAGTCTATGAAATGATCATCACCGCCTGCAACGGCCTCTGGCGTTACCGGCTCGGGGATACAGTCGAAGTGACCGCCGTCAATCCGGTCAAACTCCGCGTCGCCGGACGCACGAAATCCTTCATCAACGCCTTTGGCGAAGAACTGATGGAGAACAACGCCGAGCGCGCGATCGCTACGGCCTGCAGCGCTACGGGAGTAAGGATCAGCAATTATACCGCCGGACCCGTCTATGCCCGCGGACGCCGTAAAGGTCGCCATCAATGGCTTATCGAATTTGACGCGCCGCCCGCAGATCTCGAAAAATTCCGCGACTTGCTCGACGCTGAGCTTAAGAACCTTAATTCCGATTATGCGGCTAAACGCTTCGACGGAATTTTCCTCGACGCTCCGGAGATTATCCCGGTCGAGAACGGCACTTTCGACGCCTGGCTCAACAGTCAGGGAAACCATAAACTCGGCGGCCAGCGTAAAATCCCCCGTCTGCGCAATGACCGATCGATCCTCGACCCGATCCTCGGCCTGACAACCGGAGCAACCCGCTCATCCGCCTTCGACCCGACGACAGCCCCGACCGACGGGTCGGAGGCCAACAAATAATAAACTACGACGTTTTGCGTTATATCTACGTATTGCGTTATGTTTAACCGAATGGATCGCACTCGGCCCCGGCCGAGGATTCCATTATCCAAGACGTGCAGGACGTCTTTTATCGTTAGTCTTTTCCAGGCATCTGAAGCCACTGACATAATCATGAATCTGAAAAGTAATCTCCTTTTAGCCACTCTTATTACGGCCGGACTCGCGGCAAATGCCGAAGTCCCCGGACAATGGGTCAGCCACCCCACTCTCGACATATATTCTTACCTCCATTCTTCTAAATTTTCTACCGCCAACGTAGCTCAGGCCACCAATAACGTCCAGAAACTTATCGAGGGCGAGAACTACGTCTATGCCCTTATCACCGGAGGACTATACCTCAATGCGGCCGCCCCGAATGACCTTTATGTCGACGCAGGGGATGCCTATCATCAGACTCCGCTGATATTGGCGCGCTATGACAAGAAGGACCCTGACGGCAAAATGGAACCTGTCGCCACGCGTCTCTCCACATCCGGCCTCAACGTCACCGCCATTGAATACTCCCAATCATCAAAATGCCTTGCCGCCGGATATAACAACGGTTGCTTCGACCTCATTTACGATGACGGCCGCGTGCTCTCCAATCAGGACCTTAAAAATTTCAATCAGCCGGGCGGCCTGAATTTCCGTAGCTTTTCTTTCACTCCCGACGGAGAAAAGGTAGTCATCGGAGCGGATTTCGGCCTGATAATCGCCGACTTGGAGACCGCCGCAATTGAGAAGATTTTCAATTTCAAACAAGGAGTCGACTTCGCCAACATTTTCCAAGGCAATGTCATCCTCTCTGCCGACGGAATCCTCCGCACATTCCCCTTGGAGGCCAATCCCATCTCTATAGATGAAACCCAACCGCTGACGTCCTCTTCCGCGTCGGCTCCCGCCGGCATATTGGATCAGAATCACATCAAGTCAAGATTCGGTCTTTATCCCGTAAGCGAGAATACCATATTGTTTTTCGCTCCGGCCTTGGCTTCAAATGTCGACGGCATATCGATCAATATCCTCACTCTCCCTCAGAATCCTGCCGAAGAGGACTGCCGGGTAGCCAATCTCGCCAGCACTTCTGTCAATTACAAGATTCTCGGATCTTTCGAGACCATGATTCCCCGATTCCGGGATCAAGCCCTGATCTCCCCTACCGAAAAGGGGTGGATGTTTCATAACGAGACTGACATCTATATGATCGACGTTCTCGGCCGACCGATCGACTATTCTTCCGCAACTGCTGAAGCGGACTATAAAAAAGAGTTCCTTTACACTATGAGAAAGGATCTTACCGCCGGTCCCGACAGTCAGGCGGGCGCTTCGAGATATAAAAGCTGCGCGACATATAACGGTCAGGATTTCCGTCTCTTCGTACCCCGTCAGGGATTCTCTCTGCGCCACGTCGAGGGCTTGACCTCCGCTGCGAAATGGACTGACCTCAATGACGGAAAAATCGTAGAACTCAATGCGCTTGGCGCAGGAATGCCCAAGGAACTGACATATTCTCCCAAATACGGCCTGATGGCTCGCAGCGATGGCCGCAGCCACTCTTTCCGCCCGGATAACGGCCATTCTGACGGCCTCTCTTCCTACAAAGATGGCCAATGGGACGTCCACTCCGTATCGAAGACTAATTATAAAGGAGGCTGGCTCTATACCGCCAATAACCCCCTTCTCGCCGACAGCCGCGGCCTCTCGGCCGATGCCGTCTATCCGGATTATGTCTATATGTGCAGCCAGGAAAGGGGTATCCGCCGCCAGAACCTTGCCGACCCTTCCGACATTATGATGCTTACCCGAAGCAACTACGCTCCGGCATTCGCCAACCGCGTCAACGTCACCGATCCTCAGAACGGAAGCGAATACCCGGCTTTGACAGCCTTCTCGGACTTCGACTATGATAACGACGGAACCCTCTGGACAGCGTTTTGCCGCCTCTGGACCCCCTCCAAACCGGAACACGGCGAACTCTGGTATTGGACCGCCGAGGACCGCGGGCAGGTCAAGGATAAGAACGGTTATGCCGGACATGAGATGAAGATCATCGAGATTCCCGGAATAGAAGGACCCATGCACGGATCCGTATACGCTGCGAAAACGGAAAAGAATAAGAATATAATCGTGCATATCTCCAACAATACCTGGTATGACTCTTACTTCTATGACCATAACGGGACCCTCGAAGACACCTCCGACGACCGCTGCGTAGCACTCAAGAATATCATCGACCAGAACGGAGACGTCACTGAGCGTGTCACCTGGCCTTACGGATTCCTGGAGGACCCTGAAAACGGCAATTTCATCATGGGCACCCGCTACGGCGTCTATACAGCCTCCCGCGAAGATATCTTCGACAATGAGCAGCCGAAACTGACACTCATCCAGCCTTTCCGCCTTTCCGATGGCGCTTGCATCAATCACTTCGGAACAGGAGGTTCCTTTGGTCCGGTCGGAATGACGATCGACGGCGAAAACCGCAAATGGTTTGTATTCGATGACGGCCAGGTTGTCTGCCTGTCGCCCGACATGTCGACTGTGCTGGATGAATTCTCGCCTGACAATTCCATCCTGCCGAAGACAACCTACCTCAGCATCCTTTACAATCCGGCTACGAATTCAATTTTCGTCGGCTCCTATTATGGATTGATGGAATATTGCCTCGCGGGCTCGTCTCATCCCTATGTAGCGTCAGTTCCATCGGTATCCCCGCGTGTCGTAGAACCTCACTACAGCGGTTATATCAACCTTTACGGCCTTGATAACGCGACGGATTATTCCCTCCTCGACGCCACCGGCAATGAGTTCTCTCTTCCTCAGCCCTCCGAAGGCAGCCTGCAGCTTCACCCCGCCGATTATCCCGCCGGCGAATACCGTCTGAAAAATAATCCGGACGTCTATTTCATCATCAATAAATAATCACTTCAGGATTCGTAAGACCCTCAACTCTTACGAATCCTGAATTATAATAAGAAGGTTCTATCTTTCCTTATGCCAAGGATTATTTAAGACAGGCAATCCGGGTTTAAGACAGGCAATCCGAGCAACAATCAATTGAAGGATGGCATCGACTAAAGGAAGTCACCCCTATTATCCCTTGATGGACGTCATGCGCTACGTATTGGCGACCTGCATCATAATCAGTCATTTCTTCATACTGAATAATTACGAAAGTCCGCTGACAAGAGTCTCCTACTTCTTCGTCGCCGGATTTTTTGCTATGGCAGGGTTCGTAGTCTATCCGACCTTCCTTAAATCCGACTCCCTCTCCGGGTATATCCGCCGCAGGGCGCGCCATATCCTTCCACCCTACATCTTCATCGTCGTGATATGCGCCGTCGGATTTTCGCTCATCTCTTCGCTGTCGCTGAAGGATTATTTCCTGTCGCCGGATCTCTATAAATATCTGGCTGCCAACCTTACCTTTCTCAACTGGCTTCATCCTTCCTTGCCGGGAGTTTTCGACGGACCGCAATTCGCTACCGACTCCGTCAATCCTTCGCTTTGGACAATGAAGGTCGACTGGTGTCTGTATCTGTCGGTCCCTTTGGTATTTTTTCTTATCCGCAAGTGGAGGATGAAGCGCAACCTCATCCTGCTATCGCTGATCATCCTCTCTATCATTTACCGGTTCGGGTTCGTAATGCTCCATGTAGCCACCCAAAAGGAGATCTATAATATCCTCGGACGACAGTTTTTCGGACAGATGGCCTATTTCTATGCCGGCATGATGATCTATTTCTATCGTGAGAAGATAGAGCGTCATCTAAGTCTGCTTACCATTACCGCAGGAGTCCTTTTCGTCCTGTCTATCACAGTCATACCGTTCGGCGATATAATCATCTGTCCGTTTGCCTACAGCATGCTCCTATTGGGTATTTCCCTCTTTAAAAAGACCGATTCAAGGTGGCGCCACAGATATAACTTCTCCTTTGAAATGTATCTTTTCCGCGCCCCGATCATCCAACTCTCGATCTTCTTGGGAATCGGCGCACTCCCACGCTGGCAAAACTTCTCAATCATCCTCCTCGCTACCGTCGCCGTCAGCCTCCTCTACAAATTCCTCTACCTCCGCCTGAAATCCCGGTAATTCTTTTTGGAATACCTTTCAGATTCATTGGAATTTCTATTGATATTCTTCTGTAAATTCTTTTGAGGTTCATTTGGAATTTCTTTTCCAAGTCATTTAGGATTCTTTTGAGGGGTAAAATTGCGAATATGAGGATTTTTTGCTAACTTTGTGATTCGATTTCACTCTCTGGGTATGTTTAATTTATCAACTGACAATTATTTACGCTCGACTATAGTTCTGACGATCGATACGATCACCTCGATGATCGCTTCGGGTATCGTCATTCTCTTCGTCTATCTGCTCGGAGCGGAATCCATAGTGACCAACGGGTTTATCCTGACTTGGTTGATGACAGCGCTGGTTGGCTCTGTCCTCGGATTCGTCGCTACGAGCGCCTATAAACTCGTAATCCGCTTCTCGACACTCCGCGATCTGGCACGCCTCTGCATGGCCGTCGGTTGCAAGGAAATCGTCTTGCTGATGGGGATCTCCCTCTTTATCCCTCAGCTGACGGCGCGCATCGTCATGATGCTTATCCTGACTGACTTCCTCATCACTATCGCCGGCCTGCTGCTGACCCGCGTCATCATGCTGACCGTCTATTGGCTCGCACGGCGCGGACAGACAGATACGGGGAAAACCAGAATTCTGGTCTATGGCATCGGTGAGAAATCAGTAGCCATGCTGACCCGGCTGCGCCTGTCGCCGCATTTCTCCGTAGAGGGATTCTTAGATACTGAAAACAAGGAACTCAACAAGAATCTGCTGATGGGCAAGCCCATCTATCATTTCAAGGATACTACCGACCTGCTGCGTATCCGCGAGCGCCATCAGATTCAGGGCGTCCTCTTCGCCTATCTTCCCGACGCACGCGACGAGAAAAACCGCCTCATACCGGCTTGCCTCGAATTGGGTCTGAAGACCTATATCGCCCCGAGTATCGATGAGGTTAAGGACGGAAAATTCAATATGAGTTCGATCCGCAATATCCGGATCGAAGATCTCCTCGGACGCCCGGAAATCGAAATCAACATGAAGGAAATCCGGGATTCGATGAGCGGCAAGACCGTCCTGGTGACCGGTGCGGCCGGTTCGATCGGGTCGGAACTTTGCCGTCAGCTGGCCCAGCTCGGAGTGAAGCATCTGCTCATGTTTGACAACGCCGAGACTCCGCTCCATAACGTCAGACTGGAATTTGAGGAAAAGTATCCGAGCCTCTACTTCACGCCTATCATCGGCGACGTCCGTCAGCCCGACCGGCTGGATTATGTCTTCAGCAAGTATCGTCCGGAAATAGTGTTCCATGCCGCAGCCTATAAGCACGTCCCGCTGATGGAGGAGAATCCCTGCGAGGCCATCCTGGCCAATGTCGTTGGCTCGCGGAACGTAGCAGACAAATGCGTCGAGTATGAAGCTGAAAAGATGGTCATGATCTCTACCGACAAGGCCGTCAATCCGACCAACATCATGGGATGCACCAAGCGCCTAGCGGAAATCTACGTTCAGTCCTTGGGATTGGCTATCGAAAACGGCACAAAGAAGGGGAAGACCACTTTCGTCACTACCCGTTTCGGCAACGTCCTCGGATCGAACGGCTCCGTAATCCCTCGCTTCGCCGAGCAGATCGAGAAGGGAGGCCCGATTACCGTAACTCACCCGGATATCCGCCGCTTCTTCATGACCATCCCGGAAGCCTGCCGCCTGGTGATGGAGGCGGCCACAATGGCTAACGGCACGCAGATCTTCGTCTTCGACATGGGTGTGCCAGTCAAAATCGATGACCTTGCGCGCCGTATGATATCGCTGGCCGGTTTCCAGCCTGATTTAGATATCGCAATCCAATATACCGGTCTGCGCCCGGGCGAAAAACTATATGAAGAAGTATTGGCGACTAAAGAAAATACCCTGCCGACCGATCATGACCGCATCTTCCGCGCCAAGGTCCGCGAATATGAGTATGAGGCCGCCTCGGGATGTGTCGACCGCCTGCGTGAATATGCTCTCTCCGTCGACATCGATAATTCCGTCATCCTCATGAAAGCTACAGTCCCCGAATTCATCTCCAAACACTCCGTCTTCGAGAAATTCGACAAAAAACCGGACTCAGCAAAAGCCCCCGCCGCCGCGCAGGCATAACATCCGCTCAATACCCCAATAACTTCAATACTAAATTCAGCGAAAGCTCCCGCCAACTAAATTTTGATTTCATCAAA
>CAYTOR010000004.1:0-30684 GCA_964439505.1 uncultured Sangeribacter sp.
TTCGGGGCACATCTGCGACCCGGAATTTAACATTTTTTGTGGGACGGGGTCTTAGACCCCGCATAAAGATAAAATTGGCGCGATATTTGTTATATAGTCGGAAAGGCCTTGCCTTTTCGACTTAATTTTATTCCAAACTGTTGGGTCGAGATTCTTCGCGCCCAAAGAGAATAATAATTCTCCAGGTATGAGCGCAATATATTGCGCCCTCAGAGAATAAGATTTCGTCAAGTAGAGGACGCGACTATTCGCGGCCATGTAGAAAATCAAATTATTCTCAACCAAAAAATCGAATATACCTCTCTTACTTATTGAAATATGCTAAAACCTTCTGATTTCAGAAACTCAATCATGATTGAGATAGAAGCCGGCCACATCCTTGAGGCTATCAACTTATTACGCTCTCGACTTCTCACGCTGCGTGACTCCGCTTCGCTCGACATCCTAAACCGAATAGCCTCCACATATTCCTTCTTACTACGATTCCTTCGCGAGGGTCATCCGGATCCTCTGAGAAACGTGCAACTTAATGAAGTAAAGGAAGATCTCCTGGATCTTTCTGAATACATATATTACAAGGAGAACGAAAAAGATTCTCCCGATTTATTTTATACCCGGGCACGTCTGGCAGCCTTTTCCGGATTAAACTTCTCAGAAGCACTCGGGCGATACCTCAGTGCGGATTCAGCCCGTCAGCTTACGGGTCCGGAGTCGGAAGATTACCGAAAGAGTCTGACAGCCCAGAACATGGCCCTTAAGGATATATTTTCAATTGTCTGGACTCTTCCTCCCGGCAAATCCCGGGATCTGACCTCCATTGTCAATGTAGCTACAGACTCCGACATTTCATTTTCCCTGAGAGGAGTCTTGGTCGGCGCTTTGATTATGAATCTTCTTCAAGCTTACGACAGGGCAAAATTCAATGCTCTCCTGACTATAGAATCTAAAGCGGAATCGGAAAAGATCAAGGCCAGAGCACTTGTCGGAATCGCTCTCGTCCTTGACCGTTATCCGGAGCGGATCAGTCGGGATGAGAATCTGCGCAACCGCTTTGAGACGATGGCTGATGATCTGACATTCTATACCCGGATGAGAGAGGTGATCTTTTCTCTGGCCAAGGCGCGAGGCGCCGTCAATTACCTTCAGAAAATGCAGAAAGATCTCTTTCCCGATATCCGGAAATTCGGTCCGGATTTTCTGAAGAACATAAAGAACGAAGAGGGAGAAATCGACCTTGAAAAGCTCGAAGACAATCCCGAATGGAGCAAGATGATGGAAAAGACCGGCATGGAGAAAAAACTGCGCCGGCTGACCAATATGCAGTCAAGCGGGGCCGATATGATGCTGTCGATGTTTGAGCAATCAAGCCGCAACTCCTTCTTCAATGAGATTGACTCTTGGTTCAGACCCTTTGCTGAATGGGAAGTCGAACTTATGGGATTGCCCGAAGAAATGCATCCCTTCCTTGAAGTGTTCTCCTTGAATCCCGGAATATGCGATTCCGATAAATTCGCGATGGTCAGCAATATGCAGAGAATGCCCGAGTCGGCACGCAATCTGCTGCGGTCCACATTCGAAGCTCAGGCAGCCGAACTGACAGAGGAAGTAAAGTCAATGATGCTCCATACTTCGACGCCGGAGTTTGATGTGGAAACTTACAACTACGCTCGCACTCTTTTCCGTTTCTTCAATTTCTTCCGCGCCAAACGTGAATTTGAAAACCCGTTCGACCACGCTCAGAAGTTTCGCAATTGGCCCTTCATCGGAAACATTCTTGCCGAAGAAGAAATCATGTCGGCCGTAGGGGAGTACTATTACCGACAGGGTTTCTATAAAGATGCCATAGACGTTTACAGTCTGCTTGAGGAGTATGAGGTTACAGATGAATGGAAAGCTTTCTGCAAGCAGAAAATCGGTAGTGCTCAAGAAAAAACGGCCTTGCAGAAGGATGCTCTTGCCACATTCATAGATGCTTTCTCCTTAGCTCCTGAAGATGAATGGATCGCCCGCAAAATAGCAAAGCTGGCATCAGCCACCGCGACTGATAATGATGCTGTCAGGAAGGCCCTGCTAACCCTTTATTTCAAAGATAAAGACAACCTTGCCTATCTGCTGCCTCTCGCTGCCGCTGAATCCAAAGGATGGAAATATGTGGATGCAAACGGGAAGAGGGTCAAATTCCTTGATCGGGCGGCTTACGTAGCCCCCGACAATCATGAAGTAATCCGCCTGCTGGCGATGCGCCGGGCAAGAAAGGCTGATAATCCGGAAGCTGTCAAGGAAGGACTCGAAATCCTGCAGCCTCTGATTGACAATGCCGAGATGTTGCTCGCTTCTCAATCACTGTCGGAATCTGCAGGTGTAGACACTATCGAACATCTGGAACCGGACTCGGAGGATAATATTGTCAAGGACCTGATTTTAGCTCTTTACCTCTATTACCTTGCCGGGCAGGAGGGGGAAAGCGTAAGGATGCTCAAGAATATTAAATTGATCCGAAAGGTGAAATTTAATATTACCGAAATTGATGTTTATCTCCATAGCAGGTTTTCAGGAAGTGATGCCCTTGACCAACTATCCGCTTTACTCCCGCTATATAGGGATGCTATTGCGGAAACTATTTGATGAATGATATTTGTCTAATCAAAGGAAAATTACTATTTTTGCATAAAATTTGTGCATAATTTGAAATAATATGGTAATCCAACGTTGGCAATCCGTTTTGTTGCTCATAGCCGTAGTGCTTATGGGCCTTTTCTCCTTCCTCTCTTTGGGTCAGATTCAGACCCCCGACTTTACTCTCAATTTCACCGCTCTTGGACTTTCTCAGGAAGGTATTACTACCGGAGGACCTATTTTCGCCGGCATCTCGACATGGTATCTCTTCGCCGTCTCCTTGCTATCGGCAATTCTCCCTCTGATTGCAATCTTCTCCTTCAAGAGCTTCAAATTGCAGAAGAGTCTCTGCCTGCTTTCAGTGCTTGCCATAGTATGCGTAATCATAGCGGCTGCTATCTTAGGATATCAGACTATTGACGGGGGGCAGATCAGCTGGGACTCCATTGTCTGCGCTCCCTTCATCTCTCTGATCGCAGTAGCAATGGCTTATCAGAGAATATCAGCCGACCAGAGACTGATCCGCGATTCAGAACGTCTTCGTTAATAAATTCCGGGCGTATCGTAATTACAATTAATTCAGATCTCCTTCTGTAATAGATACGAGACGCATTTTCGGCGCGAATGAATCAGAATGTCTTCGTAAAAAAGAATACTTCAACCCTCCATAAATCATGGCAAAAGAATTAAAGAACTTTACCAAAAGATCAGATAACTATTCTCAATGGTATAATGAACTCGTTGTCAAGGCAGACCTTGCCGAACAGTCAGCAGTAAGAGGCTGCATGGTCATCAAGCCTTACGGTTATGCAATCTGGGAAAAGATGCAGCAGACTTTGGACGGCATGTTCAAGGAAACCGGAGTTCAAAATGCATACTTTCCTCTCCTTATCCCCAAATCTTTCCTATGTCGCGAGGCTGAGCACGTAGAGGGTTTCGCCAAGGAATGTGCGGTGGTCACCCATTACCGCCTGAAGAATGATCCGGACGGAAATGGGGTAATAGTAGACCCGGCGGCCAAACTGGAAGAAGAACTCATCGTACGTCCTACTTCTGAAACTATTATCTGGGGCACATATAAGAACTGGATCCATTCATGGCGCGACCTGCCGATCCTGGTCAATCAATGGGCTAACGTAATGCGTTGGGAGATGCGCACGAGAATGTTCCTGCGCACAGCAGAATTCCTATGGCAGGAAGGGCATTGCGCTCACGCAACTGCTGAGGAATCCCAGAAGCGTACGGTGGAGATGATCAATCTTTACGCCAATTTCGCACAAAATTATATGGCCATGCCTGTAATCGTAGGTGTGAAGAGTGAATCCGAACGTTTTGCCGGTGCTCTCAATACCTATACTATTGAGGCCCTGATGCAGGACGGCAAGGCCCTCCAAAGCGGCACATCCCATAACCTTGGCCAAAACTTCGCCAAAGCTTTTGACGTTACCTTCGTAAATAAGGAAAACAAGCCGGAACTCGTTTGGGCTAACTCCTGGGGAGTAAGTACCCGTCTGATGGGCGCGCTTATCATGACCCACTCCGATGATAACGGTCTTGTGCTTCCTCCGCATCTCGCTCCGATTCAGGTAGTAATCGTGCCTATCTATAAGGATGAAGAGGGTCGGAAGGCAATTACCGAAAAGGTTGAGCCGCTGCTTACCGAACTGAAGGAAAAAGGGATCAGCGTGAAGTATGATGATGCCGACAACAAACGTCCCGGCTTTAAATTTGCTGACTACGAAGTGAAGGGCGTGCCTGTCAGACTGGCTCTGGGACAACGCGATCTCGAGAACGGCACAGTTGAGCTCATGCGCCGCGACACTCTCGAGAAAGAGACAGTGGCCTTTGAAGGAATCGCAGGTCATATCGAGACTCTGCTTGAAGACATCCAGAAGAATCTCTTTGAGAAGGCAAAGAAGTATCGGGATGAGATGACCTATACGGTCGACACATACGATGAATTCAAAGAGCAGATAGAAAAAGGAGGCTTCATTCTGGCCCATTGGGACGGCACTCCTGAAACCGAGGAAAAGATCAAGAATGAGACAAAGGCGACAATCCGTTGCATCCCGCTGGATGGAGATGAGACTCCCGGAGTATGCATGGTGACCGGCAAGCCCTCCGCACGTCGGGTCCTCTTTGCCCGCGCATATTAATGAAATGACCTATCGGACTCCAAATCCCCGGAATCGGGGAATTTGGAGTCCGCATTTTTCTTAGACCATCATATCTTTGTTAAACCCTTACATCTTACAAAGACCCTTACATCCATGAAACTACGCAACTTCTTAATGGCCGCGGTCGCTCTGGGAGCAGCATCGCTACCTGCTTCATATTCCGCGGCTGCCCAACTCAGTATTGATGACTACTGCGATATTAAGATAGCTACTCCTTCCGGAGTCAAGGAGATGACTCCAATGGCCGACGGCCAGTCATATTCCTGCATTTCGGATGACGGCAATTCCATAGAGGTGTTTTCTTACAAGACGGGTAAGAAAATCTCCACGCTGTTCAACGTCTCCTCAATCAAAGGAGATGTTAAAATCTCGGAGTTTGACGGTTATTCGATTTCTGACAACGAAAAGGTAATTCTCCTTTGGAACGATGTGGAAAAAATATATCGCCATACATTCCGCGCTCAGTATTATGTCTACGACATAGCACGCCAGACAATGAAAAAGGTTTCCGAAAAGGGTGCCCAGCAAGGCGCGGTCTTGTCTCATGACGGACGATGCGTAGCGTATCAAAGAGACAACAACATCTATATCTCCAATCTGGATTATGCAACTGACAATGCAATAACTAACGACGGCGTTCGCAATCGTATCATCAACGGGACTCCCGATTGGGGTTACGAAGAGGAATTCGGTATCCTGAATACAATCCGCTGGAGCTCCGATGACAATACATTGGCTTATATCCGGTTCGATGAATCAAAAGTCCCTGCCTACAGTTTCGACGACTATCGCAGTTATTGCGATTCCGATCCTCTCGGAGATCCCTATCCGGAATCCTACACTTATAAGTATCCTTTAGCCGGGTATCCCAACTCCATCGTTTCGGTTCATGCCTACGACCTGAATACAAAGACTACCAAAAAGATGGACCTTCCGATAGGGGAGACGGACTATGTTCCCTCCATGGAATTTGACGGCGAGGGGAAGAATCTGATGGTTATGGTACTCAACCGCGATCAGAATCATCTGGATTTATTCAAAGTGAATCCGGGCTCAACAGTTGCACATAGAGTTCTTACACAGGAGTCAAAGGCATGGTTGTCTCCTCAGGCGTATCAGATGGTGGAGTACGGGAAAGGCAATTTTGTCATAGGAAGCGAGCAATCCGGTTATCGTCATCTTTATCTCTATGACTATTCCGGTAATCTCCTGCGCCAACTTACTTCGGGAGACTTCAACGTCACTGAATATTACGGTTACGATGCAAAACGAGGGGTTTATTATATCCAGACTACCTCATTAGGGGCAATCAACCGCAATGTCGCATCAACAGATGGGAAATCCCTGAAACTTCTGCATAAGACTCCCGGGACTGAGAATGCTTGGTTCAGCAAAAACTTCGATTATTATCTTCGTTGTTACAGCAACAGTATGACTCCTCCTGTCTATGAGATATATGCTGCAGATGGAAAGAAGATCATGACAGTAGAGGACAATGCCGAATATGCAGCGAAATATTCGGCTGCCCCGAAAATGGAGTTCACCACGGTGAAAAACGCAGCGGGAGAAGACATGAATGCTTACATAATCAAGCCGTCAGACTTTGATGAATCAAAGAGGTATCCTCTGATGATGTACCAATATAATGGGCCCGACTCTCAGGAAGTGCTCAATAAATGGCGAATGGAGGGTATTTTCTACCTTGCTTCCCAAGGTTATGTTGTCGCAGCGGTCGACGGCCGGGGCACTGGCAACCGGTCCCGTGAATGGGCTAACGCCGTATATTGCAATCTCGGAGAGTATGAGACAGCCGACCAGCTCGCCGGAGCCAAAGCAATGGCCGCTTTACCGTACGTGGATTCCGAACTCACTTCCTGCTTCGGATGGAGTTATGGAGGATATATGACCTTGATGGAACTGTCGGACCCGAAATGTCAATTCAAATGCGGAGTTTCAATGGCCCCGGTGACAGATTGGAGATGGTACGATTCCATCTATACCGAGCGATATATGAAGACCCCTTCTCAGAACGAGTCCGGGTATAATAAGGCTTCCGCCATCGACCGCACTCCGAATCTGAAAGGCCGGCTTCTGATCATGTCCGGCACCTCGGATGATAATGTCCACTACTACAACACTTTGAAATATTCCTCAAAGCTCAATTATGAGGGCACTATATTCGATATGATGTCCTTTACAGGATTCGAACACAGCCTGAGGATGTGTAATGCCCGCTCGAGACTCTTTGCCAAATTAGCTGACTTCCTGAATTCCAACCTTAAGAAATAACAGTTAGCTACTGCAGCTTTATCCATCCATAAAAAACCGGCGGGAGGGCTATTCCTCACGCCGGTTTTTGTTATGATTTGCCACTCTACGTGGACGGTGTGAATCGCTTCCGTTCTTGATGTTGTTATGATGCGTCATTCACTGTAGACGCGTTGAATCGCAGTCCTACTTGATTTTGTTAATATGTGGACGCGATGAATCGCGTCCCTACTTGAGAGGCGATTCATAGGGACTATACCGGAATTGAAAATTATCTTAGGATTTTAAGAAAGTTTTTGTCAAAAGGTTTCATTATTCGGAAAATATTGATTAATTTTGTGAATGTTACGCGCAATATCTCTTCAACCTTTCCGAGAGTACGGATGTTGAAGATTTAAAGGGGATGGAAAATCTCCCGTTGCTCGTTTGAAAAGTATTCGCAAATGGATGATTTTCAAAAAATAAACTCTCTGCAACTCTATTCTTTCTGGAAAAATCTGTCGATGGGGTTGCTCGTCATAATCGCCTTGATGGCGATCTCCCATGTATTGCCATTTTACGCGGCCCCTATCGTCGCGATTATGGCGGCCGTCGTATTGTACGCGATGATCTATAACTCCAGAGTGACTAAAGACTCTCAGTGTATGATAGTCATTCACGGATTACTGTACACGGTCATTAACTTTACGGTCGTAGTTATAGCTCTTAACGTTCTTGCGATCCTCAACGTTTTCACCCTCCCTGATGAGTTGCTGATTATCAACGAGCCGTTTATGCCCTCTCTTATTCTGGATCCGGTTGCCTTCCTGACATTGGGGTGCATATATCTAAGACGCAACAGCCTATCTGTTTGCAGGAATTGCAGGTTGAAAGCCAACGGATTATATGAAAGACGCTCAGGCAAGATATTCCGCTACGAATCTTACTATCAGCTGAAAAACCTGACGGTTCTCTTCGGAATCATGTCAGTGATAGTATGGACGTATTATCATTTTGTCTACATCGAGTTAAGCGTCAATTCCCGAGACTATTACATATTCGCCTGGTTATACATAGTCTGCTTCCTGCTTGATGAAGTATACTTCATCTATCGCTACTATAACCTTTATCTCGACCTCAAAGAGTCGGATGAGATAATCAGCCCTGACCAGCTTCAGGATATGACGGCGCAGACTTATCTCAGATTCTATGTCATCTGCGATAATTATCTTTTCCTCGACCCCCACTACGTTGATAAGAACCATAGTTTCCGGGAGGTTTTCAATACCCCCTTTAAGACTCATCGGGCAGTCAACGGTATCCCGCTCCCAGAAGTCAGGACCTTCATACAACGCATGACCGGAGTCAACGACGGGGAACTGCGGTTCTTCTTCGGACGAAGAAGTCCGGAATTGGAAAACATCTCGATCCTTCGCTACTTCTATTTCCTGCCGGGCAAACCGGAAGATTACAAGGATATGCCAGTCGACGGAGAATGGGTCGATTTTGAAGAAGTCAAAAGAGTCTACAGCCGCACTCCCGGCCGTATGAACTCAAGTCTGATGGGTGATATTTCACGATTGGCGACCATCATCCTTACTGAAAAGATCTTCAATGAGGACGGAAGAAGGAAAAATGGAATTAAGTCCTACAATCCTTCATTCAATCTGAAAGACGTGAAGAATTCTCCGCTGGACTTCCAAGATGACAAATGGATTAAGATCTCGATGTTTAATTCCGACACCCGATTCTACTCCATTAAAAAACTATTCCGCGGAAAACAGAAGGTAAGCAGTCCCAGGGATATTGAACTGTAATTCCGAGATATAGAACTATAATGTACGAAAGCATAACAATCACAGGACCGACGGCCTCCGGTAAAACCGGTAAGGCCGTCGCTCTTGCTAAGGCCCTTGGCGGCGAGATAATCTCGGCCGATTCCCGACAAGTATATGTCGGGATGGATCTCGGCACGGGGAAAGACCTCGAAGAATACGGCGACGTCCCATATCATCTGATAGATATTGTGCCTGCCGGGGAGAAATATAATCTCCACCGCTTCGTTAGTGACTTCCGAAAAGTATATCAGGATATCATTTCAAGAGGAAAAATTCCGGTTATTTGCGGAGGTACGGGGATGTATCTTGAAACTGTCCTGTCCGGAGTCGTCCTTCCGGAGGTTGAGAAAAACGAATCGTTGCGCGAAATGCTTCAGGGAAAAACTCTTGAAGAACTGACTGAGATCCTTAAGTCATATAAGACACTTCATAATACTACGGATGTCGATACCTGCCAACGGGCAATCAGGGCTATAGAGATACAGGAATATTATGCCCTCCACCCCGAAGCGGCCCGGGAAGCTGATCGCGCGAAATCCTCCAAACTCAATTCACTCATTATCGCTCTTGATATTCCCCGGGAAGAGAGGCGCAGAAGAATAACCGAGAGACTGGATTCCCGTCTCAAAGCCGGGATGATAAATGAGGTAAAAAAACTCCTCGAAAGCGGAATCGCTCCCGAGGATCTCATATATTATGGTCTCGAATACAAATATCTAACCCTCCACGCTATCGGCGACCTTTCCTACGATGAAATGCACCATGATCTTGAGATAGCCATCCATCAATTTGCCAAGCGCCAGATGACCTGGTTCAGAGGAATGGAACGCCGAGGATTCAATCTTAACTGGGTGCCCTATAATCTCACCAATCAAGACTTCACGGAGAAAGTCCTGACTAAGTATATGGACCAACAATAAACACCAAAATTTAGACCCCTGCCCACAAAAATTATTGTGGGCAGGGGTCTTAAAGTATCATAGAATAATTACCGGGAGAACCTGAATGGCATGGATAATATCCGGTGCTATTATTTAGCGCGGATGAAAGTGATTATGTCCTTTGGAGAGAATTTCTTTCCCTTCAGAAGGATGGAAACGGTATAAAGTTTTCCTGAAAAGGCCATGGCTCCCCATGCGCAGAGGTAAAGGATCACCACGCTCAGGATGCTTTCCGCCAGCGGCGCGGTCTGGGTTATCGCATTGACAGCTCCTACTATCGGGGAGGTGAAAGGAATGTAGCTAAGAATTCTGACGAATAAGGTCCCTCCATTGTCTACGGCATACATCCCGACATAGAAGCAGATCAAAAGCAGGAAGGTCAAGACCGTCATGTACTCCTGATTCTCGTTGTTTTTGTCCGTCATTGCTCCGACTGCGGCGAATAGGGAGCCGAAGAAAATATACCCTCCTACGAAATATAGTATACTCCAGACAATGGCCATAATGTAATCGTACCTCATTATCTCATGCCACGGAATATCAATATGGAAGACAATTAATATTCCGGCTACAAAGATGAGTATAATCGCTGCCCAGAGAAGTATCTGAGTCATTCCCACCAAGCCTACAGCAATTATTTTGGCTAACATCATGGTTCGCCCCGGTACGCATGTAGCCAATATCTCGACAATTCGATTGGTCTTTTCGGCCTTTACTTTCTGAAAGATCTGTGCCCCGTAGGTCATCAGAAACAGGGTCAGCATCAATCCCATCATCATTCCGACAGCCTTCAACGGTGTAAGTTCTTCCGGATCGGGCGACAACTCATTCTGAATGGACATCGCTGAATCTGAATTTGCCATCATATATCCTCCGAAAGCTCCGAAAGCTACCATTATCAGAGGCACAAGGAAGGTCGAAATCCAGAACGATTTGGATGTGATATCTGTGTGATATTCGTTGCGTATGATAAGTCCTATTTGTGACATTACTAAGTATCTCTTGTTTGTGAAATTACGAAGTATCTCTTGTAAGTAGAATTACTAAGTATCTCTTGTAAGTAGAATTACTAAGTATCTACTGTAAGTGGAATTACTAAATATCTATTTAATTTATTATTTAGTGTAGCCGATGAAGATATCCGTCAAAGAGGGGAGAGCCTCTTCGAAGTGAAGGATGTCGGATTGCATGGCGACGGCATCCAATATATCCATATTCTTCTTCCCTTCCGCTTTTCTGGCTTTGTAGGCAAAGCCCTTACGCCCCTTGAGGGGTCTGGTCGGTTGGATTTCACTCAAGGCACCGCTATCCAAGAGAGCAGGCAACATCAATTCCGTTTTGGTCGTCAGGATTAAAGAATCATCTTTCCATGCTTCCTTGATATTCTCAATAGAATCCTTGACAAGAAGTTTCCCTTTATTTATTAAGGCGATGTCGCTACACATATCTTCGATAGCAGGCATGTTATGAGAGGAGAGCATGATGGTTGTTCCCCTGTCATGCAAGCGCTCAATCAGAGTCTGAAGCAGCTGGCCATTTATCGGGTCGAAACCACTGAATGGCTCATCAAGAATGACCAGTTCAGGCTCATGGACCAAAGTAGAGATAATCTGGACCTTCTGTTGATTTCCCTTAGAGAGTTCCTTCACCCTGCGACGTCGATCGGACGTCAGATTGAAAAGTTCCAGATACTCGTTCATGACTTCAGTCAGGCGTTTTTTGTCTCCCCCCTTTAGTTGACCAAAATACATAATCTGATCTTCGACCCTCATCTTATCATATAGGCCGCGCTCTTCAGGCATGTATCCGATTTTCGGAGAGGTCTCGAGTGATGCGGGCGTCCCGTCAATCAAGGCAGCCCCGGAGTCACTGACCATTATGCCGTTGATTATACGCAGAAGTGTGGTCTTTCCTGCACCGTTCGGTCCCAGCAGTCCGAGTATCGAGCCTCGGTCGACTGTAAAAGTTACGTCATCCAAGGCTTGCTTTGATCCAAAATTCTTCCGGAGATTCCGAATATCAAGAATTGGAGGAATTGGAGAGACCATGTTGTTGATTTCCATATATATTTGATTTCTATTTATCGGGTTCGGGCACAAAGGATTCGGTCGCCAAGATCTTTGGCTACTTTCGACCGCATTGCCATCATTGATGAGATTTTCCCCTGGAGGACCTGTATTTTGGATAATACTCCCTGACAATCCAGGTCGGTCCCATCGGATGCCTGAACACCGGAAAAGTTGTCGCTGTCAAGTGCATCCGAAAGCATGCGCAATTCTGCCATATCCTTCAGCACCATTTGATTCAGGATCTCAGATTTCCATTCGATCAGGGCTCTGTTAACCAGTCCTATCTCATCTTCCTTTGTCGCCACCCCATTCTTTATGAAAAGATTGGAGAGAACATATTTTTCGCTAATGGCTTTCGTAGTCACCCGCCGCACGTCGCTGTCTTCATGGCTGGCCAAAACGTCGCCGGGATAAAAACGGGCAAAATCCTTTAAAAGTTGGATGCGGTAGGCTTCAAGTCTGCTTTCAAGATTGCGTTCCTCTCGCTCAATATCAGCCATGGTTGAAACTTTTCGTGCAATCTCAGCGTGGCCTTCCGATCTCTTGGCGGCTATCTCACTCTCGACACTTTGCTTGCGCTGCTTGAAATTCTCAAAAAAATCTTCTATATTTTCATTCAATACGGAAAAGACCTTCTTGAAAGCCGGATCGGAAAATTCAACCTTATCTACTTCCAATTCATCACAGACAAAGTCGAGAATAGTGTAATACTCCCCTTCATTGCAGTTCGATTCCTCATTCCCGGAGCAGACGTTCCAATCGAGATACCCGAATTTTATGAGCAACTCAATCATCCTCGCTTCCAACGGAAGCATGGGATTCTTTTTGATCTGACTATCCTGACTGATTTTCCTCAGAAGAGGGTCAACTGAAGAAGTAGAGTTTCCCGGATAAGCTTGAGAAGCATGTGCGGAAAGCGCTCCGTCATTGTTTCCGTTTGCCGGATGGATTGATTCGGCAGTCCCAACCCCCTGATTTTGAGATGCCGGATTAGTCACCATGCTATTCTCATCAGCGGCACGTTGAGAGTTACTATTGGCCGGCTCAGCATCGGGATATATTCTTTGTGCTTCCCGCCTTTGGCGGTCCCGGCTCTGTTGCTCAAGAATCTTGAATCGAACTCTTTCGACTGCAGACTTCACTACCGCCTCGTCGATCTTCATCAAGCGGGCACATTCTCCGACATAGACGTTTCTTTCTACGCTATCCTGTATGCAGGCTATTGATTCGACAACGCTCGAAACTACCGAAGCCTTCTTCTGGGGATCATCTCCCGCGTCCTTCATCAGGACATCGATCTTGAATCTTATTATGTCACAGGAGTTTTTTTCCACATACTCCCGGAAGGATTCCGGAGTATTAGCTCTTGCGAAAGAGTCGGGATCATGTCCGTCAGGAAGCAATAGAACACTTACCTTTAGTTTATGGCTCAGCAGCATGTCGATTCCCCTCAGGGCTGCTTTGATTCCGGCTGCGTCTCCGTCATAGACCAAAGTTATATTGGGGGTAAAGCGATGGATCATCGCTATCTGCCCATCGGTCAATGCCGTTCCTGAAGAGGCGACGACATTCTTCAATCCGCTTTGCCACATGGAAATGACATCCAGATACCCTTCGACAAGAAAACATCTGTTTTGGCGGACTATCTCATTCTTAGCCTGATAAATGCCATACAGTTCATTATTCTTCCGATAGAGCACAGACTCCGGAGAATTGATATATTTCGCCGGTCCACCCTTGAGGTCTCTGCCACCGAATCCTACTACCTTTCCGGAAGAATTCATGATAGGGAAGATCACTCGTCCCCTATATTTGTCATAAATATTACCGGCTTGACTGACTCCCGCGATCCCCAAGGACTTGAGGACTTCTATCTCAAAACCTTGACGCTGGAGGATGCCGGTCAGATGATTACCCTTATCGATCGCATATCCTAAATGAAAAGCCTTGATGGCTTCATCGGTCACTTCCCTGCCATATAGATAACTCAGTCCTATATCCCTTCCTTCCTGAGTCTCGATGAGATCTTTTTCCATTTGGATCATCGCTGCTTCAGCGGCTATCAGGAGGCCTTCACGCTCCGTAGCCTTCTGGCGCTCTTCGGGGGTCAATTCCCTTTCCTCGACTTTAATGCCATATTTTTTTGCAAGCTGCTTCAGGGCGTCATGGTAGGAAATACCTTCCTTTTCCATGATAAAATTGACAGGAGAACCACCTTTTCCGCAGGAAAAACAATGACAGATATTCCGTCGGGGATTGACGGAGAAAGAAGGGGTACGCTCATTATGAAATGGGCAAAGCCCCATGTAATTGGAGCCTCGCCGGGTCAAATGGACATAGTCGCTGACTACCTCCACTATATTAGCCGTATCCTTTATTCGCTGGACAGTAGCCCTATCTATCATTTATGCTGTTAAGTCTTTATTATTCAGTCTGATTCAGTTGCTCGACAATCGCGTGGATTTTTTCGTTTGTACTTAGTCGGGTCGGTACCAGAGGCAGCCGAAGTTCATTTTCTATCATCCCCAATATGTTAAGGGTACACTTAACGCCGGCCGGATTACCATCGACGAATAATAGATTGAAAAGTTCTGTAAACTGGAAATGATGGGGGAGAGCTCCGTGGAAGTCACCTTTCAGACAACGTCTGACCATTTTACCGAATTCCTTTGGAAAGGCATTGGCTATAACAGAAATCACACCCTTAGCACCTAAAGTCATCAGGGGATAGGTAACGCCATCGTCGCCGGAAATCACCTCGAAGTGATCAGGTTTGCTTTTGATGATTTCCATTATCTGCACGAAATTTCCGGAAGCCTCTTTTACTCCTATTATATTCGGATGGTCATTAGCAAGTCGGAGAGTCGTCTCGGAGGTCATGTTTACTCCTGTTCGCCCCGGGACATTATACAATATGACGGGCAACGGACTCGCTTTGGCTATGGCTGAATAATGTTGATATATTCCTTCTTGTGACGGTTTATTGTAGGGGGGCACGACCGAGAGGATCGCTGCGAACCCATCGAATACCCCTTCCCGGAGTTCCTCGACGATAGCTGCTGTATTATTGCCTCCCACGCCTATCACGAGCGGAAGGCGACCTGCAACCCGATCTATGATGAATTTCATGATCTGCGTCTTCTCAGAGGGGGTGAGGGTAGGAGTCTCCGCCGTTGTCCCGAGGACGACAAGGAAGTCTACTCCGGACTCGATCTGGAAGTCGACCAGCCGCCCAAGAGCGTCAAAGTCAACAGATTTATCAGCCTTAAAGGGGGTCACGAGGGCTGTACCCAACCCCTCGAGGGTAAAATTAGCCATAAGAAGTTTCGTTTAGACATTCCAAAATTAGCAAAAAAGCGCGATACTCGCAAATTCTCGAACAAAAAAGAGAAGGCGGGCGTTATAATGTCAAATCTTAATGTTAACTATTAAAAACACACGGACATGTTAGATGAACTGAAAAAGAAGGCTGAAGGCCTTATGGATGATGAGAATGTAAAGAACGTAGTCAATAAAGCTAAGGATTTTGTCAATTCGGAAAAGGGTAAGGAAGCCCTCGAATCTGCAAAAGAGAAAGCAGAAGACTTCATCAAGGATAAGACCGACGGCAAGGGAATCTTCGGATTCGGAAAGAAGTAAACTTACTTATTCAGTCTCCTACCCCATTTTTTGAATCGGCCCTTAGACCAAATGAAAGGTAGACCTTAAGGATACTGACCGACTATAAGTAATTATTTAAAATATTGGCCCCCGGGGACCTGTGAAGGCAAGCGCCGCAATGTAGCGACGTATTTGACCTCACAGGCCCTTTTTTCGTGTCTGCACGCTCCATACCGCTTTAAACTATTGTCTATTTGCAAATTTTTATGTAAATTCGCGTTTTGAAGTTTAATAGAATGGTTTGAGTATATTTTTTGATTAGAAGTTACAGGTAAAATCTGATTTTAAGAGATACTTAAGCCCTAAAAGTTAACATCAAGAATGAAGACAAATGTAGGTGTATTTTTTGGTGGCCGAAGCGTCGAGCATGAGATTTCCGTACTTTCCGCTCTCCAGGGAATGGCTGCCATGGACAAGGAAAAATACAACATCATCCCAATATATATAACCAAACAAGGCCATTGGCTCACCGGTGACGCCCTGCTCGACATTAAGAATTATAAAGATCTCAAGTCCCTCGAATCAAAGGCTAAGGAAGTCTACATGCGTCCGGTCTACGGAGACTATAATCTCTATCCTGCCAAATCGGGCGGCTTGTTTTCTAAGGGCGACAAACCTCTGGAGGAACTTCACGTTGCCCTTCCTATCCTTCACGGCACAAACGGCGAGGACGGTATCTTTGAGGGATTGCTGGAAACCATAGGTATCCCGTTCGCGGGATGCAATACTCTTTCAAGCGCCAACGGAATGGATAAGATCACCATGAAGATGATACTTCGCTCTGAAGGCATCAACGTGGTCGATTACGTATGGTTTACCGACAAACAATGGATCGCTGACCGGGATTCCATCATCGCTAAAGTCGAAGATAAACTGGGGTATCCTGTTATTGTAAAACCCGCCAATCTCGGCTCAAGCGTAGGTATTGGGAAAGCCAGTAACCGCGAGGAACTCATTGATAAAATCAATAATGCCGAAAAGTTCTCGCAGCGCCTTATAGTCGAGCATTGCATCGATAAACTTAAGGAAATCAACTGTAGTGTACTTGGCGATGCCGACGACCATCAGAGTAGCGTCTGCGAAGAACCTATCAAGTCCGGCGACTTCCTTTCCTACGAGGATAAATACATGGGAGGCACCAAGACTAACGCAGGGATGCAAGCCAGCGCAAAACGAATCCCGGCCGAACTCCCTGATGAAACGACAAAGAAGATTCAGCAAATGGCTGCCGACACGTTCCGTGTGCTTTCCTGCCATGGAGTGAGCCGCATAGACGTAATGATAGATGAGTCCGACGGAGAGATCTACGTAAATGAGATCAACACCATCCCCGGGTCCCTTTCCTTCTATCTATGGGAAGCATCGGGCATACCCTTCGAAAGCCTTATGGATAAGCTCGTCCAGCTTGCCCTTCGTCGTAAGCGCGAAGCGGATCGCAAGACCTTTACTTACGATCACAACATCTTCGCAATGTCCCCCGGTCTGAAGGGTGGTTCCAAAGGATCGAAAGGGAGCAAATTCTAACTTTTGAGAATTTCCCGACAGGAATCTTAAGACCTCCGGAGGCTTTCATAAAGCAGACAATATCACGGTTAACTCCAGTAAAATTATTTTCGGGAGTAACAAATCATAAAAACAACAGAATAATGGCAAAATTTCAGGAGCGCAACAAGCAGCTCAACTTATCCGAAATCAACAAGGAAGTGCTCGCCGACTGGGAGAAGAATTCCCTTTTCGAGCAGAGCATGAAGGTAAGAGAAGGATGCCCCTCGTTTGTCTTCTACGAAGGTCCCCCTTCCGCTAACGGTATGCCCGGCATCCACCACGTCATGGCCCGTTCGATTAAGGATATCATATGCCGTTACAAGACCATGAAGGGTTTCCACGTGAAGCGCAAAGCCGGCTGGGACACCCATGGTCTCCCCGTCGAGTTGGGGGTCGAAAAGTCACTCGGTATCACTAAGGAAGATATCGGAAAGAAAATTTCCGTCGACGACTACAACGCCGCCTGCAGAAGCGAGGTGATGAAGTATACCAAGGAATGGACCGACCTTACCCGTAAGATGGGGTATTGGGTAGATCTGGAAAATCCTTATATCACTTACGACAATTCTTATATAGAAACCCTCTGGTGGCTCCTTTCGCAACTTTATGAGAAAGGCTATCTCTATAAGGGCTATACCATTCAGCCTTATTCGCCTGCGGCCGGAACAGGACTTTCCACACATGAACTCAACCAACCCGGCTGCTACCGTGATGTCAAGGATACGACCGCCACGGCGCTGTTCAAGATTCTCGATCCGAAAGAGGAAATGAAAGGCTGGGGTAACCCGTACTTCATGGCGTGGACAACAACTCCGTGGACCCTTCCTTCCAACAGCGCACTTTGCGTAGGACCGAAGATAGAGTATGTCGCTTTGCGTACTTATAACCCTTATACGGGCGAACCAATTACAGCCGTCATGGCGGAGTGCCTTGTCAATTCCTATTTCAAAGCGGATGGCGCTTCCCTGCCTCTGGATGCCTACAAGAAGGGGGATAAGGTTATTCCTTATCAGATCGTCGGGAAATGGACCGGTGAGGAACTGGTCGGTATGCACTATGAGCAACTGTTCCCCTGGGTGAAGCCTTGCGAAAAAGTAGATTCCCACTCGCCGCAGTACGTAATTAAAGCGGCTCAGGAATCCCCTGACAAGACCTTTAAGGCCGGGAATGATACTTTCGTAGAAGTGGCTGACGCCGCTTTCCGTGTGATCCCCGGAGATTATGTTACTACGGAAGACGGTACGGGCATAGTCCACATCGCTCCGACATTCGGTGCGGATGACGCCAAAGTAGCCAAGGCTGCCGATATCCCTTCGATATTCATCATCAATAAAAAGGGTGATACCCGACCGATGGTAGACCTTCAGGGCAAGTATTATCCTTTGGATGAATGTGCTGAAGAATTTGTGGAAAAGTGTGTCAACGTAGAGCTCTATTCCGCCCACGCCGGAGATTATGTGAAGAACGCCTACGACCCGAAGTTTAATCCTCAGGGCAAATATGACGAAGCCGCTGCAAGTGCTGCGGAGAATCTGGATATTGTACTTTGCTTGGAGATGAAACAGGAGGGAAAGGTCTTCCGTATTGAAAAGCATGTCCATAATTATCCTCATTGCTGGCGAACCGACAAGCCGGTCCTCTATTACCCGCTCGACAGCTGGTTTATCCGCACTACCGCTAACCGGGATAATCTCATCTCCCTTAACGAGACTATCAAATGGAAACCGGCCTCTACCGGTTCAGGACGTTTCGGCAAATGGCTTGAGAATCTTCAGGACTGGAATCTGTCGCGTAGCCGTTACTGGGGCACTCCGCTTCCGATCTGGAGAACAGAAGACGGCAAGGAAGAGATCATCATCGGCTCCTATCAGCAACTCTTCGACGAGATGGAGAAGAGCGTTGAAGCCGGAGTAATGAGCGAAAACCCTTGGAAGAAGAAAGGATTTGTTCCGGGTGATTATTCGAAAGAGAACTACGAAAAAATCGATGCCCATCGTCCTTACGTTGATGATATAGTTCTGGCCAGCCCCGAGGGCAAACCGATGAAACGTGAGACCGACCTTATCGACGTATGGTTTGATTCCGGCGCTATGCCCTACGCTCAGATCCATTATCCCTTCGAAAACAAAGAAGCGTTGGACTCGGGCGACGTCTATCCTGCCGATTTCATCGCTGAGGGAGTCGACCAGACCCGCGGATGGTTCTTTACCCTCCATGCCATCGCCGGTATGTTATTCGATTCGGTAGCGTATAAAGCCGTAATTTCCAACGGTCTGGTACTTGATAAAAATGGCAACAAGATGTCAAAGCGCCTTGGAAATGCGATCGATCCCTTCAACAACATCGAACGCTTCGGATCGGATCCCGTGCGCTGGTACATGATTTCTAATTCCCAGCCCTGGGATAATCTGAAATATGACGAGGACGGAGTGGCGGAAGTCAGCCGTAAACTCTTTGCGACACTTTACAATACCTATAAATTCTTCGCACAATACGCCAATCTGGATGGCTTTACGGGCGATGAAACTCAAGTACCGGTCAGCGAGCGCCCCGAAATCGACCGCTGGATTCTCTCGCTCCTGAATACCTTGATCAAGAATGTAGAAGAAGCACTTGATGATTTTGAGCCGACACGCGCAGCGCGTGCGATAGAAGAGTTCGTAGGAGATAATCTTTCGAACTGGTATGTCCGCTTGAATCGCAAGCGTTTCTGGGGTGGAGATATGAATCAGGATAAGTTGGCCGCCTATCAGACACTTTATACTTGTCTTGTGACGATCGCCAAACTCATGGCTCCGTTCGCTCCCTTCTTCGCAGATCGCCTGTGGCAGGATCTTACTTCATCGACTGATCAAAAGAATGGATACGCTTCGGTACACCTCGAGAAATTCCCTGTCAGCGATCCGGCGCTCATAGATCCGGCGCTCGAAGAGAGGATGCAGTTAGCCCAGATAGCCACTTCCAATGTCCTGGCACTGCGTCGTAAGGTAAATCTCAAAGTTAGACAACCGCTTCAGACTCTACTTCTTCCGGCAGCCGACAAGCAACAGAAAGACGCTTACCTGGCAATCAAAGATCTGTTGGCTTCTGAGGTCAATGTCAAGGAGGTAAAGATCGTAGATAATGAAGAAAGCGGATTGGTTAAGAAGGTGAAGGCCGACTTTAAGAAGCTTGGTCCCAAGTACGGTAAGATAATGAAACAGCTCGGTAAGTCAATTACCGAAATGGATCAGAAAGCGATTGCCGAACTTGAGAAAAACGGACAATATACTTTTGAGGCCATCGATGGGCAGCCCGTCATTACCCTGGAGGATGTAGAGGTGATTCCGGAAGACGTGCCAGGCTGGCAGGTAGTCAGCGATGGCAACGTTACCGTCGCTCTTGATACCACTTTGACTCCTATGCTGAAGAACGAGGGCATGGCACGTGAATTGGTCAATCGCATACAGAATATCCGTAAGGCTTCCGACTTTGCGATCACTGACCGCGTCAACGTATCCCTTCAGGCTAAACCCGAAGTAAAAGCCGCCGTTGAAGCTTTCGGAGGCTATATCAGTTCGCAGGTGCTCGCGGATTCTCTCGTTCTCGAAGAGGATCTTAACGAAGGAACACCTCTGGATATCGACGGACTTCAGGTCTATGCCAAAGTAACAAAAAAGTAAGCGTCAGATGACGGATACGACATTCATCAACCGATGGGCCGGCCGAGTCAATCAACTCGGCTGCCTTGTCGGTATTATTATAGTAGTGGTTATCATCGCCGACCAATGCTTGAAAATTTGGGTTAAGACTCATTTATATCTCGGAGAAGAGATGGAAATCTTCCCATGGTTCCGACTGAAATTTATAGAGAACAACGGTTTTGCGTTCGGTCTTGAATGGTTTAATAAATACGTTCTGACCTTCGGTCGCATCATCGCCGTAGTTTTCTTTTTATGGGCCATGAAGAAACTCCTGACCCTGAGTTCCAAAGGAATGGTCTATAATTCTGTCAAGAATACTGACGGTAAAGAAACTCTGGCCAAAGTAAATCTTCCTTTAGGATTTTATATAGCATTCGCTTTGATAATAGCAGGAGCGGCCGGAAATATCTTCGATTGCGTTTTCTACGGAGAGATATTTAATAATCCTTGGCCCCCGGAAAAAGCTGTCCTCTTCCCTCAAAGCGGAGGATATGCCGGATGGTTTGAGGGGAGAGTGGTCGACATGCTCTACTTCCCGCTATTCTCTTTCGACGTATGGCACCGTCACTTTGAATTCTTCGAGTATATCTTCAATATCGCCGATTCGGCGATCACGATAGGAGTCCTCATGCTTCTCATATTTTACCGGGATGCCTCTTCAGCTGCCATGCTGTCCCTCTTCGATAAAAAGAAAAAAGATTAATATCCCGATTAAAGCCTTGATTAATGGCCCGGTTTCTATCTATATCGTTCCTTTTATGCTTCCTGTTGATCATAGGAGGGTGTAGGAAACGTCCGAAAGGAGTGCTCAGCGATTCTCAAATGGAGAGTCTTATGACCGACCTTTTGATCGCGGAGTCGTATTCCAGGACGGAAGAAGCCAGAAGACTGCCCGATAGTGTAAGGGATAATTTGGGAGAAGCGGTCCTTAAGGCTCACGGCGTAGATAGGGCTCAGCTTGATTCGACCTATGCCTGGTATGCGCGAAATATCGGTGATTATTACCGGATGTATGAAAAAGTAGAGCGCAATCTTGCCAAGCAGAAGAAAAAGGCCGGTAATAGCGCCGGAGAAAACAATGAGAACAATATCTGGACTCTACCGAGATATCTTATGCTTTCTCCAATGGCCAATGGTAATGCCCTTACATTCAATCTGCCGGGAGAGACTCTGACCGGGGGCGAACAGTTGAGATGGAAAATGAAGATGAACTCGGCAGCTTCGGTCGATGTCCTGATAGGTATAGACTATGATAACGGAATGGGGGCCGTAGCCCGAAAGGAATTCCAGGGAGGAAGCATCGACATGACCATTATCGCGGATACCGCTTTGAAGCCCAGCCGGATCTATGGATTCGTTTCCGCTTCCCGACGAGATCTCCCCGTCTGGATTGACAGTATCAGCCTCAGCAAACTTCCATTCGATTCAGTGGCCTACTCGAGCATTTCCTATCAGAGAAAAATTTACCCTCCGGTCAGGACTAAACCTGAAAAAGAAGATACAGAGCTGAAAGACTCCGTAAGATTCAAGAGCTTGGAGCAATGATCATTTACTAATTCTTAACTGAAATGCGCGCCGCATTGGTCCTCGCCATATTTATCTGCGGTATCCTTATTGGATTTCAAACTCCGTCACTCATGGCGGCTGGAGGAGTTCTGATTATCGGAATTGGAATACTTTGCGCAGAATTTTTTGTAAAGAGGTCACCACATAATATGCTTTTAAGGCAACGCCTGGGACTTTCAGGCATTGTCTTTCTTATTTTTGGGACCGGGATTCTTGACGGAAGTCTGAATTATTTCAACAATGAAGGAATCACTGATGGTGAACAGAGAAATGTAACCGGTATAGTTGATTCGCGCCGGACTCTAAGCAGTTCGGAAATGTACAGGATTCAGTTGAGAGCCATCGACGACATCAAAGAGAGGGGAGAGCTGACTTTATTTACGCGCGCGGATAAGATATTCTCTCCCGGAGATATCGTTAGTTTCAGAGCAAGTTTGTCAATTGATTCCACAGCATCACCACTGCAACGAAAATTAATCGCATCCGGCTATGATGATGAATCAATAGGGAAGGTTGGAGAGAGCATAAGTCTACGATATTTTTTCCTTACTATTCGGGAACGGATAGACCGCGCTATCGGATCAACTCATCTTAATAGAGATACTAAATCTCTGCTCAGGGCTTTAATCATTGCTGACAGAACTGAGATTGCTGAGACTCAGACCGTCATTTTCAGAGACGGAGGGATAATCCACACTTTGGCAGTCAGCGGCATGCATATCGCTATCATAGCAACCATCCTTCTATTGCTCACCCGACCGATTGCAGCAGTCACCGGGCGCAAATTAAGGCTACTGATAATACTTTCAGGAATCTGGATTTTCATAATGATTACGGGAGCTTCCTACCCAACCATGAGAGCCGGGATCATGATTTCGGTAGTCACCATTGCATTAATACTCGAAAGACGCAGAGATCCTTTCGAGGCTGTCTGCCTGGCCGCCCTCATGATCGTGGCTATCCGACCCGCATCCATTACCGACATCGGCCTCCAGTTGAGCTTTGTCAGCGTATCCGCTCTTTCCCTGCTCGCCGATCCCTTAAATCCTATTGACCATCGGAGACATCCTAAGACATACTATATTTTTTCCTTATTCCTGACAACGATAATCGCTACCGCAGCAACATGGATGCTATGTGGGTACTATTTCGGAAGCGTTGCGATTCGATTCATTCCATCCAACGTCCTTATTCTCCCGATTCTGCCTTTTTATGTAGGAGCATCCTTGATCTATCTTCTCCTTTTTTCTTTCGGAATGGAACTTCAATTTTTCACGGAACTTATGGATGCAGTTCCTAGACTATTGACAGAGTTGCTTAATCATCTATCAGTTCCATCTCTCAAAATTGAAGTAGGAATATGGAATCTTATAAGTTGGATGTTAGCAATGTCGGCCTTGGCCCTTTCACTGTATTCGGGTCGAAAACATTCCATAGCGGGAGAGTTTGAGGCGCCTCCGATGACAATTCACCGACCCTTTCTCGTTACCGCCATTTTGTTTTCCGCGTTGTCCCTGATTCTCCTTTTCTATAGATGAAAAACTGTATGTCAAAAGTCATATTTCGCTTTTGACATACAGTCATACTTTTTGATAACATCCTGTCGTTCCTAAAATGGTTGGACGACCGGGATGGGATATTAATGTTTGGAGGTAGACGGACGGAATAACTGTTCTACGGCTTCTGACAATTCCTTGGAGGCATCTTCAGTAGCACTTTCTGCAACGTCCACTCCTTCCAGAACCCAAGTGTTGGGAAGGAAATCGCGGATTTCCAGACGAACTTTTTCAGCCGGATCCTTAGTGGAAATAACCGGAACTACGCGCTTGCCCGTAAAGTCATAACTATCAAGAAAAGTGAAGACGGCAGCCGGAACTGAGTCATACCAGTTAGGGGAAATCAAAAGGATATCCTTCACATATTTCATCCCTCCGAGCTTGGCAGTAAGTTCGGGTCTGGACTTGAGGTCTTTCTCAGCCTTTGTTGCTATTTCGAATGCTTCGGCATCTTCAGGATATGTTTCGGTAGGAGTGATTACAAAGGTTTCGAAATCTACACCTTTAGCCTTAAGGGGTGCTTCAGCCTGCTTTGCAAGTTTCGCACTGTTTGATGTTTCCTCTTTGCCCTTCTGAGCAAAGTAAGCTACGAGATATTTTTCTGTATTCATATTAAGATTTGGTTTTAAGATTCTTAAATTCGTAAATAAAGGTATCAGGTCCGGAAGACCTTTCAACCATGTTTTCTGTTAGTGAAAGAAAGCTCTGAGGTCGAATCCGGCCGTCAGGCTTAAAAGCGTTAAATGTAGTTTTTCTTAATTCCGTCTTAGCGGCGTATTTGCTATCTTTATTCATCATTAAAACTCTCTTTACCCCCTTTTGGTTCATCTCAAATAACCAAATTTTAAAGACCCCTCTATCTTGCCAAAGTATCCCGGTATATTTGTTACTTTGGTAATAGAGGGGGCTTAAAATTGACTTTTATATCCTGCCTAATCTTCGGATAAACGCAAAAGAAGGGGAGAGTCTACGTATTCTACATTGCAGATTTCTTGCTCGTAAGGTGTAACTGAAATTTTTCTTATCTTTCCTTCAGAATCTTCGAAGATAGTCGCTATGGCGAGATAGTATCTTTCTGAGATTCCCTTATATTCCACCTCGATCATGCGCGACATGAGCGATTTCTCTTTTACAATCTCAACGCTATTAAATTGTTCAGATATAAACTCACGGGTATTCCAGAATCTATAGGCAGCATCTGCTTGGCCGTAGAGCATCGAAAGACCGTTGCAGACCTCAGCACCTCGCGATTGACATCTCTTTAAAAATTCTGTTTCTACCGGATTATAAATCAGATCAAAGCAGAGATACCTTTGGTCAATAGTTTGATAAGGAATATCCGGACAAGCCTCCACATCGGGCCACATTCCCAGAGGGGTACAATTGACGATAATATCCAATGAACTCATCACATCAGGAGTAAGATCCGAGTAGGTCAAGACCCCTTCGGATTTAGTACGCGACACCTTGGTCACGCTTACGCCTAAGTCATTTAGAGCGTAGATTACAGCCTTTGAGGCTCCTCCTAACCCAAGTACAAGAGCATGTCTGCGACCTGCAAGCAAAGGCCGGATAGCCTCGCGAAATCCGACAGCATCCGTATTATGGCCGACAAGTCTGGGAATCTCATCCGCAGTTCTTTCGATTCGTATCGTATTGACTGCTCCGATAGCTTCCGCAACCGGAGTTAATTCATCCAAGAAGGGGATTACCTCCTGCTTATACGGGATAGTGACATTTAGACCACGGAGACATTCATTCAGGTTGATCAAAGAAAGCAAATCCCCGACAGAGGGAATCTCAAAAAGAGAATACTCTGCGGGGATACGTTCTTTTGAAAACCGGGAATTGAAATAGTCAGGTGAAAAACTATGACCCAGTTTTTTACCTATCAGACCGTATTCAATCATATAAGTTTTCTATTAAGTTTCAAGTAAGACCAAAAGCTGATCCATCCTTACCAGATAACGATGCGCTCCTCTTCCGGACGGAACATGCCGTCACCCTCCTCAATCCCGAAAGCTTCAAAGAAGGGTCCGATATTACGTAAGGATACATTCACACGATTGCGGCCCAAGGAATGGGAATCGGCTTTTGTCAGACGGGCTATCTCTTCGTCGCGGATATTGGAGGCCCAAAGATTGGCGTATGCAAGATAGAAACGCTGGAGGGGAGTCAGGCCATCGATAATCTCGCCCTCCTCGCCATTGAGAGAGTTAAGATATGCAGTCAGAGCGACACGCAGACCACCCTGATCGGCAATGTTCTCTCCAAGAGTGAAGCGACCGTTGGCGTGTACGCCGGGAAGAACTTCAACTTCATTGAATTGCTCTACAAGCCCGTCGGCAAGTTTAGTGAACTTCGCGGCATCCTCTTCGGTCCACCAATCTTCAAGGTTACCATTCTTATTATATTTGCGTCCCGAGTCATCGAAACCGTGAGTCATCTCATGGCCGATTACTACTCCGATCGCACCATAGTTCATAGCATCGTCGGCAGTGACATCAAAATAGGGAGCCTGCAGGATCGCAGCCGGGAAACAGATCTCATTAGTAGTAGGCATGTAATAGGCGTTGACAGTCTGAGGAGTCATCAGCCACTCATCCTTATCAACGGGAGTGCCCACTTTCTTATAGTTATCATGCTTATACCATTTTGAAGCCTCGTAGCAATTCTCCATATAAGACTTGGAAGGATCGATGGTTATACCGGAATAATCTTTCCATTTATCGGGGTAACCGATCTTTACGGTAAAGCCGGCCAGTTTCTCGCGCGCCTTCTTCTTAGTCTCATCGCTCATCCATGACAGACTGTCGATATGCTGACCCAGAGCAACCCGGAGATTCTCGACAAGGGTCTTCATGGCTTTCTTGTTTTCTTCAGGGAAGAACTTTTCGACGTATAGCTGACCTATGGCCTCGCCAAACATAGAGTTCGGGATTGCCATAGCGCGTTTCCAGCGCGGTTCCTGTTCTTTTTTACCTGACAGGGTTTTGGAGAACATCTCGAAGTCAGCGTTAACGAAATCATCGCTAAGTACCTGAGTGGATTCTGCGATTACTTCGTAAGTCAGATAATCTCTGATTTCCTGCTCGGTGAGATTGGGAAGAAGGGAGTTGAGATATTCTATATAACCGACGGAGCCGACATTTACTTTCTCGGGAACCGGAATGTCGAGTCCACGGAAATATGTCTTCCAATCGATGTTGGGGAATTTAGCACAGAGTTCGTCGATCGTCATCACATTATTACGGAGATGAGGATTGCGTCGCATCTCACGCGTCATCTTATGCTCTGCTATCCCTTTTTCAAGCTTGAGTACATTCTCCGCTATTCGGTCGGCATCCTTTTTCTTGAGGCCGGCTAAAATGCAGATCTCCTTGATATACTTGGTATATGCCTCGATGAATTTTCTGTTTTCCTCGGTATCTTCGAGATAGTAATCCCGGTCACCGAGTCCGAGTCCGGTTTCGCCGATGTGCATGATATTCATGTTCGCATCGTTGACGTCGGCTCCAACACCGGTTGAGAAGAAAGAGGCTCCGATTCCGTTATGCTCCCAGGCAAGAATCTCTGCAAGATTCTTTTTAGTAGCTGATTGGGCTTTTGCTATGAAGGGTTTTAGCGGCGCGGCTCCTTCCTTATTGAGACGCACGGAATCCATCCCCATTTCGTAGATGTCAGAAACTTTCTGAGCGTTCGTTCCTTTCACTTTGGCGTCCGGATTATCCTTAAGATTGACGATAAGTTCGTTAAGTTGAGTGCGTGCATTCTCACGCAGAAGGTCAAACATCCCGTAACGTGCGTATTCATCCGTCATCGGATTATTTTTCATCCAGCCGCCACAAGCGTAGTCATAGAAGTTATCCTTCGGATTAACCTCCGGATTGAGATTCGATCGGTCGATTCCATGGCGCGAAGGGTTACTTGAGCAACACTTATGCCCGATATTTTTACATTCACCCGGAGAATTGTTTGTACTATCTCCTTGGGCATCCGGTGAAGCGGCGCAGACCATCATCGGGACGGCAACGGCCGACATCATGAGCAGATTTCGTAGATTCATGTCATCAAAGGTATTAGCTTTATTTATATATAGTCTATTCATTTTAAAGTATTGTCATTTAAAGTCATAAGTGAGTGAGTTCCTAAGCATGCTTTCGTCAGTTGTAGTTACCCTCCAAGTAAAGAGAGTTAGGGCATCCGCATAGAGTCACTCTCAAGGATGCGGAGGCGCGTTACCGGAAGTTTTCTAATTCTTCAGAGGCCAACTCCCATTCAGACATTGCATTTTCAAGACGTTTCTGTTTCGAGGCATACTCGGCAAGGAAGTCTTCATCGCACTTCCCAGCTGCGATTTTTTCCTCCATTTCTGCAATCTCAGCCTCAAGATCAGCTATCTTTTCTTCTGCATTCCTGATAGCCTTTTCAGCCCTCTTCACTATCTTGTCCCTTTCCTTTTGTTCAGCATAGCTTAATTTACGCTCTTCTTTTTTAGTCGTCATTGCAGGACTGGAAGAGGTAACATTGGAATTGGCCGGTTGCTGCTTCAGAGATTTACCATTCTCCGAAGTTTCTGCGACCGGTCTCTTCTCCAATTCGGAGAGTTCAGCTATTCTTTTGGCTTGCAGGAAGTCGTAGATTCCTCCTAAATTCTCCCGGACCTTACCTCCTCCGAATTCATAGACCTTCTCTACCAGGCCGTCGAGGAATTCACGGTCGTGGCTGACAACGATGACCGTTCCGTCAAAAGACTTGATTGCTTCTTTAAGGATATCCTTGGTGCGCATATCCAGATGATTCGTAGGCTCGTCGAGAATCAGCAGGTTCATCGGTTCGAGAAGAAGACGCAACATAGCCAGTCGGGTCTTTTCACCTCCGCTCAATACCTTAACTTTCTTATCAACGTCTCCTTCTCCAAACATGAAGGCCCCGAGCAGATCGCGGATCTTAAGGCGGATATCTCCGACGGCTACGTTATCTATAGTCTGGAAGACTGTCAGTTCGGGGTCCAAAAGCTGAGCCTGGTTCTGGGCAAAGTATCCGATCTTGACGTTATGGCCTATTTTCAAATTGCCTGTAAAGGGGATCTCGCCCATGATGCACTTCACCAGAGTGGATTTTCCTTCGCCGTTCTTTCCGACAAAGGCCACTTTTTCTCCTCTCCGGATAGTAAATTCAGCATGATCGAAGACCTGATGATCGCCGTAAGACTTGCCTACATTTTCAAGGATCAAAGGGAAATCTCCGCTTCTCGGAGCGGGAGGAAACTTTAGATGAAGACGGGACTTGTCAACCTCATCAACTTCAATCGGCACTATCTTTTCCAATTGCTTGATTCGGCTCTGTACCTGCACGGCCTTGGTCGCCTTGTAGCGGAACCGTTCGATGAAGTCCTCAATATCCGCAATCTGTTTCTGTTGATTTTCGTATGCACGGATCTGCTGTTCGACTCGCTCCTTTCTTAACTCCACAAATTTGGAGTAATTAGCCTTGTAATCATAAATCTTCCCACAGTTGATTTCAATCGTGCGGTTTGTCACATTATCAAGGAAGGCTCGGTCATGGCTGACAAGCAATACGGCATTGGACTTGGACGCAAGGAACTGTTCGAGCCATTGGATTGATTCGATATCGAGATGGTTGGTAGGCTCATCAAGAAGCAAAAGATCGGGACGACGAAGAAGAAGCTTGGCAAGCTCTATGCGCATGCGCCATCCTCCGGAAAATTCCGATGTCGGCCGATCGAAATCGCTCCTTTTGAAACCAAGTCCTGTCAATGTGCGCTCTATTTCCGCATCCATATTGTCCGAGCCCTCTATGGCTATGCGCTCGTTAAGATATTCAATCTTTTCGAGAAGAGCTAAATACTCCGGCGATTCAAAATCCTCTCTGGAAGACAACTCTTCAAGGTATCCCTGAAGTTCTTCCTGACGCTTCAACTGGGCGGAAAATGCCTTTCTGGTCTCGTTGATAAGGGTTGTGTCGTCTGAAGTGCGCATCTCCTGAGGAAGATACCCTATAGTGACGTCATTAGGTACGGAAATGTTACCCTCGGACGGGGACTGCATCCCTCCGAGGATTTTCAGAAGAGTAGACTTTCCTGCTCCGTTCTTACCGACCAATGCTATTTTGTCAGTCTTATTGATTACAAATGAAACGTCCGAAAACAGAGGTCGAGCCGAAAACTCAACTCCAAGATTATTGACAGATACCATAATTACAAAGTTACAAAAAATTTCTCTACCTCACAATATTATCAGGAAGTCCCAGGACATGAAAATTAAGAAAAAGGCACCGGCAATTTTATGCCGATGCCTTAATTATCTTGTAAAGTCGGATTTCTATGAATTATCCTGATAAGTCGGGATTCTATGAAATATCCTGATAAGTCGGATTTTTTACATCATGCCGCCCATGCCGGCGCCCATGCCGGGAGCTGCAGGTACAGGATTCTCTTCCTTCTTGTCTGCTATTACACATTCTGTAGTCAGGAACATCCCTGCTATGCTGGCAGCATTCTCGAGAGCTACGCGCGTCACCTTGGCCGGATCAATCACGCCGCTCTTGAAGAAATTCTCGAATGAATCGGTTCGGGCATTGTAACCGTAGTCACCTTTACCTTCCTTAACTTTCTGAAGGATAACAGCACCTTCTACTCCGGCATTCTTCATGATCTGACGGAGGGGTTCTTCAATGGCGCGCTTGATAATTGCGATACCCGTTTCCTCATCATCGTTCTCTCCTTTGAGTTCATCAAGGCATTACAGGGCGCGGATGTAAGCC
>CAYTOR010000005.1:0-30417 GCA_964439505.1 uncultured Sangeribacter sp.
ACTACTACCTGCTCGTAGTGAAGGCAATGTGGATTTCCGCAGATGCTCCGAAGGTTGAAGCATTCCGTTCCGGCAAATGCGAGAAAGTCGCACTTACAGTCTGCGTTCTCGGCATCGTCTTCCTCGGCCTTGTAAGTTGCGTTTACCAGTTCTTCGTAGACAGCGTAGGCTCCACCGGACTACTCGCCCTCAACTAATACGGGTGAGGATATCCTTCGATTCTCTAAAATTCCGGCAATAGCCGAATCCCATAGCCGGGCCGCTTCAATTCGGAAGCGGCCCGGTTTTTCAATAGCGTCCGGGGATAATCCTACGGTAACAATCCTATATTTCTGCGAATCCTATAATCGGATTTCTTCTCTTAAGAGGGCTACGTTTTTTACTTTCATAATGGTGCCTCCGGAGGGTCGCTAAATAGTACGTAGAATTCTTAATTAACTATAATTTCATCAAGAATTTTTCACGGGTTTAACTTCAAACTATTAATAAAGTATAACCATGCGCTATTTTTACATGGGAATATTTGGGAAAGTGACTTTTTTGCATTACCTTTGCATCGCTTCCGAAAAAAAGCCGAATCCTGAAACACTTCAGAAAATGAGATGTGATGGATTCATATTATCTACACCAACCACCTACACCTAACTTTATAGACAAGCTCCAATATCACAAACCTATTATAGAAATACTTGACTAACCTCGGTTAAAGAAAGTTTTACTAACCTCGGCATCAAAGCATGCCAAATTATAGCAAACCAATCAAAGTATCCTCTATTATAGAATTCGAAATATAGAATTGATCTATAGGTTACACTTAATTAAAACTTTGTAATTATAACTTTGTTGTATTTACTTCATTTACATTACTTACCGGTATCTGCTATCATTACGTCTGAAGGATAACAGCATAATGGTCTGATGAAGCTGCCGCTTGGCCGAAGGGTTCTTACGCGCGTTTCTTCGGAAGCTTGATTACGGTCTGTTTTGAAAAATGATTTCTACACTTGATTGACTTCTGCTTAATGAAACTGATGAAGTATATAGTGGTATCGCTCTTTCTGCTATCTTCGGCTCTTGCCGGAGCTCAGGAATTGGCCATAAAGAACAACCTTCTTTATGATGCTACCACCACTCCTAATATAGGAGCAGAACTGAGTGTGGGCTCGCGTAGTACCGTGAGTCTTGTCTACGGTTTCAATCCCTGGAAATTTAACAGTGACAACGGAACGCGTCAGATCCGCCATTGGGTCCTGATGCCGGAATACCGATGGTGGAAATGCTCCCCATTCGACGGCCATTTCTTTGGAGTTCATCTGATGGGAGGTCAGCTCAATGCCGGCAATGTAAATATCCCCTTCCCGGGATTTTTCGCCGGAGGGGAGAATTTGGCAAAAGGGATTCGTGATCATCGCTATGAAGCTTGGTTTATAGGAGGAGGTCTGACCTACGGTTACCAATGGATTCTCTCGAAGCATTGGAACATCGAGGCCGAGATCGGGGTCGGATACGACTATATCGATTACAGGAAATATAGATGTCAGGATTGCGCAGGCAAGACCGGTGAAGGTCACACTAACTACGTCGGCATTACCAAACTGGGACTATCATTTCTCTATCTTTTCTAAATGTAGCCCCTACCCCCGGATCTTTACCTCACAACCAATCTATCAAATTCCATCCATCTTTTTGAACCTACAAATGAAACATAAAGTATTACTCATCATAGCGGGCCTATTAGCTGCATTCTCCTGCGCCGCTGCGACAGGAGAGGCTATCCGGACGGATAACATGACTCTTCTAAGAGTCGGAAGCAATCTGCATGTCTCCGCCGATATAGTCCTCGACGGCTTTCAGCTCAAAGGCAACGAACAGGTATTCATGACTCCGGTCATTACCGGAGAAGACGGCAAAAGGGTTGAATTGCCTACTGTCCTGGTGACGGGCAGAAATATGCACTACGCCTACGAACGTGGTACGATGAGAGGCCTGAAAGATTTCCGGCAGAGATACAATATTTCGAAGGAAGTTCGCCGCGACAACGGGAAGCCTCAGACGGTAAAATATTTAGGAAGCACTCCGATGCAAGGGTGGATGAAATGCGAAAAACTGCATCTTCAGTTCGTTTTCGACAATTGCGGTTGCGGAGTTCCCAACGGATCATCGCTTTCGGAGGGGATTGACACATTGCTCAATCCGTCAGCCGGAATGTATCTGGCCTATCTGACACCGCAAGTGACCGAGCTTCCGGTTGCAATCCACGAAGGGAAAGCCAGAGTACAGTTTGAGGTTAATAAGACCGAACTTCACGACAGCATTTATCGTTGTGGCAATGGCCAGCGGATCGATAACCGCAGCCAATTGAAAGTAATATATGACTCGATAGAGTATGCTCTATTGGATCCCAATGTCGAATTGGCGAGAATCGAGATTATAGGTTACGCATCCCCCGAGTCGCCTTATCTTCATAACAAAGAACTGGCAACCGGCCGCTCGCGTGCGCTTGCCGATTACATAGGCAAATATGTAGGCAAGAAATATCAGCTTTCTCAGGAGCTCACGGCCTTTGACGCCGTGCCGGAAAACTGGGTGGAATTTCGCGAGCAGGTGGTAGCCTCAAATGAGATCACAGAAAAGCAACGGGAGGATCTTTTAGAGCTTATCGACAAGCCGGCTTTCTCTCCCGCTGATTATGATGCTAAAGAGAAGGAATTAAAGACGAATCCTAAATTCAAGGATCTCTATAGGACGAAGATTCTGCCGGAATGGTTTCCACATCTGCGCGCGACCAAGTTCCGTATCAGCACGCGCCTGAAGCCGCTGGATGACGAAAAATTGGCAGATGTCTTGAAATCGACCCCCGAGAAACTGTCGCTAAATCAGATGATGCGCGTGGCGCGTCTTTACCCGGAAGGTTCGGAAGAGTTCAATAAAGTCATTCAGACTGCCTTGAAATATTATCCCGACAGCGAAGTCGCCAATCTTAACGCCGCCGTCGCTGCCCTTGGCAAAGGAGAGTACGAAAGAGCCGAAGCCTTGCTTGAAAAAGCGGAGGATAGCCCGGAAAAGGTTAATGCGGAGGCTGTGATCCTTGTCCATAAGGGAGAAATCGACGAAGCTCGCCGACTGCTTAAATCGGTGGAGATCCTTCCGGAAGCCAGGAAGAATCTTCAACTGCTATCCGACGACTGACACCGAAGTTAGATTAACCCTGAGGATAAGTTGAAACTAAGATTATTGCCGAGGATAAATTGAATCTGAGGATACTCTGAATCTAAGATAATAAACAACTGATAAGAAATTCATAAACACCTAATATACTTAACATGAAGCTAAAACATTTTTTTGCAGGAATGCTTGCGATGGGCCTCTTGGCATCATGCAGCACTGACCGTCCGGACGAACCCGGCAAAGTTTTAGGCAACGAGACAAAGACTTTTGTCAAGATCAGCCTTGTAAGCACTGATGGCGGCGGTACTCGCGCCGAAGGTAGTGAATTTGCCGACGATCTCTACGAGACAGGCGAAGATAGCGAGAACCTCATCAAGAAAGTTCTTCTCGTATTCTATGACGAAGCAAAGAACTATGTAGGCAACACGGAGATCACCGTTTCGGAGACTGCTCCCGATTATTCCGGTGCCAATGACGATCTGACTATCGCCCGCGTCCTTACTACTGTGGCAGTGGTCAACCTCCCCGAGAACACCAACCATCCGGCTTATGTGATGGCTTACGTGAACCCAACTTCAGCAGCTTCTGACCTCGTCAGCAAGGAGAAACTTGCCAGCGTACCTTACGTGCTCCGCGAAGCAGGCTCTGTCTCTCCCGACGGCATGACGATGAATAACTCAGTCTATTATGACGTGGCTCTCGGGCAGCCCCAATATGCAACTCACGTCGACTTTACTACTCAGTTCTACAAGACCGAGGAAGAGGCGGCTAAAGCTCCTTCGATCGATATCACTGTAGAACGCGTGCAGGCAAAGGTCCGCCTTGAGACGAATAAGGAAGACATGAAAGTAGCACCCTTCCAGTCTAATGAAAATGCTGAATATTCGCTGGAATTCGTACCGGAAAACTGGTTTGTAAACGCCACTGAGAAATATACTTTCCTCATCAAGAACTTCCGTAACGGCGAAACCAACTTCCTGAATACTTCCACAGCCGCTTTCGGCGACTGGTTGAGCTTCTCCGAGTTGCAGAGCCGTTTCGACGCCTCCGACGGCCGCGCTAACCAGATCAACGAAGAGCGTCGCAAACGCAGTTACTGGGCTCTCGACCCGACTTACTTCTTCTCGGGCAACGCTCAATATCCCGCGATCAGCTACGACGTGAAGAACGGTACGCTCGCCAATCCTACCGCTAAGGAGTTCCCCATCCGCTACCGCTCCTATAACCAGGGCGTAGCCGGCGACTGGAAATCTTACGAATACTGTCTTGAGAACACTATGAATCTCGCGACTCTCAAATCTGACCGCGCGAAGGCTTCAATGACTTCTGTCGTATTGCTCGGCCATTATGTGGTGAAAGACAGCAGTGGAAAGGTAGTCTTCGACGGAGCTTCCGATAAGGGCACATTCTTCATCCGCCATAACTCCGACTCCAACAAGACAGTGCTCCTGACCGAAAAGGACGTGATCAACTACTTCCTTGAGCGCACCGGTACGCTCCTCTACTATCCCGTCGCAGTGCTTGACGAAGACGGAGCTCCTACAAGTGAGGTCGAATATCAGCCCCTCCGCGCGGCTCACGCAGAGAAGTATAACCTCTACGCTGACTTCACTCTGGCTCATCCTTCCAAGATTGATCCCTCAATTCTCGGCCAGTCAGTAGTATCCGAGCAATGGAGAACCCTGAAGTTTGCCAATGAAACCGTACTGGGCAAATATTATGTCTATGAGCAACTTGCCGACGGAACTTACGGCTACGCTAAACTTACCTCAGCAAAACTCTCCAAAATGCTCAAGAACATGTACTCGGCATTCGGTCTGGTAGAAAGCTTCAAGGAGGGTAAGGCCTTCTTCAACGTTCCGTTGAAGCATATCTTCTACAATGCGAGCCTCTACGACCATAAGAATCCCAACAGCAATGTTCTGGACGCGGAGAACGTGCAACTCGGTGACTACGGCGTTGTCCGCAACCATGTCTACAGCCTTTCGATCAACCGGATCACAGGTCTCGGATCAGGTATCGGCGATCTCAACCAGCCCATCGTTCCTCCGACAGAGGTCGACAACTATTACATCTCTGCGAAGATCAACGTTCTCAAATGGCGCATCGTCAGCCAGAGCGTAGATCTTTGATCAACCAATTCCCCGGAGTGTAAATCTCCGAGGTAGAATCCAATTACCAATCATAGCTGAATATTCCGGGCCTATCCCGATGAGGGAGGCCCGGAATTTATCAAAACCCCGGCAAAAATGCCGGATATTTTACCATCATGAAACCGATAAAGAGACTATACATCAATCTGCTGACGGCGCTGACAGCCATTTTGGCAATGGCCGGGTTGTCATCATGTTCGATGATGACTGAGGAAGAGCCGGACTGCACACCCTATTACAAGGTGCGCTTCCGTTTCGACAGGAATATGCTCTATGCCGACGCATTCCCTTCGCAGGTCGGAGAGGTAGATCTCTATGTGTTTGATCAAGAAGGGAATCTGGTCTGGAAAGGACACGAAGAAGGTGAGATTCTTACGCAGGAAGGCTATCTGATGGACCTCCCTGTCCCTCCGGGCACTTATGATCTGGTGGCATGGTGTCATAAACGGCACAAGAACGCGGCCGGTTTTAACCTGACCGGAGGAGATAATCCCCTGCATGTAAATCATGTCAATCATGTCAAGATGAAAATGACACGAGGTTATGAAGCCGGGAAGGCCCATTCTTCGACCGATCTTCACGCGCTTTTCCACGGCAAACTTACCGCTTGCGAACTTCCCGACAGATGGGGGACCCACATAGTGACCGTTCCTCTGACGAAGAATACGAACTCAATACGGATCCAATTGGTGCATCTAAGCGGAAAGGAGATAGAAAAGGATGACTTCGATTTCATGATCACTGACGCCAACGGTCATCTTGACCACGACAACTCCATTCTCGAAGATGAGGAAGTGGAATATCGGGCGTGGGCGCGCCGGAAGGGGATCGCCAACATGCTTCTGCCGTCGGGCGATGAAAACCAAGGCGGCTCCATCACCCCTCTGGAAGCCGGATCCCGCTCTGTGACTCCTATCCATACGATCATGGCGGAGTTCACTACTTCCCGGTTGCAGACCTGCAACAATCCTATCCTTACGATAATCCGGAAAAGCGACGGCGAGAAGGTAGTCAGTATCCCGATTATCGAATACTTCCTCATGGTGAAGGGTGAATATCACCGTCCTATGGAGGATGACGAATATCTTGACCGCCAGGATGAATATAACATGACTTTCTTCATGCACGACGACGGGTCCTGGTACGACTCTGTAATCGACATCCTATCCTGGCGAGTAGTAAGGCAATCGACAGATTTGTAGGTTGACTTCTTTTCAGCCCCCGGGGCTCATTCCTCTTTTCTCATCTTATTAAAGTAATAATGCTGAATAAGTTGCTACATAATATCCTTAGCTTTCTTCCGGTGGCCATCTTTGCGATGCTCACAGGGATGCTCGGTGCATGCAGCAACGACATCCCTCAACTTCCGGCGGAAGATGCCGAAATTCAGGAGATAAATGTGAAGTTCAGGATCTCCACATCATCGGAAACGCAGACACGCAACGTCATTTTCGAACAATACGGAAGTCCCATAGAGAACAGCATTGACGCGGATGATTTCGCAGTTCTCCTGTTTGATGACAACGGAGTTGAGAAGCGCCTTCTCGAGATCCTTTATCTGGATGGCGCTACGGCGCCGAATGCGACCCTTACCCCTCTCGGTATGGGAGACTACACCCTTAATGTGAAACTGGATCCCGAATTATATTCGACCTCCTCCCGTTTCTCGATCGTGGCCTTGGCCAACTGGGACTCTCTTCGGGAGAAAAATGATGAGATCGAACTGATCGAGGGCGTCACTACTTTGGAGAGCCTCTTTGAGCATACATTCCGGCTTAATAATGAAGGCGGCTCAGGAGGGACGGAGTCATGGATGCCGGATAATGATTCACTGATTCCGATGTTCGGCGTTCTTTACTGTTCACTCGGGGGATACTCCACCTCGCTCTATAACGAGGCCAATCCTATGGAGATGGGGATGGTCAACCTTCTCAGGGCTTTGGTGAAAATCGAAGTCATAGACAACTCTTCCAATCCCTTGGCAGAGATAAAATCAATCACCCTCAACCGCCGCAACACACGAGGCTATCTTACTCACAGATATGCGGCCTCGGGAAATACTGAGCAGGTGACTTCAGCCAATGTGCCGGCCATGATAGGTGAGTCTAACCCGGCAGGCTACAGCAACACGCCGATTAATTTCCGTAAAGAGGGTAAGAAATATGTTGTTTACGTCCCGGAAATAGAACTGAGCGAAGAGATGGCCCTGAAGACAAGGGAATATATAGATGTGACGATCGCCTATAAAGGGGTTACGGAAGTGCGCCACATCCTTCTTGCTCCTTATGATAAATCCGGGAATCCATACGTGCCCCGCGATGGTTGGGATAATGTCTGGAAGGCCTTGCTCAGGAATCATATTTACCGGTTTACGATAAATTCCATCAATGTCGATCCCAACCTTGAGCTGACGGTTGACGTGCAGCCTTACAGCAGTGTGCAGCTCCCGGTAGATTTCGGACTCGAGCGTACGGAAGACGGCTACATTGTGGTCAGGGACAAAGAGGGGAACGTCATCAAGTATATCCGTACGGACGGCTCTATCCTTACCCTTTCCCCCGACAAGACCTGGCCCGAGATCGGGGAGTTTACGGGAGTATTCGACAGCTGGAAGAGAGTGCTGGTCGGTTACTTCCCCGACGGCCGGCGCGTCATCTTCAACTATGACAGCGATAACCAGGATGACAACAAGGTATTGTCATGGGAGATCTACTCCTCCTCCCGCAGCTCCCTCCCTTCCCATATAATGGAGACCTTCAGTTTCATAGATGGAAAGGAACATGGAGATACCGGGCTCGGCGGGTCGGATGAAATCCTGACCCCTGCCTTCACCTGGTCGGCTCTCGATCAGTACGGGCGACTGATAAGTCAGTTGACTTTCACTTCCCGGGATCATTTCAAGAGTTACAGAAGTGATCCGGATAAGGCAGTCCCCCCGGTCAAAAGAGTTTCCTATACCGGCCAACGTTATGAAGACAAGGTTATCTCATATTATGGTCAGGACGGCAAAATCTATTGTCAGATCAAAGTGACCGGAGATCAAGAACAGTATATTTACGATAATTTCATCAATGATTAAATATCTCAGCTACATATTTCTACTGATAATAGGACTTGCCTTTGGTTCCTGTCGCGATGATATATGGGATGACATGTTTGAGAACGGTGAGGATATCATCACTCTCGACCTTGACTTCATGCCTATGTCGAGCAGCGAACTTCAGACGAGGGGCAATCTCTGGTCAATTCCCGGAGGAGGAATGAGCGACATCCGCGATCTTTGTCTTGTCATTTTTGATGAGGAAGGGAAATATGCCGACATGATGGATATTTCCGATCTCCATTACGAAGAGAACAAGAACTACGACCGAACTGAGGCTGACACGTCCAACGGACAACCTACATCCGAACTCACCAGCGTAAGACGGAAATATCGTCTTGATCTGCCTACAGGGAATTATTTTGTCTATGCGGTAGCCAATCTCGGTGAATATTCCGCTGACGCTGTTACCAAATCGACCCGAAGCGTGCTTCTTGACGATATGAACATCAAGAACATGTCGAGAGAGCAGTTCCGTAGGTACAGAACTGTCTGGAATACTTCCAATTTCCGGTGTAATTCGGAAATGACCGGTATCTGTACTGTCGGTGCTTTGCCCGGCAATGCCGTGTATACCGGAGAGGTAGATTCCGACAGCCCTATATATCTTCGTCCGGGCTTGAAACTCCATTGCTGGCTGCGGCGTCTCGCATCAAAGGTCACTGTTGATTTTGACGCGAGCAATCTAAATCCTTCGACCACTATCTATCTGAAGGAAATACGCGTCAGGGATATCCCTTACGACTGTTCTCTGTTCGAGAAAAATTCAGCGTCGCATCCTACTTTAGGAGGCTCGACTATCCCATACGACAGGCCCGGAGGGTTGCTTGAGAATTCCCATTCTGTCCATGGCGTCCGCCTGTGTGGTGATACCTACGCGCAGAAGGACGACGGGGAGATTGACCATGTCAACTGGCCCTTCCTGACCGCGGGAATCCCGACTCTGAGAGATCTGGTCAATACGTTTGACACTGATCTGCAGATTCCTCAGGCAGTAAAGGCAAGAAGGGATGTCCTTACCTCCATCGGGCATGCCAATTCTGCCCCGGCCCTCTTTTTCTATGAGAATATGCAAGGGCGCGATGAGAGCAAACCGAAGGCTGCCGATGCGGATCTTGACGGAGTTATCGACAGCCCCGACAGTTACTTGGTATCCGATCCTGATTATAAGGACAGGGTTCCGGGCGGGACTTATGTAGAAGTGATAGCCTACTATCATTCCTTGGAAAAGGGAAATGAAGGGGAGGGTAACATCATCTACCGCTTCATGCTCGGCAAGGATGTCGTCTGCGATTACAATGCGGAGCGTAACTATCACTTCAAGCTGACACTTTGTTTCAACGGATATGCCAATGATGTCGATTGGCATATCGAGTATGACCGCGACAAACCCCCGTTCTCGTTGCCGGAGGAATACTATATATCTTACGGTTATAATGAGATGATGGAGTTCCCGGTGACTGTATCCGGAGAGCTGAAGGACGGTATCATCTCCGCGGAGATAATCCAGAATGACTGGCAGCCTTCCCGGATGTGGCTTGACCAAAAGCCGGCAACCCGAGCTAACGGCGCCTCCGTTTTCTCTCCTTACGCTTACGGAAATATACCTTATCCGAGAGATGATGCCCGAGGTGTGAGTTTAGGGTTTCTTTCGCTGAGAAAGCCCCAGAACGACGTGATAGGAGCCAATAAGGGTGCCTCCCTCGATGACAGCCATGCTTATATCTGGCGGGCCTGGTCCGGCGATGCTCTTGACCCTGGCGACAAGTCGCGTAACCTGCACACCGAAGATCAGACCCTCTATCATACGAACCGCGACACGATCTCCTATTATGACAGGGATTATAAGGGAAAGCGTTCGTTGGGCTACCGGGTATATCAGTTTACCGGTCTCAACGAGTCAACCCCTACCGGTGATCTCTATTACAACCAGACGAATCGTCCGGAATACGCCGAGACGGAGGATGGAGGCTTCCGGCTGCATACGATAAAGTCTGCATCACAACTCTATCCGCGCACCACGACCTTCTATATCCCGATGTACACCCGGGAGCGCAATATCTGCACCAAGACAGGTTTTACCGGCGAGAATCCCTATAACAACTATCAGCGCCGCGCCAAAGTGAGGATCCGCTTCACGGTGAAAGGACGTAACGGAAAGGAGTATCGTTGCAATAAGGTGGTAAATGTTATCCAGGTTGCCAAAATCGGTAACCCGATGGGCATCTGGCGCGACTGGAACAATGCCGCTCCTTTCGACGTGCAGTTGAAGTATCTTAAGGAAGATGGCCTGACCTACGAAGATCTGACCTCGCATGAAGGAGGCTGGAGCGCGGAAGTGGAGCAGGGCTCCGAATGGATATTGCTTAACGGAGGACGCCAGAAGGTCACCGGTAAGAAAGGGGAGAAGATTCATTTCACCTACCGGCCTATTGGAATCCTGGCCAACAGCAAGCAAGTGAGGTGCGGCATCATCACCGTGCGATACCATAACTTCGCGTGTATCCATAAAATATTCGTAAGGCAGGGATATGCTCCGATCAGGATCTCGCCGCAAAGTGTCGCCTATCATACCGGGAATTTGGTGACCGCTACTTCCGAGGCTACCAATCCTTGCGACGAAGGCTCGATGTTTAGGATCGGCAACCTTGCGCAGCCTCTGGATGCTGTCAATAATGTGAATGACGGACCTCAGTGGGCTCAGGTGACGCCGTCAATGTTTAAGGATCATGCCAATACCGATCTTGTCATTGCAGGTCAGAAAGCGACCAAGAAATGGAATGAGATCAGCGTCAACGGCAATAAAGAGAAATTCAAGTGGCCCGAAATCACTATCAACGGGAAGACTTCACGTTTGATGAGGGTTGCGGATATCGTTCACTTGCGAGATGGCTATGACGGTAATACCGACCGTATCCGCTACCAATATGGTGTGCTGTATAGCGATAAAGCAACTCAAACCGGTGGATCTCACGACCAGGCATTCCATTACAAGCAGGCCAATACGGCAACCCATAGTTATGGAATGAGAGGTTGCTTCGTATATAACAATATCGACGGCAAGCAGATCTTCTTCCCGATTGGTTCGTCAGGTTATGGCGTCCGAAAGGCGCAACGTAAAACTCTTACAGCGCCCGATCAGATCGGTTGGAGTTCGAGTCCGGTTGAGATCGGAACCGCAGTGGTAAGATATGCCGCCGGACGTATAACTTACAGTAATGCTCCGGCCTATACTCCTTTGCTTTGGGATATCTTCCGTGCTGAAGGCGCCAACTATTGGGCTGAGGAGCCCGCTGATGATACTGCCAGAGGAGATAATGGCAAGCACCGTACTGCTTTGGATCTGAACTTCAAGACCTTCGACTTCAATACCCTGGGCAACGAACTCTTCTTCGGGGATGACGCGGGAGGCTACGGCTCCGACGCTTGCTTCATCCGCCTGGTCGATCCCTAAGTTCCGGGCAGAAAAGTGAAACGGAAAAGATATGATAATAAAGTTAATAAAGAATATAGCAACAGCGGCAGTAAGCATACTGCCGCTGTCGGTATTGGTAATGGCATCGGGATGTATCAACGATGAGCCGATAGACTCCTGGTCTCTTCAACCCGGAGTTACTCTCCCGTCCTTTTCGGTAACGGTACTGAATCCGGACTCAACGGATGAGGGGGATGCTGCGGAGGCCGGGTTTCAGATTATCACGGACAGATCCTTCGAGGGCAAAACCGGATATATCGTCTTTTTTTCGACTAAATGCAGTGATTGTCGCCGGGAATTGCCCCTTCTTGAAGAGAGCTACAATTCACCTGTCGACAAACCTGTTGCACCGGCCTCTTCCGGATCCCTTACTTCGTCAGAACCCCGCTCATCGGCTTTCAAATCTGATGGCGCAGACTCTTTCGGGGGTTCGGGTTCGCTGGTCCTTATCTGCATTTCGAGAGACGACAGCAGGGAAGAGGTTGAGGCCTTTTGGAAGGAGTACGGACTGACGATGCCGGTAGCAATCGACAGAGATGGAGAAGTCTACAGCAAATTTGCTTCCTCCGGTGTACCCCGCCTCTATGTGACAGCCTCAACAACCATCACCGCAGTCTATCTCGAAACCTTCCCCGCCAATCCCTTCCATATCCACTTAGAACTCAATCAATAACCACTTCGGATAGATCTCTAAAGGAAAAAGTCAGCCATAATCCCCAAACATAATCGGGATTATGGCTGACTTTTTCTTATAATCAATTTCTATTATTTATCGGCTTTTTTGGTTGCCTTAGCTGCGGACTTTTTGGTTGCGGCTTTTTTGGCCGGTTTCTTTGCCGAGTCGGAGGCTTTGGCAGAGTCCTTGGCAGCGGCTTTGGCGGCGGCAGGTTTGCGGCCACGTTTCTTGGGCGCTTCTACGTCAGCTTTCTCGGCGATCATGACGGGAGTCTCGGTCATGGTCTCACCTTCTACGATGACCGGGGAATTGGTAGAGTCATCAGCTGTAAGGATGTTTTGCTTCAACTGCTTGACTTCCTTGTTCAGAGAGTCGATTTCAGAAGCCTGGTTACGGATTGTCAGAAGAAGCGAATTGAGTTCCTCATTGCCGATTTCCTCAGGATACTGTTCCTCAACGCGTACTATGAAGTCGGCCAGTACATTCATGTAGTTGGTGAATGCGGAGAATGGGGAATCGTAGGGAGAGAAGGCACCGGCAGAGTTCTTGCCCGTAGCCATGTAGTAGAAATGGTCGGAGCTCTGGAGATATTCCCAGTCCTGCTTAAGGCGACGGTCAGTGCAGAGATTCACCCTTTCACCGATGGCATAAAGTTTGCCCAATGCCTCCCGCTGAAGATCATTGCCGTTCCATGCAGCTACGTTTGCTTCCTCGTTAATGTCAGAGATCGGGAAAGGAATGCTCAGTGCATCGACCGGTTTTAAACGTTTTGCAGCCAAAGATGGGGTGGTAAACTCTACTCCGCGTTCCTTACCGAAGTGGGGGAGGGCCTTCAGAAAATCGAAGATGCCGGTAGAGGCGGGGAGGAAAGTTCCGAAGGTATCCATCGGGAGATAGATATTGACTATCTGCTGTTCTTCCGGCAGAGAGGCGATCCAATCTACATATTTGTCAGCAGTCAGGGGATATTCAGCCCAATCGGGGTTATTGAAGTTGCGGGTGATATCGTTGCCGAGTTTATTATTGGTGAGCAATAGCTTCAGGTCCGGAGCTGTAGCTGAACTGTAGACATAGTTGGGCGACTTCCAGCCGAGGACGTGTTTGGCACCTTCAGTCAGGCAGGTATTGAATCCCATGGCCTTGATGAGAAGAGCAATGTCGTCATCGTAGATCAGTTCTGTATTGGCGAATACTTTAGGTTTCTGACCGAACTCACGGCGTATCATGGTGTCGTGCATCTTTACCTCCCGGAGGAATTCCTCCGGATCTTCGAGGGAGGCCGGGGAGTGGGAATAAGTGCCCGACAGGAACTCCACGCATTTTGTTTCGGCGAGTTTCTTCAGAAGATCGATAAATTCCGGGACATAGAGCTGAAGCTGCTCTATCGCAGTTCCGGAGATAGAAATTGCGCATTTAAAGTCTCCGTTGGAAGCCTTGATCATTTCGAGCAATGTGTTTGCCATCGGGATATAGGATTGTTCCGCGAGGCGATTGATGATTTCATCATTTGCGAAATCATCATAGTAGTAATGATCATTTCCTATATCGAAGAAACGATATCTTTTCAGACGGAAGGGCTGATGGATCTTAAAATAGAAACAGACGGATTTCATATTTGTAACAAGTTTCCTTGGTGTTGTACTTAGGGTTATTTTATTATGACAGGATTATTGCTGTTGACGGGATGCTATGACATTCTTATAGATGTCAATTACTTTCTTACCGGCTTTTTCCCAGGTGATGCCGTGGATCTCTTCGATTCCCCGGTCGCGGAGAGTAGTATGCAGGGCATGATTGGTCACTATGGAATGCATGGCATCTGCCATGGCGTCGATATCCCAGTAATCCGTCTTGATGACGTTATCAAGGATTTCCGCGCAACCGCTCTGCTTGGAAATAATCGAGGGGACTCCCATTTCCATAGCTTCCAGCGGGGAGATTCCGAAAGGTTCCGATACGGAGGGCATCACGTAGACATCAGACGCAGCGAGCATCTCATATACCTGCTTACCCTTGAGGAAACCGGTGAAATGAAATTTATCGGCTATTCCGCGCTTTGCCACGAGTTTGATCATGGCGTCCATCATGTCGCCCGAACCGGCCATGACGAAGCGCACGTTCTTCGTCTTTTTCAATACTTTCGCGGCTGCTTCCACGAAATATTCCGGACCTTTCTGCATAGTTATGCGTCCGAGGAAAGTAATGACCTTATCTTTCGATTCCGGGCGTGGAATGGCAAGCAACTCGTCGTCGAGGGGAATGACCGCGTTATGTACGGTCGTCACCTTGTCAGGGCTTATGCCGTATTTATCTATTACCGTGCGCCGGGTCAGTTCGGATACCGTGATGATGTGATCAGCCTGCTCCATACCGTCCTTTTCGATTGCGAACACGGTCGGATTGACGTTTCCGCGGGAGCGGTCGTAGTCGGTGGCATGGACGTGGATGACGAGAGGTTTGCCGGTAACCTGCTTGGCGTGGATCCCGGCGGGATAGGTCAGCCAGTCATGGGAATGTATGATATCACATTCGACCGTGCGGGCGATGACTCCTGCAACGATAGAGTAATTGTTGATTTCCTCCAGCAGATTATCGGGATATTTTCCGGAAAACTCTATGCATCCGAGGTCATTGAGGTGGAGATAATTGAAATCGGAATATATATGGTCGCGGAGAGAGAAGTATAAATCGGGATCCATCACTTTCCCGATCCGGGACTCGACATATTCCCGGCTTACGTCTCGCCATGCGACGGGAGTGTTGCAGGCACCTATGATTTGGGCGAAGCCGCGCTCCTCGTCACCCCATGGTTTCGGGATAACGAATGTGATGTCCATATCGCCGTTATTATGCATCCCCTTGGTGAGACCATACGAGGCCGTTCCGAGACCTCCGAGAATATGAGGCGGGAATTCCCACCCGAACATTAAAGCCTTCATAAGCGTGTCAGTCTTCTTGAGAGGTTTGTAGTTTGTTGAGTTCTTTTACGTTCCTAATTGTCCGGAGTATCTCGCCGACATTCTTGGCGGTAGACACGGCGCCGCGACCTGTGTAGGGAGGATTGGCGTCATACATTTCCGACAGCGAACCGATGCAGCCTTCTGTCATCTCATCCTCATAGCCGATAAGCATTCTTTCTATAAATCCGAGGCCGCTCAGCCCGAAGACCTTTATGTAGGCGTCGGCATAGAATCCGAAGAGCCAGGGGCGTGCCGGACCTTGATGAACCGCGCGTTCGCGTTGTTCCGGTGAGCCGACATATACAGGCGTATAGGCATAACTCTTCGGACTGAGCGAGCGCAGGCCTTTGGGTGTCAGGAGTTCACGGGTAGCCAGATCGAGAACTTTCTTGCGTTGCCGGCGGTCGAGCGGAGAATACTCCAGTCCTATCGCTATGACCATATTCGGCCGGACTTCGAGATCGGTATAAGCTCCGTTGACATAATCATAGAGATATCCGAAGTCGTTAAGGAAAACATTAATGAAGGATTCCTTTACTTTCTCCGATAGAGACTCAAGATCATTGACGTAGTTTTGTTCTTCAGGTAAGTCGGCATATAGTGAAGTCATGAACTTAAGTGCATTATACCACAGCGCATTGAATTCAACTATATACCCCGAACGCGGAATAATCGGCCGGCCTCCCAGGGAAGCTGAAAGCCAGGATACGGGAGCCTCGGTGCCGTTTGTGGAAAGGAGTCCGTTGGCGTCCAGGCCGAGGTTGTGAATTCGGTTGGAGCGTATGTCGTCGATAAGCCGGCGAAGTGAGTTGCCATAGCGTTCGCGACATGCGGCGATTCCGTGCCGGCGACGGTATTGTTGGATTGTCCAGATGGTCCAGAGGGGGATATCGGGCAGGTCGATTTCGGAGATTACCTTATCCTTGACTCCTTCATCTATGTAACGCCTCAAGGCTTTCAGGAAAGTCTCCATAATTGCCTCATAGTCCTCTTTGTGGTCAATCGCCAGGGTACATCCGGGAAGAGCGATGAGTTCGTCGCGGCCGCGGACGTTATACCATGGATAACCGGCCATGATATACATTCCTCCCGGTTGCTTGAGATAGAACTGCTTTGCTGAATTTTTCAGGCAGTTATAGAAAGACGTGCGCGATGTTCGGGATTTGAGTTCCTCTTCATAAGTAGTCTCGAAGGTTGCCGGATCGGTGGGGAAGGTAGAGGCTGAGAATATGATCGACTCTCCTTTGCGTATCGGCATTTCGAAATATCCGGGCACCCAGAGGTCTTCCGTGTAGGGAATCCCGCGGTCGCGGTCCTTATAATAGATCAGATTCTTATTCCAATGGCCGTCGTTGACCCAGCGCACATCCTTATTGAATTGCATGAAGAGTTCCGGGTAGCCTTGATAGAGGCAGGTCGCGATCCCATTTTCAACCGGGCGCACTTCCTTATTGATGACCGTATTTTCCATGCAGAGGGCGTTGGCATCTCTGAAAGCGAGGAAGGGGCGGAACTGTAGCGTCGTATCCGAATGGGCCTCAACGAGAGTGTACTTGATGAGGATCCGGTTTTCGTGGGATATGAAGACTTTCTCTTTGGTCAGTATCACTCCTCCTACGCGGTATGTCATCGTCGGCACCGTCTCGCAGTTAAATTCGCGGATATATTTATGTCCGTTGGGAGCGAAGACATCGCCGGCATACTGATGCAGTCCTAAGTTGAACGGAGCGCCGTGCTGGATGACGGTTTCATCAAATGATGAGAGCAGGATATGGGCCTTGTCGTCCATCTCAGGAATCGGGATGACCAGCAGGCCGTGCTGTTTGCGGGTATTGCAGCCGACAATGGTCGTGCAGTGATAAGCACCCGACTTGTTGGTCCGGAGCATTTCCTTCGGTAGGGATTGCTCCAGATTGATCATTAAATTTTTGTCAAATTTCAGGTAACTCATAGGCGAGTCATGGGATTATGAGACGCTGCCGGAGACGTTCGGTTTTGACTGCGGAGCATCATTGGATTTTAAGTTGCGTGGTTTGTAAAAAATTTTTATTTCATTTCGAGAGTAAGGAAGAATTTGAATTGACATTCCTTGATCTGCTATTATCTTCCATTGATCTTGTTCAAGAATAAGGATCTTGTGGCAGAATAAAATCTTATTTGAAACTCCTCATTTCTGAACCGTGGCAACGGTCGTACTCTCTACTGCAAATTTAACAAAATTCCACGAGAAAAATATCATTCTCGTGGAATTTTTTTGTCAATGAAACAAATGTAATATGTTATGCAACATTTTTTTCTGTCTTCGTTGCTAATTTGTCAATTTTCTCTCTCTCTTTTTCCTGAAAGTGAATATTATCTTATTGTGAGGACGGGGTCGATTTTCGATCAAGACGGGATTATTCTCCAAGAAGACTGTCGGGATTTCTATCAGATTCATCATACGCCCTTTCAGCTTTCTCTTCCCGAATCTTCCCGGCGAGTTTTTGTGGATTTCCCGCTGTCGAAGAGATGATATCCTTGATAGTCTGCGGAGCCGGGATACTCAGGTCTATAATCTTGACGTCGTCGGCCTGATCCCATGCACCCTGATTCCATTTGTCGACGCGGGCTATCAGATCAGGATAGATGGCATTGAACCGCGGTATGAAATCCGAGTCCCCGAGAGTATCGAGTTTACGCAAGAGTTCTCCCGCAGTCAAGGAGGAGGTTTCTACTGCAGGGGCGTAGCCAATCTGATCATCCTTGACCATGACGTTATTGATCAATTTGACGTCATGGAGTGCGAACGTGATGCTCCCGACCAGACGGATGGGAATATCGTAAAGGGTCGAGATGTCGTTACGGGTAGGAGGGGTAAGACCGTCGCGGAATCTCTGGAAGATGACGGCGGCTACGACCAGCGATATCTTGCGTCTATAGTCCTGAGAAATAGAATGGACATCTCCCAGGAAATTGAAAGCAAAGATATTCTGCAGGGAGTAAGTCAGGACGCACCCGAATAGCAATACCAACCAGGATAGCTGCATCCATACCAGGAGTAAGGGCAGGAAAGCAAACGATCCGTAGATTGCATTGTATTTGCTGACATAGATCTGACCATTGACAAAGAGTAACTGGATAATCTGGAAAGCTATTGCGCAGACGGCTCCTGCAATGGCGGCATATTTGATCTGAACCTTAGTGTTGGGTATAAGAAAATAAGAGAGGGTGAAAGCCATCCATGCCAGTAAGAGGGGAGCTGCTTCGAGGGCTACGTTGACGAAAGGGGTCAGGAAAGCTAACCTGACGTTATTCTGCACGATCGTCGACATGAATATAGATACGCCCGACGAGCAGACCATCAGAATGGGGACCAAGAGACAGATAGCGATATAATCGGTCACTTTCTGATAGATAGTCCTGTCCTTTTTAATGTCCCATATATTATTGAAGGTTTCTTCGACGGTAGAGAGCAGGGAGACCAACGTCCAAAGCAATACGATGATGCCGACTCCGACGAAGACACCGTTGTTGGCTTCCTTCAGGTATGAATCTACGAATCCCATCCCCGTCTCCAAGGCTTTATGCTGAGCGGGGAAATAAGAATATAGCGAACTTGCAATGATATCCTGGAAGCCGAACCCCCTTGCGATGGCGAGCAGAAGGGCCAAGGCCGGGACCAGGGCAAGCACCGAAGAATAAGTCAGTGCGGCGGACTTCATCTGCAGCCCCCGGTCAAGGAAGGACCGCACCGAAAGATTCAGAGTCTTGACGATTCTGACGAATAACGTCTCCTTTGTCTCGCGCCAGACTCCGATAGTGCAGAAGATATAGGCCGCTTTTGCTTTGGCTATAAGTTTGGGAATTGTATTTTTCATTTGCTTTCAGATTCCGTTATAAGAAGATCGGAGGACGGAGACGGCCCGGGAGGGGCTGCTCCATTCTCCGTCATAAATGGGGTAGGGCAGAAGTGTTGTAAGCCGGGTTATGTAGCCGGAAAGAAATTTCCGGCCGACGGTCATTTATCTGAGTCCGACGGTTGCCCGTCGACTTTAGCGGCCTACCCTCCGGCAAGGACGAGCAATCCTTAAGCGCCGGTATACTTGGCCTTGCAACGCATAGGATGTGCGGCTCTCCATGTCGCCATGAAGACCGGTGGGCTCTTACCCCACCTTTTCACCCTTACCTTCCGGGCTCCTGTGCCTCGACGGCGCTAAGCGGGGAAGGCGGTAATTTTCTGTCACATTGATCCCCGGAGTCGCCCCCGGCTTTCCGTTAGAAAATATGCTGCTCTGAGTTGCCCGGACTTTCCTCTTCACGCTCCCGGCGTGAAGCGACCATCCGCACTTCTGCCCGAAATGTCATTGTTCTATCTGTTTTGCTTCCTCGGATTTTTCGGAAGCGCCTTTCCCTGCTTCAGCAAAATCCTTGGTTTCCTGCGCTTCGCGACCGGCGGATGCGAATCCGTTGGCGGCATAGACGACGAGGCTGATACCTGCTATAAGTCCGGCAGCGGCCGATACTTTTTCAGGCCCTAAGATGATCACTACGGCTCCGGCGACCAAAGTAAGCACCGGGATTATAAACCACAGCATCAGAGGCTTAAGAGGCCTTGAGGCGCTGTAGATCGCTATGATCTGTACGACTCCCACAAGCACCAGAATCGCGCCCAACGTATAGATTATCGCCTTTATAAAGAAATTCGGAGAGCAAAGCATCCAAATTCCGAGGGCCAGGCCGGCAATGCCGGCGATGATAGTGGCCCAGTTGGTAGCGACCTTCTGGGTCTTTGCCATCTTCGAATCATGTTCTGAGTCAGATTTGGGTTTGCTGCGGAATAACTCCATGAGCACCAATATCAGACTCGGAATTGCGATCAGAAATCCGATGGCGATCACCACGGTATTATAAAGTGTCGCGCGATCATGATAGATAAGCAGCAGGATGCCTATAATCAAAGCCGACACATAAGTGATTACATAATTTCGTCCTTTCATAGCTCGGTGTGTTTAAGAATAAGTGAATAGTTTAATTAGATCTCAGGCTTCAGATCTTTTATAATGCCAAAAAAGAAACTGAAGATCACTTTCACTTATTTTAACACTCAGCGGCCTGAAAAGTTGGGAAAGCGATTACGGATGAAGGTACGGATAAGTTCGAGGGACGCTTCTTCGCCGAGGAGCGACGAATCCAAGGAGAGATGATAATTGTCGGCCCGGCCCCAACCTTTTCCGGCGAAGTAGTTATAGAAATTCTCGCGCTCGGAATCCAGTCGGCGGGCCAGGTCCATTCCCTTTTCAAGGGTCGGGGCGTCACCTCGTCTGACTATGGCTTCAGCCCTCTTTTCAATCGGCGCATGCAGAAAGATGCTGACCAGACCCGGATGTTCGCGAAGGATATAATCGGCGGAGCGCCCTACGAATACGCAGCCTCCCTGATCCGCAAGGCGGCGGATCACCCGGCTCTGGCGTTCATAGATTCCTTCGCTGCTCATGGACGTTTCGTAGGAGTCTGCAACTCCGAAGGCATTGCTGAAGAAAGAGCGAAGAGGAGAGGGCCGGCGTTCGTCATAGCGGGCGAAGATTTCAGGAGTGTAGCCGAAACTGCGGGCGGCTTCAGAGAGAACCTCCTTGTCATAATAGCTCAGGCCGAATTCTTCGGCCAATCGCTTTCCGATTTTGCGTCCTCCACTACCGAATTGACGCCCTACTACTATGATTATATCCTTCGAACTCTTATTTTCAGCCATATTTTTTATGCTTTTCCACCACAAATTTAGTCAAAATCAACGATAAGATAAAATTTTTTACTATTTTTGCGCAAATTACGCCCATAAATTGCTAAGTGAGGTAGTATTTTCTAATAGATTATGAGTGAAAATTCAAACAGAAATGTTGCTCAAGATGCCGGCATGACGATCTATGAAGAGATTGTCAATAGTGTCGATTCCGAGGGAAGGAGTCTTGATCAGATGATCTGCGATCTCAAGCATGCTGACGCCAACGGTCAATTCCTTTGCAGCGCAGCAAGGTTCCTTGCTGCTGTCGATCGGGAAAAATATGCCGAATATCTTCCGGTTCTCATAGAAGGAGCGATTGAAAAAGATCGGGAACGTCGCTATCTCGGTCAGTTGCTCAAGGCGATATGGGGAGATGACTATGCAGAAAGAGCAGAAGAACTGTGCAGTTCCGATGATCTCTTCCGTCGTCTTCACAAAAGAGCCTTTGCGACCGGGACCTTTGATTAAAAGATTCAGAATGAAAAAAGTATTAATTCTTATTTGTATGGCCCTCGCTGTGGGTGCGTTGGGATGCTATGCTGCAACTCCCTCACGCTCCAAGAGCAAGAAGAAAACGCCGACCAAGAAAACAATGACAACTACGAAATCAACTGCTCAGGCAGCTGCGCAGGAGACTCCGGTCTCTGATAAGGATGCAATCGTTTTGCTTACGACTTCCGAAGGTCCCGTCAAGATAAAGCTTTACGGCGACACTCCCCGTCATCGCGACAATTTCCTTAAGCTTGCCCGGGAAGGATATTACGATGGAGTACTCTTCCATCGCGTGATCAAGGACTTCATGGTCCAGACCGGCGACCCCAAGTCGAAAGATGCTCCCAAGGGCGCGCAGTTAGGAGCCGGAGATCCGGGATATACCATCGAGGCGGAAATCCTCTATCCCAGACATTACCATAAATATGGTGCTCTGGCGGCCGCGCGCACCGGTGACCAGGTCAATCCCGAGCGTCGTTCCTCCGGAAGCCAGTTTTATATCGTAACCGGGCAGAAGCAGTCGGCCCAGAGTCTGGAAAGGATGGAACAGAGGCTTCAGCAGGATGCCAAGCAACAGGAATGGATGAAACTGCAGAAGGCTAACATCGATGAGATCAAACGCCTGCAGGCTGCCGGCGACAAGGAAGCCCTTGAAGCCTTACGGCTCCGGCTGATCGAACAACTCGAAAAAGATATCGTTCTCCCCGAAATGCCGGCTCAGATGAAAGAAGATTATATCAATCTCGGTGGCACTCCTCATCTCGATGGCCAATACACGGTCTTCGGAGAAGTGCTCGAAGGGATGGACGTCGTCGAGAAAATCCAGAACGCTCCGACTGACGCCTCCGACCGTCCGGTGGAGGATATCAAGGTCCTTAGCGTAAAAGTGCTGGAAAAATAATATCCGTCGGCCCGGGCTCCGTTTCCAACGATCCGGACTTCCTGTCTTACTAATAAAAAAAGAAATAACCCCCATAACGAACCAAAACGTCATAGTATGACTGACTCTGAAAAGATCCTCACCGTCGAGGAGACTCCCGTCAATGTACATTCCCTCTCAAAAGAGGAGATAATCTCTCGGTTGCGTAATATCGTTGAAGAGAAAGATGTCAATGCCCACAAAGAGGTAACTGCCCTCAAGCAAGCTCTTTTCGCAATTCGCCAGCGAGAGATCAACGAAGAGATGAATTCATTTGTGGATGCTGGCAACAACCCCGCTGATTTCTCCGCTACTCCCGATGAGGCGGAAAATGAAGGGAAAGAACTCGTGGCCGCTTTCCGCGTGATCCGCACAGAATATCTCGAAGCTGAAGAGCGTCGTCTCAAAGAAAATCTTGAGAAAAAGCAAGAGATCGTAAAAGAGATGAAGAGCATAGTGGAGGATACTGATAATGTCAATCAGCACTTCACCCGCTTCCAGGAACTTCAGAAGAATTTCCGCGACATCAAGGGTGTGACTCCGTCGGCGGAGGCGGATATCTGGAAGGAATTTCAGCAGGTCAGCGAGCAATTCTATGACACTCTTAAGATCAATAAGGAACTGCGCGACCTTGACTTCAAGAAGAACCTCGAAGCTAAGCGTAGGCTTATCGCCGAAGCGATAGCCCTTCAGGCCGAAGAGACTATCGTAGAGGCTTCCCGCAAGTTGCAGCAGCTCCACGCAGAATGGCGTGAGATCGGACCGGTAGTCAAGGATCTGCGCGACTCGATATGGGAAGAATTCAAGGAAGCATCTTCCATAATCCATCGCAAGCATCAGGAATTCTTCGACCGTCGTAAGGAGGAAGAGAAGAAAAACGAAGAAGCGAAGGCCGCCCTTTGCGAAGAGGTAGAAAATATTGACCGGTCGACACTTACCTCTTTTGCATCCTGGGAAGAGGCTACCTCCAGGATTAAGGAGATCCAAGCCAAATGGCGCACTATCGGTTTCGCTTCCAGAAAGGTCAATAACGAGATCTTCGCCCGTTTCCGCAAAGCCTGCGATGATTTCTTCGAAGCTAAATCGGCTTATATAATTGAAGTGAAATCCAGCCTTCAGAGCAACTACGAGAAGAAACTCGGTCTTTGCGAAAAAGCGGAGGCTTTGGCGGCTGTAGAAGATTCCCGCGAAGCTGTCAATGAGGCGTTGAAACTTCAGGCTGAATGGAAATCCATAGGTACTGTTCCCCGTAAAGTCAGCGATGAGATCTGGGAACGCTTCTCAAAGGCCTGCCGTGAGATCTTCGACCGACGTCGGAAGGAATCCAACGCTCGTCATAACGAAGAGAACGCCAATCTTCAGGCTAAGCGCGATGTGATCGCTGCCCTTAAGGAGATCCCGACGGATATCGATCGTCGCGAAGGATTGCGCCAGGTGAAAGAACTGCAGAACAAATGGGGTGAAATCGGCCATGTCCCCTTCAAGTCCAAAGATAAGGTTTATGCCGAGTATCGTGAAGTCTGCGACCGTCTCTACGGAGAATTCAACGCCGGAAGAGAGCAGGAACGCCGCAAGAACTTCGATGCGCAGCTCGACACGATGAAGGGCGACAACCGGAAGCTCCGTTCGGAACGCGACCGCTTGATGAGAGTTCTCGAAGCCAAGCAGCAGGAACTTAAGACCTACAACAATAATCTCGGATTCTTCAATATCAAGTCCGCGCAAGGCAACTCCATGGTAAAGGAGATGGAGCGCAAGATGAGCCGGATCGAAGCCGACATCAAGGATCTGAAAGCAAAGATTGCTCTTATCGCTGCAGAAGAGAAATAAAAATCTCATCGCTGTTAAAGATAAATATAAGTTCTCATCGCTGCCCAAGAGAAATAAATCTCATCAATGCTGAAGAGAAATAACCCGCTACAAACGCCGTCAATATGATTAATGGCACAATGATAAAAAGACTGACAGGCATCGCTATGACATGCCTGTCAGTCTTTGCTGTTCCCGTCCCGGGGTTAGCATCTCCGGGTAATTCCACGGAGCCGGGTCCCGATAATATTTTCCAGAGTCTCGACAAAATTGAAAACGCTGGTACGGTAAAGGATTCGCTTATGGCGGTCCCGGACGTAAAGGTGAAAGATCACCCAGGTGATTATAAGGTCGGCCTCGTCCTGAGCGGAGGAGGAGCTAAGGGTATCGCTCACATCGGAGTCATCAAGGCCTTGGAGGATAACGATATTCCGATTGACTGCCTGGCAGGAACGTCGATGGGGGCGGTTGTCGGAAGCCTTTATGTCTGCGGATATTCACCGGAGCAGATGATGGAACTCATAAAGTCCCCGATCTTTCAGAATTGCGCTACCGGCACTATCGATCCCGAACTTACGTATTACTTCTCGCGCAAGGATCCCTCGCCGGCCTGGGGATCGGTCAATCTCAGCTTCAAGGACAGCGTCAGCAACAATATCGCCAGCCAGATAATCCCGACATCCCTTATAAATCCCATTCCGATGAATATGGAGTTTCTCAAACTCTTCACCAAATATTCATCGCAGTGCCGGATGGACTTTGACCGGCTGATGGTGCCGTTCCGTTGCGTGACCAGCGACGTCTATCATAAGCATAAGATTGTGCTTCGCAATGGTTTGCTCGGGCGTGCTGTCAGAGCTTCGATGAGCTTCCCGCTCGTATTCCGTCCGATAGAAATCGACGGAGTCTTGGTCTATGACGGAGGAATTTACGATAATTTCCCGGTGGATGTGATGCAGGAGGATTTCAATCCTGATTTCATCATCGGTGTGTCGGTATCAGGTCCGGACGGCAAGCCTGAAAGAGGCAACGTCATGTCGCAGCTTGAAGACATGATCATCCAGAATAATGATTATTCCGTTCCTTCAAAGAATGGAATAAAGATTCAATGCCCGGTCTTGAATTTCGGTGTTCTCGACTTTGATCAGGCGGATGTCATATATGAAATAGGATATAAGACGGGATTGTCGATGGTAGACTCCATCAAGAGCCGCACTTCGGCGCGGCGCAGTCTGGAGGAAGTGACGGCGCGGCGCGAGGCCTTCGCAGCCGCAACTCCCGTAATAGAATTCAACGACATAGAGGTTTCAAACGGTACTCCGTCTCAAAAACGCTTCCTGAAATTTCTGTTCAACAGGGGCTTCCCTGCCGTTCCTTTCGGTATGGAGCAGACCCAGGATTCCTACTATCGTGCGGTAAGCGGAGGAAAGCTCTCTAATCTGATGCTCGTGCCGAAATTGGGAGTCGTCGTAAACGATACCGCTAAAATCCGAAGCAACAATATTTTGGAGCTCCAGCCGGAGATCAAGAATCCCTGGAATATCGGAGTGGGAGGATGGATTACGACCGACACTCAGTCAATGCTCTATCTTGACTTCGGGTATCATACCCTGAGCTACAACTCTCTTGACGTGGATCTGAGCGGTTGGATAGGGCAGAGTTACTATGCCGGAATGTTGAGCGGTAAGTTTACTATCCATAGCCGTCTTCCGGCCTACATGAAGATAGAGGGCGTGATGAGCCGCCAGAAGTTTTATGCCTCGCAACTGAAATTCTATCAGATGAATACGCCGACCTTCGTTGCTGAAGACCGTCGTTTCATTAATGCTATCTATTGCCTGGCGACAGGGCGTAAATCCATTGCAAAGGTTTCGTTAGGCTATGGTTGGCGCAGCGATAAATATTACCCGGACGCTGACGTAGATTACAGCACTCGCGAGCGAGACGAATTTTCGAGCCGCCATGCGGTCCTTAAATTAGCGTGGGAATACAATACCCTCAGCAATCAACTTTATCCTATGTCAGGCCGCGAGCTCAGGGTAGAATTAGCCGGCGAATACCGACTTCCTCAATTCCGTCCCGAAGGCGACGCATCCCGAGCCGTCAAATATCACCGTCAGTATCGTCCTTCGCTGGAAGCGAAATGGCGGGAGTTCTGGAGTGTGCATAAGAATTTCAGAATCGGAGGATTCGGCGAAACGTTGCTGACCGGAGGCCCGTTGGTAGGAGATTATACGGCAGCCCTGGTCTCGGCCCCCTCGTTCACTCCTACCCCCTCGACATCCAACTACTTCAATCCGGCATTCCGGGCCGACAACTACGTGGCTGTCGGATTTATGCCGGTATGGAATCCGATGGATAAATTCCAGATCCGAGGGGATTTCTATGGATTTCTTCCGTTGCGCAATATCGGAATCGATCAGGTTACCGGGGGCGGACGCCACATAGGTTGGGCCAATAAGCCGGAATTTATAGGAGAGGTGGCTGCGGTCTATAACTTCCCTTTCGCGTCCCTCTCAGTCTACGGCAACTATCTAAGTTCTCCCGGAGCCAACTGGAACTTCGGTGTGACCTTCGGCTTCTTTGTACTCGCTCCGAAACTCACCCGCTGACAGGATAGTTAGAAAAAGCAATGATCCGGTGCTTCTCCGGACATTATGATAATTCCCGAGGTATTGAGTTACCTCGGGAATTATCATAATGTCAAGTTTATAGGGGAGGGTTAGAGGTCAGTATGAGAGATAAGGGTTAAAGGTCGGGGAGCGATCGATTGGATTTCGCTCCTAAATCTTTGAGTTTTTGAGCGCGGGAGGAAATGGAAGTCGGTCCGTCGGTCATATTCTGGCGACATTTATCGACGGCTGCCCTTGCGCTATCCAGACGGTTGCCTACCGTCTCCAGATCAGACAGGAGGGAAGCAATTTTATCGTGGACCAGTCCTCCCAATCGGGCAATCTCTTCAGCGTTGCGGTTCTGTTTGTCGACACGGATTATCTGTGATATGAGATTCATAACCGAGAGGAGATGGGCCGGCGATACAATGACGACCCTTCGCTTCATCGCATATTCGGGCAGCGTAGAGTCCGCGCGCAGGGCCGCCAGAAAAGCCCCGTCATTGGGGATGAACATGAGGGTATGTTCGACGGCCCCCTTTATTGATTTATGGTATTTGCTCCGACCGAGTTTATCTATATGGTTCTTGACCGAGTCAAGATGCGAGCGAAGTGCCGTTTCCTCCTCCTTTTCAGTCGAGGCCTCGCAATAATTGAGGTATGCTGTCATGGAGGTCTTTGCGTCTATGACGATCCGCACGTTGCCGGGTAAAAGGAATATCAGGTCCGGACGCAGGGGTGCTCCTTCGTCATCCTTAAGGGTAATTCCATCGATCGAGGCGGCCTGGACCAGATAATGGATATTTTTTTCAAATCCGGCAACGTCCAAGAGTCTTTCGAGGACTGTCTCACCCCATTGGCCCTGAAGACGAGTGTTGCCGCGTAAAGCGTCAGAGAGTCTGCGGGCTTCCGATCCGATTTCCGAATTGGCCTTTATCAGCGCATCGATCTGCCGGCTAAGCGCCTCACGGGAAGAATTTTCCTTCATGTAAGAATCATCGACAGCCTTACGGAATTCCCCGAGATTCTGACGTAACGGAGAGAGGAGGGCCGAGATCCGGTCGTCGTTTTCCTCCGAGAGTTTCTCCGCCTGGCGTTCCAAGGCCTGATGAGCGAGATTTTCGAACTCAAGGGCCGAGGTGCGTTGGAGTTCGAGACGTTGATGCTCAAGCCGCTCTTCGAGTCGGGCGATCTGTTTTTCATATTGGGAGCGGGTGAGATCAAGGAGGCGTCGGGAAGATTCCTCATAACGCAGACGTTGGGTCTCGAAAAGTTCTTCCTGTGCCTCCAAGGCTTCACGCACCTGCAGTTCTATGTCATTATGATCGACAGTTTTATTTCGCGAAGACAAGAGTAAAAACAGGATTACGGCTATTGCAATCAATAAAGAAATGCAAAGTATGATGAGAAAAACAGAAGTCATAGTCAAAGTTATGTTGAAAAAATCTCTTGCAAAATTAGTAAAATCCGAGAATAGTCGTTATATTTGCGGTAAAGAATAATACCCAAATCAGAATTTATTATGAAGACATCTTATATTTTTCTTGCTGCAGGCTTTGAAGAGATAGAAGGCCTGACTCCTATCGACGTATTGCGTCGTGCAGGTATTCCTGTGAAGAGCGTATCGATCACAGACTCATTACAGGTAACCGGTGCGCACGGAGTCACCGTAAACGCCGACCTTCTCTATGCCGACACACTCTTCGACGATCCGGAATGGATAATCTTCCCCGGAGGATTGCCCGGAGCCGACAATCTCTATAACTTTGCCCCGCTACATGAGCTTATCAATAATCAGGTGAAATCCGAGAAGGGCCGGATTGCCGCTATTTGCGCTTCCCCCGCTGTCGTGCTTGGTCAGTTGGGCGTGCTTAAGGGTCACAAAGCTACCTGTTATCCGGGCTTCCAGGATAAAATGACAGGTGCCGAGGCGGTTGATGCTCCGGTTGTGGTCGACGGTAAATTCGTTACCGGCAACGGTCCTGCGAATTCCTTAGCCTGGGCTTTGGAAACCGTGAAGCAGACATTAGGCGAAGCCAAAGCGCTTGAAGTTGGCTCCGGAATGCTCTACAAGAAGTAATATATACCAATAATTCTTTGGATACTTTTTATAGAATAGCAAAGGAGGGAGAAGGGCAGTATCGGGAGAAGATGAGTCGTTTTCTCTCCTTTGCCATACCTGTCTTTACGGCGGAAGAAGCAAAGGAGAAGGTCAAGGAATATCAGAACCGATACTGCGATTCCCGTCATGTCTGCTGGGCCTATATGTTAGGTCCGGCTATGACAGAATTTCAATTGAACGACAACGGCGAGCCCTCAGGGACTGCCGGAAAACCTATTCTCGGTCAGATCCGGAGTCACGGTGTGACAGACGTAGTCGTCATCGTCGTCAGATACTTCGGAGGAATAAAGTTGGGGACCTCCGGTTTGATTTCCGCTTATAAGGAAGCGGCCTCGCTTGCTCTTGAAGACGCCGGAAAGAAAGAGATGCACCGGATGATGGATTTAAAAGTGGAGGTGCCTTATATATCCGCTGACCGCGTGATGCGGATTATTAAAGAGAATGACGAGATAGAAGTGCGCGACCGGGAATTCGGAAATATCATTCATCTGAGCCTCGCTGTTCGGGCGGATCAGGCCGAAGAAATCATAGGAAAAATGAGTCAGGCCGAGGGAGTGATGATAAATTGCAAAGAGAGCGAATGAAGTGAAAATTTGCGATTTATGAGAAAAAATAGCGCATAATTCAAAAAAAATTACGATATTTGCACTGCGAAATGCGTACGCGGGGGATTTATACTCCCATATAAGTACTCTAAAAGCGTAATTATTAATCAATTAACTATATAAATCGATAATTTTTAAGCGATGACTAAGGCAGATATTGTAAATGAAATATCTCGTAGCACCAACCTTGACAAGGCCGCAGTGCTTCAGACCGTGGAGAAATTCATGGAAGTGGTTAAAGATTCTTTAGCTAACGGTGAGAATGTATATCTTCGTGGCTTCGGTTCGTTTATCATCAAGACTCGCAAAGAAAAGACGGCTCGCAATATTTCGAAGAATACCTCAATCATCATTCCTGAGCACAATATCCCGGCCTTCAGGCCTTCACGTGTATTCCTTGATCAGGTAAAGTAAATCCCTGTTAAGGAATGACGGGTTCGCCCGGGAGTTAAAGTAACTTCTCGGGGAAGCGAATTAGTAAGAGTTTAAAATAAAATACTTTAATATCAACTGTTATGCCCAGCGGAAAGAAAAGAAAAGGCCACAAGATGGCTACCCACAAGCGTAA
>CAYTOR010000006.1:0-29821 GCA_964439505.1 uncultured Sangeribacter sp.
TCCGATTAGGCGTGGGAGTGGACTGTTTATTTAGTACAAGGCGTTTGGCGATGCCCCGTGAAGATAAACTGAACATCGTTCCACGTCTTCTTTTTTCCCATAATCTAACTTGGTGTCAGGAACGATCACCAAATAAATGTATTCGGAATGAAACAATACCTGGCACTTATGGTCTCGATCCTCATGATCTTAGGCCTGATCGGTTGTGGAGAAGATCCGCAACCCGTTTCCCCTCCAGCTTCCAATCCTACTACTCCTTCCAATCCGTCGGATAACGAACTTGCTGATCCATCCGGGACTATTACAGTTCTTCTTCCCGCCGATGGATCTACTTCGATCGATGGGTTACTGCTTGACCGGAATTTAAACTTATCTGGGTCAGATTGGATGATATGCAAGACATCACAATGCAGAGGACTGGCAGAAGTAAGCGAGATCCCTACTAATGGGTGGAGTGAAGTAGTTCATGCAGAATCCGGTTTCGGATATGTGGCGTATTCATCCTCAACTGACCGGTTTTTGAGATTATATGTTGTGTCCATTGCTTATCATAATAATGATCCTGAGTCATATATCCAAGGAGTAAATATAAAATACCAAAAGGATTTCAAGGGTAAGAAAGAGACCGTGAAACCGGAGATTGTAAACATAAAGTTCGGTAATCAAGGTGGCCAACAGGTAGTAGGCCTCGAAAATACATCAATTGTGCCTTTCACGTTGAATAGTTCTGCAGAATGGTGTAAGGTTGAAAAGGGATCTACGCTGGAATACTCATTCCTGACAGACGCCATAATCATAGATGTCAATAAGAACATGGGAGGAGTTGATCAGGAAGCCATAGTGACAATTGAGAACTTATATGGAGAAAAGACAGAAATTTTGGTAAAAAGAGCTGCCCACGAAAAATATATTGAATGTTCCATTAACGAAATAAGTTTCAATTTCGAGGGTGAAACCAATAATAACGAAATTTTACTCTATACAAATATTGATCCTGAAGATATTCATTTCGCTATTGACGAAGACTGGATCATCTACGATTTAACAAATCAATCAAAATCCAACAGCAGAAAGAATCTGAGGTGGATCGGAAATTCCACCATCACACGAACCTTATTGGAAGAGCCTGTTTATAAAACTTTAAAGGTTTATTGCAGTCCCAATTATAATATTTCAAAAAGGGTTGGACATATAAATATCAGTTACGAAAATCTGAATCAAACTCTTGTTGTGTCACAAGATGGAGTCGCTTTTAATCTTTCATCTACCAACATTACTTTAGGTGCAAATGACGATCTGGCAATTGAACTTCAATGGTCAGGTGATGTTAAATATCAGAATTTGGCAGTTTCTGATTTGCCAGATTGGTTAGAATGTCACTTCAAAGACGGGACTGTTACTTTTATTGCAGAACCGAATTCAAGCGAGACATCCCGCAGTGCTTATGTGAAAATTATATTTGACGGTTTAAATGGGAATACTCCCGTGGAATTGCAATCAGTTCAAATTAAACAGAAAGGTATGGTGTACAGCAATGAATCAGTCCATTTTGACAGTAATGCTACCCAATATTCTCTATTGTATCCTTTACCCGCCGGTACTCAGCTCTTTTCATCAGTGGATTGGTGTGATGCAAGAATAAGTGGGTCAAATATCATAATTAATGTCACTGGTACCACCGTCGACAGGAACGCCGTAATATCTTTCTCAGGGATTAAGGCTAAGATATATGTATCACAAAGCAAATACGCTGTTGGAGACATTTATGATGAGAATGGAGTGTATGGCACCGTCTATTACATGAAGGATGGGGTCGGTAAAATAGCGCGTGACCTCTACACAAAAAAGTCCTGGTCCCTGGTAAATATAGACGTAACAGGTGCCAATTCTTTAATCAACGGAGAAGATAATACAAAGTATATCCAAACCCTCCCGAACTGGGAATCTGACTATCCACTTTTTGCATGCGTGGAATCACTGAACACAAATGGACAAACCGGATGGTACGTACCTGCTAAACTCGAATATACCAGTCCTTATGGGACTCTGTATTGGTCATCTACAAACTATGCTGACTACTCGGCGTATTTTGCCACTGATAAAACCAATGGAATGGCCTTTACAAATAAAAGGACTGCATATAATGTATTGGCCATGAAGAAGTTCTATTATTAATAGAAACAGTTCCTTATTTCATATACAGTTGAAGGCTAAGGCATGTGAAATTTTCCGATTTTAAGGAAAATCTCACATGCCTTCTTTTATTCTTAGATAGAGTATCTTCATAGTTATCAAAAGCATAAGCAAGATAATACCAATTACAAAAAACATCCATTTTAGTTATAGCTCAGCTACGCAGGGCATGGAGAGTTATATTGAATCCTTTTTATACTCACAGATAACTGCTTCATGGTTAATCGATACATTGCTAAACTATAACCCGCTCTCCGGGGTCTTCTTCCTTCTTACTTTTTCAAGTTAAGCCACTTGCGAAACTTGAATTTTTATTTTGAAACTAAAGAAGTAAAATTTTGAGGATAACTGATAATTGATTATTTTTGTTGTATATTTAGAAAGAATGAATTTTGAAATATAAGAAATGAAGGAAAACATTATATATAAAGAAGAGGAGGAGAAGAGGATGAAGAATGTTGGAGGGTTGGTTGGAAGGGGAGAAGAGGGGAAGGCTGCCTTTGGGGTGCTGTTTGATTTGGATGGGGTGTTGGTTGATAGCGAGAGGGAGTATACCCGGATATGGAACCTGATTAATGAGGAGTTCCCGACCGGGGTGGATGATTTCGCCCTTAAGATTAAGGGTACTAATCTGGATGATATCTTATCGCGGTATTATCCGGAGGAGAAGGTTTGTCGTAAGGTGAAAATGCGATTATATGAGGAGGAGGGTAGGATGAAGTATTCTTATTGCCCGGGAGCGGAGGAAACTTTGAAGAGATTGAAAGCTGCCGGCATCCCGATCGCCTTATATACTTCTTCAAATCATGTTAAGATGGAGCATCTCTATCGTGATATCCCTTATATCAGGCAGTATTTTGATTTCATCGTATTGGGAGATATGGTTAAGGAGTCGAAGCCTTCGCCGGAGGGTTATCTGAAGGCAGCCGAAGGACTTGGTCTTTCCGATGGCCGATGGATAGTCGTGGAGGATTCCTTGCAGGGAGTTAAGGCCGGAGCCGCATCCGGAGGGAGGGTAATCGGGGTGGCAGGAACTCTTCCACCATTGACACTTGCTCCCTATAGCACCCTTGTCATCAATTCGATGGAGGAGTTTCCGGAAGATCTGGCAGTATTTTTTTATGCTGAAAAATGAGATAATGCAAGTAATCTAAAGCAATATTTTTCAACGGAAATAGAGACCGGCAGTATAAGATATAAGCATACAAATAAATCAGGAGGATCAGAAAGTGGCGAATATTCCATTAGCGGAGCGAATGAGGCCTGCTACATTAGATGATTACATTGGTCAGAAACATCTTGTCGGACCCGGTGGAGTCATCAGAAATATGATCGAGACCGGTAGGATTAATTCTTTTATACTCTGGGGCCCTCCCGGAGTAGGGAAGACTACGCTTGCACGTATCATTGCGAATACCACGGAGGCGGAGTTTTATACTCTTAGTGCTGTTACTTCGGGAGTGAAAGACGTAAGGGAGGTAATCGAGAAGTGCACTGCCGCCGGAAGGAGTGTCTTTGCCAAGGCGCGACCGATCCTTTTTATCGATGAAATACATAGATTCAACAAGTCTCAGCAGGATTCGCTGTTAGGCGCTGTCGAAAAGGGGGTACTGACCTTAATCGGTGCGACAACAGAAAATCCATCCTTCGAGGTTATTCGCCCGCTCCTTTCGCGTGCGCAGGTCTATACCCTTAAATCTCTGGAAAAAGAGGATTTACAAAAGCTCCTGGATAATACCTTAGCTACCGATCCTATTCTTACAAAGCGGGAAGTCAAGGTTGAGGAAACTCAGGCCTTATTCCGTTTTGCGGGTGGAGATGCACGAAAACTGCTGAATATCTTGGATCTGATCGAGCAATCTACGCCCGACGGCCAACCGGTATTAATTAACGATCAGACCGTTATCGACAGGCTTCAAGAGAATCCAGCGGCTTACGACCGCAATGGAGAATTGCATTACGACATAATTTCTGCATTTATAAAATCCGTCAGAGGGAGCGATCCGGATGCGGCGCTTTATTGGCTCGCACGAATGGTTGCAGGAGGAGAAGACCCTGCTTTCATCGCGCGCAGACTTGTCATCTTGGCCGCGGAAGATATCGGTTTGGCCAATCCCAACGCCCTGCTTCTTGCTAATGCTACCTTTGATGCTTTGCAAAAGATCGGCTGGCCCGAAGGAAGGATTATCTTGGCAGAATGTACTGTCTATCTCGCGACATCGGCAAAGTCCAACTCCGCCTACGCCGGAATCGCGGCCGCCCTTGCGGAAGTGGAGAGATCGGGCAATCTACCCGTACCTCTTCATCTCCGCAACGCGCCCACTAAGCTGATGAAGGATCTGGGCTATCATGAGGGATATAAATATGCACATGATTATAAGAATAATTACGTCGACCAGCTCTATTTACCTGAAGAAATAAAGACATCCAGATTCTGGCATGCAGGCGCTAATCCCTCAGAAGCAGCCATGCAGCAACGGATGGACACCATTAAGACCCAAAAATGATCGAAAAAGTACAGTTGCAACTCACCCCGGAGTCCGCAGCGAATCCTAATCTTATAAAGAAAGAGGTAGCCCGGACGTTAGGGATTACAGCAAATGAAATAAATGAAATCCGGATCGTCAAGCGCAGTATTGACGCACGTAAACGCAAGGTAATGATTAACCTTACGATTGCAGTCGCTTTAGGGGCTGATAAAGAGGTATCTGACATTCCTCCTAAAGTTAATTTCCAAAAACTTCCTTCTGATGCTGCTCAGGTAATCATTGTCGGAGCCGGACCTGCCGGGCTCTTCGCGGCTTTGCGCGCCATAGAATCCGGATTGCGTCCAATAGTATTCGAGAGAGGAAAAGACGTGGATACCCGGCGGGTTGACATAGCCAACCTGAATAGAAGTGGAAAAGCGGATCCCGAATCCAATTACTGCTTTGGGGAAGGAGGGGCAGGAACCTTCTCCGACGGTAAACTCCATACCCGTTCCAAAAAACGCGGGGACAATGAAGCAGCAATGGCTCTGCTTGTACAGTTCGGGGCTGACCCCAAGATACTGACCGATTCTCATCCTCATGTCGGGAGCGACCGACTTCCGCATATTATTAAGGCTATCCGTGAGAAAATTATAGAATGTGGGGGAGCGGTTAGATTTGGTCAACGGGTCGATAATCTCATTTTGGAATCTTCCGGAGGTGAAAAGAAAGTTTGCAAAGGAGTTGTTCTGTCAGACGGAAGTCGCTATGAAGGAGACGTAATATTGGCAACTGGCCATTCCGCACGAGACACAATTCGAAATTTATATTCCCAGGGAGTAGGAATGGAGGCAAAAGGATTTGCCATGGGAGTCCGACTGGAACATCCCGCTGAACTGATCGACCGGTTGCAGTATCATTCACCCGAGGGCCGGGGGAAATATCTACCGGCAGCCGAATATAACTATGTTACCCAAGTTGACGGTCGCGGGGTCTACAGTTTCTGTATGTGTCCCGGGGGGGTGGTGGTTCCGGCTGTCTCGGCACCGGGAGAGAGTGTGGTAAACGGGATGTCGGCATCGGCCCGGTCAGGAAGATGGAGTAATTCCGGAATGGTCGTTGAAATCCGGCCGGGGGATTTCCCCGAATACACATCCGAAGGGGTCTTTGAACTACTGAAAGCTCAGGAAGAACTTGAGAAACGGTTTTATGAAGCGGCCGGGGAGACCCTACGGGCGCCTGCGCAAAGAATGTATGATTTCGTAAAAGCGAAGGAATCCGCTAATCTTCCCGCGAGTTCCTATCCCCCGGGATTGATATCTCGAAGGGTCGATCAATTGCTTCCTCCCGTGATATCCAAGCGTTTGCAACAAGGATTTCGGGATTTCGGAAATAAATCCAAAGGATTTCTTACTAACGAAGCCTGCGTCATAGGTCTTGAAAGCCGGACCTCCTGTCCGGTCCGGTTACCGCGTGATAAAGAAACTCTTTGTCATCTTGAAATAGAAGGTCTTTATCCGGCCGGGGAGGGAGCCGGATATGCCGGTGGTATAATCTCCGCAGCAATCGACGGGAGAAGATGCGTCGATTCAATTTGCAAAAAGAAAAAATAATTGCTAAATTTGTAAGATTAAACCCCTCCAAGCGCAGAGAAACCTCTCTTGGCTTGGACAAACCCCTTTCAAGGAAAGGAGTAATGATCCTTAATATTTCCTTTATTAAGGATAGATTAGTTACTCCTGCATAACCCTTCGGGATTGAATCCCTTCACTGTAATAACTCATCTTACATATTGTGAGTACCATACTAAGCATAGAGACGAGTTCAGAGATATGTTCTGTCGCTGTCAGCAAAGACGGCATGGTTGAATTTCATGTAGAGTCGGAAGAACCGATGCAGCATGCAGTTCTGTTGGGTCAATACGTAGATCAGGCTCTCGATGACCTCGCACGCAAAGAATTAAAACTTGACGTCGTTGCGGTCAGTCTTGGCCCGGGCAGTTATACCGGATTACGCATAGGATTATCCATGGCCAAGGGGCTATGCTTCGCAAAAGACATTCCTCTGATAGGCATCAATACGCTTCAGTTGCTTGCTGTCAAAGCCATGTTCGGAATGAGAGATCCGGAAGGCGACGAAATCCTTGCGGCCATGATCGATGCGCGGCGTAAAGAGGTCTATTACGGTGCTTACGATTTCGCCTTGAATCCTATAACCGAACCTCAGCCGTTGATATTAGAGCCGAACTCTCTGGAGGAGCTAAACACGCGAAGAAAAGTGGTATTGATCGGCAACGGGGTTACAAAGGCCCGCGAAATTCTCGATCTTCCCAATGCTCTTTATCTTACCGACAGGATGCCGGTCGCAATGGATATGACCGCCTTAGCGGAAAGAGCCTACAGAAAAGGAGATTTTCTTGACACAGCTTACGCTGTCCCGGTTTATCTCAAAGAATATGAGGCTAAAAAATCTACGAATAAAGTCTTGAAAACACTATAATGGATAAAATCGACATTTCTTCAGAGAATTATAAATTCCTGCCATATAATACGGGCATGCCCACGCTGCCTCTTCCCGAATACGGACGTACCATTCAGAATATGGTCGACTATTGTGTGGAAATCCCCGATCGCGAGGAGCGCACGGCATGCGCTTACGCTATCGTCGGAGTCATGAAAAGACTCTTCCCTAATCAGGTTGGTGAAAAAGGAGACCTTAAGAAATTCTGGGATCATCTATGTATAATGTCGAAATTTGAACTGGATGTTGATTTCCCCTATGAGGTGGTAACCGCGGAAACAGTCAATCCGACGCCGGAACGAATCGCTTACGCCAAGGGACCGATCCGTTTCCGTCATTATGGCAGAAGCCTCGAATCCATGATCAGGATAGTTGCGGACATGGAGGATGGGGAAGAGAAAGATGAGCTTATCAGCATGATAGCCCATCAGATGAAGAAATTTCTGATTCAGCATAATCCGGAGGGAGTCGACAATGCCCGGGTCCTTCGCGATTTATATGAATATTCAGAAGGTAAGATCAATCTTGATCCCGCGACATATATCCTGAGAGACTTTTACGAGGTAACACCGGTCAATCAGAAGAAGAAAAACCGAAAGAAAAACAGATGATATTTCAACTCTAACATCTATGGGTACTTTTATAGTAGAAGGGGGGCATAAGCTGAGCGGAAGCATACGGCCACAGGGAGCCAAGAATGAGGCATTGGAAGTCATCTGCGCTACTTTGCTTACTTCCGAACCTGTCACCATCAGCAACATTCCGGATATTCTTGACGTGCGCAACCTGATTGCCCTGCTTTCAGAAATGGGGGTAAAGGTCAAGTATATAGACAAGCATACCTGTGAATTTCGGGCCGAAGAGCTCGACTTCAATTATATCGATACCCCGGATTACCGGAAGAAGGCCTCTTCTTTGCGGGGTTCGGTGATGATTATCGGACCTATGCTTGCCAGATTTGGCAAAGCCATTCTTCCGAAACCGGGTGGAGATAAGATCGGCCGGCGACGACTTGACACCCACTTTATGGGAATGATCGCCCTGGGGGCGGACTTCGAATACGATTCAGTCAACCGATTGTATAAAATAGCCGCTCCTGACGGACTGCAGGGTAAATATCTTCTTCTTGACGAAGCCTCAGTCACGGGGACTGCGAATCTCATCATGTCGGCCGTTCTTGCCAAAGGAGTGACCACGATCTACAATGCAGCTTGCGAACCCTACATCCAGCAATTATGCCGCATGCTAATCAAGATGGGTGCCCGAATTGAGGGAATCGGTTCGAATCTGCTGACTATCCACGGCGTGGAAAAACTTGGTGGCGCTGAGCATAAATGCCTTCCGGACATGATTGAGGTGGGCAGTTTCATCGGCATGGCGGCCATGACAGGAAGCGATCTTCTTTTGGAAGATGTAGGAGTTCGGGATTTAGGGATAATGCCCGAAATGTTCCGTCGGATGGGAGTGAATCTTGAGATTGAAGGTGATAACATCAGGGTTCGCCAGGAGGAAATATATGAAGTTGATACCTTTATTGACGGGTCTATAATGACTTTTGCAGACGCCACATGGCCCGGTTTATCCCCTGATTTATTAAGTATTTTCCTCGTAGTCGCAACCCAAGCAAGGGGAAGTGTGTTGATACATCAGAAGATGTTTGAATCGCGACTCTTCTTCGTCGACAAACTCATTGATATGGGAGCGAGGATCATCTTATGCGATCCTCATAGGGCAGCGGTTATCGGAAGCGGTCGCTTCCAGGCTATGCACGGAACCGTAATGACATCTCCGGACATACGCGCCGGAATCGCTATGCTTATCGCTGCTCTCGGATCCAAAGGTACAAGCCGCATCCAGAACATAGACCAGATTGACCGGGGATATGAAAACATAGAAGCCCGATTGAGGTCATTAGGAGCCCATATAATCCGTGTGGATGAGTGATACCGACGATTTGAATCGCAGAAATCACCTGAAATAATGATAGAAGAAAAAAATATTATACCGGTTGGTAAGTTCTTCAGGACCCATGCCTTGAAAGGAGAACTGAACGCCATAACTGACGATTATGAACCGGACATTCTTGACGAAGGTTATCCTTTGATCGTTGAGATGGAAGGGATATTCGTGCCTTTTTATGCCGAAAGCGTGAGGCCGAAAGGATCTCAGGGCTGTCTGGTCAAACTCGAAGGGGTAGATACTCAGGAGAGAGCTCAGGAGTTTGTAAACCATACTATCTACATGCTCCGAAAGGACATCGCCGAATTGTTGGAGGTTGAAGAAGACGAAATAGCGCTTGAAGGAGATCTTATAGGCTATAAGGTCTACGCGGAGGGCTACGGGCTCATCGGTAAAGTGGATTCCATTGACTCATCTACGTCCAACCTTCTGCTTCTTGTCAAACCGGAAGATTCGGATGATATAATTTATATTCCCTTCGTAGAAGAATTCTTAGAAGAGATCAATCAAAATGACGAGACTATTCGATTGAGTCTGCCGGACGGTATAATCGATATGAACAAAAATTAAAATACTATGAATCAGCAACTTGAATATGATGAAGATATGGCCATCCGCTTTATTCGGAAAGAAGTAGGCCAGACTGTCAGCGATCAATACTCCGATGATGAGATTTTGTATGTAATCGACATTATCTGGGATTATTATGAGCGAAAAGGTTTCCTGAAACTCAACTCTAAGAAGACTTCTGATGAAGTGCTTGATGAGGAAGCCTTGACCGCTTACGTTAAAAAAGAACTTGCTCAGGACGGAGAGATTTTGATGGATCCCGCCGACCTTGGAAAAATAGTAAAAGCAGAACTTGACTATGAGGAATCTTTGGAAGACGCTTAAAGCCGGACTGCTTATTGCGGCAATGATAGTAGGATCAACGTCGGCAATTGCTGAGAAACACGAAAATTTGGAAGATCTAAGTTTCGCGGAACTTGTCAATTCCGTAAACTTAGGCAAGCAGACCGATCTCGTCCGAAAATTCCAGGATCGCGAAGCCAAGACTGTCCTGCTGCGAAATAAGGCAGTCGGAGAAAACAGTCCCTGTGCGATAGACGCTATCAGGAACAAGGAGGTATTGGTAGTGACCATTCCCGCCAATCTGCTCTTCGGACCCAATCAGACCGAATTACTTGAGTCGGCAGATAGATACCTCGAACCTTTCAAACGCTACCTTAAGGAACCTGACTTATATCGGGTCTTGACCGTCATGCATACCGACAATACCGGATCGGAAGCCTATCGCGAGCAGATCACGGTAGATAGGGCTCAGGCTGTAGCAGACTGGTTTGAGAACAATGCACTTGACACATCATATCTGTTCCCCTTTGCAATGGCGGATGATATTCCGTTGGTGCCTAACGACAGTTACTCCAACCGCGAAAAAAACCGCAGATTGGAGATATATCTCGTGCCGGGGGAAGCGATGGTAGAGAAAGCGAAGAAGGGTCGTATAGCATTGTAATATATAGGCTTTTGTCCTTAGATGTTAGGCGTTAGATATTAGGTTTAGTATTAGGCGTTAGATATTAGGCTATAGGCATTAAGCTTTAGAAAATTTAATTGCGGATTGTAAGAAAAATGGAACCTCAGACTCCTTATTATATAGTTTATGAGGATAAGCTCCGCCGGAACATGGAGACATTGAAAGATGTGGCCGATCGGTCGGGAGTTAAGATCATAATGGCGTTCAAGGCCAATGCACTCTGGAAAACCTTTCCAATCATCGCTGATTATTTTACAGCGTCGACTGCTTCATCGCTCAATGAGATGAAGCTTTCGTTGGATTATCTCGGTAAAGATGTTCATGCTTATTGTCCGGTATATACGGATGAGACATTCCCTCAGTTTCTTCACGGTTGCTCGCATATTACCTTTAACAGCGTAGCACAGTTTGAGAAATACTATCCTCAGATAAAAGAGTACAATGCGAATGTCCCGGAGGTGGAGACCCGGGTTTCCGCCGGCTTGAGAGTGAACCCGAAATGTTCGGTTATAGAAACTGATCTCTATAACCCGTGCTTGCCGGGGAGTCGTTTTGGAGTGGATGCAGAGAATCTTCCCGTTCTACCCGAGGGAATAGAGGGATTGCATTTCCATGCTCTTTGTGAATCTGACAGTAAGGATCTGGAGAAAGTTCTGGAGGCCCTGGAGAATCAGTTCGGTCCTTTCCTCGATCAGGTTAAATGGCTCAATATGGGAGGTGGGCATCTTATTACCCGTAAAGGTTACGACAAGGAACTATTCATAAAACTCGTCAAGGAAATAAAGAAACGCCATCCGAATCTGGAAGTCATAATCGAACCCGGGAGCGCTTTTACATGGCAGACCGGAGATTTGGTGACTACGGTTTTGGATGTAGTGGAGAATGCCGGCATAAAAACCGGGATTATCGATGCTTCCTTCGCGTGCCACATGCCCGATTGCCTGGAAATGCCTTACCGGCCCGCCATCGAAGAGGCATTGCCGGATGAAACACCTGATGAGGAAAGTCATAAGTATAGATTGGGGGGCAACTCCTGTCTTAGCGGGGATTACGTCGGAGATTGGAAATTCGCCAAGCCTTTGAAGGCAGGAGATAAACTGACTCTGAAGGACATGAATCATTATACGACGGTAAAGACCAACATGTTTAACGGCATCCAGCATCCCTCTATATGGCTTGAAAGAAGCAACGGCGTAAAAGAGCTTCTCCGTGAATACACGTACGAAGATTATCGTGACCGTATGAGCTGACATAAGTAACTCCTCGCTATAAATTGAGTTGATATAAGCATCTCCTCGTTAAACTTTGAGTTGACCAAAAGATAACTCTGAAAAACTACCTGAAGAATCATGAGAATAAATCATCAATTTCTATTGACGGCTGCTTCGGCTCTTCTGTCACTCTCAGCCTTCGGTTGGGGCCAGAAGGGGCACGACACGACAGCTTACATAGCCGAATGTCATCTGACCCCTGCAGCTAAGGATTCCATTGCGAGGATCCTTGACGGAAAATCTATCGTCTATTATTCGAACTGGGCTGATAATGCCTGTCATACCGAACCCTACGCATATACCAAGACCTGGCATTATAAGAATATCGATGAAGGCCGGGAGTATGCTAAGGTTAAGGATCCCAAGGAGGGATCAGTTGTCACTGCTCTGAATGAACAGATAGCAATTCTTAACGACCCTTCTTCTTCGCAAGAGCAGAAATGGCTCGCGCTCGTTCTGACTGTCCATTTTTTAGGTGATATCCATCAGCCGATGCATATTGGCCGATACTCCGATCGCGGGGGTAACAAACATGATATCAAATACTTCAATAGCGGTACAAACCTCCACTCCACTTGGGACAGCAAACTCCCGGAATCCGCTCATAAATGGAGTTATTCAGAGTGGCAATACAATATTGACCGGGCTACTCCGGAAGAAGAAACTCTCATAGTGACGGGAGGCACTCCATATTCATGGGGTGAACAAACTTACGAAATTGCCAAAAAAGTCTACGAAGGTACTCCGATCGGCACCAACGTGGCTTTCGATTACATAGCCGAGTGGACTCCAGTAATCGAACAGCAGTTCCTGCGTGGGGGACTTAGATTGGCCGATATCCTCAATGAGGCTTTCGATCCGGATTACAAGGCTCTCAACGGTATGAATAACAAGAAATGATCGAGTTTCCCAAGTTTCCCCCTCTCAATCTCCCTCCTTTTGATATAAAAACCAAAGTGGAGGCAGGAATCGTAAAAATTTTCGATCCTCTGAGAGACAAGTATGTCACCCTGACTCCGGAGGAATATGTCAGACAACATTTCGTAAATTACCTTAAGTCGGAATTCGGCTATCCCGCTTCGGTAATGGCCAACGAAATTGGCATAGAGCTCAACGGAACTCGCAAACGCTGCGATACCGTAATTTTCGGGAATGATAAGAAGCCGCTTGTCATCATTGAATATAAAGCCCCGGGAGTTGACATCAATCAGACGGTATTCGATCAGATAGTCAGATATAACATAAAGCTTCATGCTCGCTATCTGATTGTCTCCAACGGATTGCGCCATTTCTGTTGTCGACTGGATTACGAAAAGGATACTTATCATTTCCTGCCGCGCATCCCTGATTATTCTTCGGTCTCATTGCCTTTCTCTTCAAATTAAGAGACCGGAGCCGGATCTAATAAAGATTACCAATCCTCTCTCCTCAAGGAATCTATCTTCAAACAATTCAGAAGTTGCAAACAGATACCTCATATCTTGATCTGCTGAATCCTCAGCAACGTGACGCAGTGGTCTATCATGACGGTCCTTCTCTGGTCATTGCCGGAGCGGGATCGGGGAAGACACGCGTCCTTACTTATAAGATAGTCAATCTCCTTCAAAACGGCTATGAACCTTATCGCATAATGGCGCTTACTTTCACTAACAAGGCTGCCCGCGAAATGAAGGAGCGTATAGTCAACGTTGTAGGCGAAGAGATCGCCTCCCGTCTATGGATGGGTACCTTCCACAGTATTTTTCTCCGGATTCTTCGTCGTCATGCCGATCTGATCGGATTCAAGAAGACCTTTACCATCTATGATTCCAATGATTCGCGTTCATTGATAAAGATGATCATCAAGGATCTGGGTCTTGACGAGAAGAACTATAAGCCGGCGACGATCGCCTCCATCATTTCCAATGCCAAGAATGCTTTGGTATCGGCTGACCAATACGCGGCAGATCCGGACGCAACAGCAATTGACAGGAAAGTCAACCGACCACTGACGGCTCGCATCTTTCAACTATATTCCCAACGTTGCAAGATTGCAGACGCGATGGATTTTGACGATATACTCTATTACATGAATATCCTTCTGCGTGATAACCAGGATATCCTGCGCCATTATCAGGACTTTTTCAGATATATATTGGTCGACGAGTATCAGGACACAAATTTCGCACAGCATCTCATCATTTCCCAACTGGCAGGAATGAGGAAAAATCTATGTGTTGTCGGAGACGACGCTCAAAGTATTTATTCCTTCCGCGGAGCGAATATCGCCAACATCCTCAATATGGAACGGAAATATCCCGGGCTGAAGATCTTTAAACTCGAACGTAACTATCGCTCCACGCAAAATATCATCAATGCGGCCGGATCCCTTATCGACAAGAACACCCGCCAGATGCGCAAGCACGTCTATAGTGAAAATGAAGTAGGCGAGCCTGTAATGGTAATGAGCACTTATTCCGATATAGAAGAGGCATATCTTATCGCCAATATGATTTCTCAATCGAAATATACTCATCATGACGGTTATGACGAGTATGCGATTCTATATCGTACCAACGCTCAGTCGCGCGTACTTGAAGAAAGTTTGAGAAAACGCAATATCCCATATCGAATTTACGGAGGTCTTTCGTTTTATCAGCGAAAGGAGATTAAAGATGCGATCTCTTATTTCCGTTTGGCTGTGAATCCGGATGATGACGAGGCACTGCGGCGCATTATCAATTATCCGGCCCGGGGTATAGGAGAAACGACTATGAAGCGACTGCAAAGCGCTGCCATAGAGAATGGAGTGAGCGTTTGGCAAGTTATATGCCATCCCGAGAAATATCCGTCAGGTATCAACGCCGGAACTCAAAAGAAACTCGATTCTTTCCGATCAATGGTTGATGAGTTCATAGCCGACATTGAAAAGGGGGCAACCGCATACGAAGTAGGTCAGTTGATATATAATCGCTCGGCTATATTAACTGTATTGGCCCATGACAATACTCCGGAAAGCATATCTAAGCACGAAAACCTCTCCGAACTTCTTGCCGGTCTTAACGATTTCGTAGAAAGACGTCGGGAAGCCGGCGAGGAGGACGTTTCGATGAATGCATTCCTGAGCGAGGTGCAACTGTCGACGGATCAGGACGAGCAGGACGATATAAATCAGCCGAAAGTGACATTGATGACCGCACACGCAGCTAAGGGATTGGAATTTAAGCACATTTATATAGTAGGAGTTGAAGAAGAACTCTTTCCCTCAGCCATGAGCATGGACTCGATGGCCCAGATAGAAGAAGAGCGAAGACTACTATATGTTGCAATAACCCGGGCTAAAGAAACGTGCATGATGACCTATGCCTCTTCACGGTTCCGCAACGGCCAGACAGTCATGCCCCGTCCTTCCCGTTTTCTGAGCGATATAGACACCCGCTATCTGAAGATTCGCACTTCCAGCGATCTCGGAAGTGAGGCGACCGACCGTCCCTCATTCCTGGATCCGGGAGCATCCTACCGCTCAACGGTCTTTTCCGGAAATGGATACAGTAGTTCAACAGGGGGATATAATAAGAGGGAAGGAGAATATTCATCCTCACCCGGGTACTCCTCTTACCGTACATCACGACCCCGATATAGAGCGGAGATTTCTTCCTCAAAAAAGACAGTGTCTGTCCACAGAGCTACCGATGAACCCTCCGGAAAGTCGTTGAAGAGCATGTCTTCTTCCGAAGGGGAATTGAAAATCGGGGCTAAAATCGAACATTCAAAGTTCGGGATCGGGGAAATCATCAGATTGGAACACGTCAGTGGCAACGATATGATGATGGTCGACTTTGGGGTTGTCGGGGTCAAGAAACTTCTTCTGAGGTTTGCGAAATTCCGGTTGTTGGGATAATATTTCCTACTATCCGCGATCTTAGAACGGCTCCAACCGGAAATATGACTCTTCCGACAAGACGGGGTATATCAATTTATTACCGGGCATATCAATAGATTAAGAAAGAATAAGGATAAGGGGATCAGACCCGGAATAATAAAATTATATTCAAATATTTGAGTTTTCTAACAATCATGAATAAAGATACAGCAACTATATCTTCAAAGGCGGATTTCCGCCGTAAGCCGGAATGGCTTAAGATCCGACTGCCGCGTGGATTCAAGACAAGTCAGGTAGTAGGACTGCTCAATGAGAAACATCTGCATACTATCTGCAGTTCCGGAATGTGTCCTAACAGAGGCGAATGTTGGGGTGCCGGGACGGCTACCTTTATGATTGGAGGAAATATCTGCACCCGTAATTGCCGATTCTGCAATGTCACTCATGGACGTCCGCTTCCATTGGAGGACAAGGAGATCGAGGATATCGTCAATTCCATTAAGGATCTCGGCCTTAAGCATGCAGTCATTACTTCAGTAGACCGTGATGATCTTCCGGATTTGGGAGCCGGACATTGGGCGCGTCTGATCCGGCGTATAAAGCAGGAATGTCCCGGAGTGACGATGGAAGTACTGATTCCCGATTTCCAGGGACGCAAGGAACTTATTGACATGATCATAGCTGAAAAACCGGAAGTAATATCGCATAATATGGAGACTGTCAGACGCCTGACACCGGACGTGCGTACTTTCGCTACCTACGACATGTCGCTTGATGTCATACGGCATATTGCCGCATCCGGCATACGGAGCAAAAGCGGAATAATGTTAGGTCTGGGAGAAACGGAGGAAGAGATTATCCGGACAATGGATGATCTTAGGGAAGCAGGTTGCGAAGTGATGACTATCGGTCAGTATCTCCAACCGACTAAGGATCATTATCCGATTCAAGAATACGTAACTCCGGAAAAATTCGCTGAATACGGCGAGATCGGCCGGAAGAAAGGATTCCGGCACATCGAATCCTCGCCGATGGTGAGAAGCAGCTATCATGCAGAAAAGCACGTGCATTGAAGTCGGATGATATGATAGACAATAATATTAAAGTTGAAATTTACGAAGGTCCGGAACCTTACGGAGAAATACTCTGCCGCCAGCGAGCATTGTTTGATGTAATGATTGCTGAAAAGCGTGCGAATGGGAAAGTAAGGGAAGAACATCTTATCTTCGTAGAACACTCCCCCGTAATCACTCTGGGGAAGCATGCCAAAGAGGAGAATCTGCTCTTCAGTAGCGAGGCGTTAAAGAATAAAGGGATTGATGTCTTCCGGATCGAAAGAGGGGGAGACGTAACTTATCATGGACCGGGCCAACTCGTAGTCTATCCCTTGATTGACCTCGAAGCGCATCGGTTGGGGATTAAGAAATATATAGATTTGCTTGAAGAAGCTGTCATTCTCACAATAGCAGAGTATGGAATAAAAGGTGAAAGGATAGAGGGGGCGACAGGGGTATGGATAGGAAAAGATACTCCGGAGGAACGAAAGATTTGCGCAATTGGAGTCAAATGCAGCCGATTCATCACTATGCATGGACTGGCGCTGAATGTAAACACTGACCTCTCCGCCTTTACCCTGATCAATCCCTGTGGGTTCATCGACAAAGGTGTCACTTCAATAGCAAGGGAACGCGGTGAGGAGGTAGATTTTAAAGAAGTTACTTTAAGCCTTCAATCTCATTTATTGAGATTGTTGCATCCGGCGAGTCCTCAGAAAGAGAAGTGAAGCGAGACCCGAAGGCCAGAATGAGGAGCATCCGGAGTATTCCTATAGGTAAGGCGCCATATATAATCGAGTCGAAGACACGTCAGGATATTATCGATTCCCACTCCTAATTCCATATAGGGTTTAGAGGTGAGACGTGCTGTAGCCGACCCGGCCGGGAATTGGAATAGATCAGGATTCTTCGCCGGATCATTTTTTGAAGTCAGACCCCCCATCAGCCCTTTAAAAGTAATTACTTCGCGAAGTTTGAGTCTCTTGAGACCGGGAATATGGTTGAATAATATCCCGTTGCCGAAATAGGTAAGATCAAGAGAACCGTAATAGTCTACCGGAAACTCCATCGGATTCATCAGGGAATAGGACTCATTCTGGATCGTATACGACAGATTGGCGTTCGGCCACATCAAAGCCGGATAATCGACCTGGCTCCAAATCTTTCCTCCTTTCAGAATAATATCCGCGCAACCGAAAGCCGAAAACCATAATCTTTTGGACATTGAAATCTCAGTAGCGTTGAGGCAGAAAGTATTGCCCAACAATTTCGCGGGCATATAGACCTGGGTAAGTTTAATAATCGGTGCGTCATTATTGATTCTTACTCGCCGATGGTTGCCCTGATAGAACTTCTCCCCGGGAGAGTACCGAAGCTCTATCTTGAAGCCGGCCTGAATGATCTTTGAAAACTGATGGCCATGGCCATCAATAAACTGCATCCAGGGAGTATCCTCATAAATATTATGGGTAAAAGAACCTAAGAAAGAGAAGTGGTTGGACAATTCAAATTGATAGGTTGCTCCGGCTTCCCGATGATAAAGGGCAAGGCGCGATTTCTCACGCCGGATCGAAAGGAAGATATTATCGTTGTTGGTATAAGTATAATGTTGTCCGATAGCGTCGAGATCATATTTATAATGAAGGCGCAGCGAATTGATAGGGAATTCCCTGGAATGATAATTCTTACGGGCGACGCTATACTCCAGTTCCGCATTGTATTTTACCTTATGGTCTTTGAAACCGTAAGCAACATATCCTCGGCCGAACCAATGCGGAGAAAGATTGGCCGTGGTCAGGCCGCCTACACGTACTCTTGCCCCTTCTATTGAGTTGTAGGAAATGAGAGTATTGATGGGGCCGAAATCAAACTTCGACTCCTTGCCGGTCGCGACATAACCGGATACGAGGATTTTTAATATCTTCTCCCCCCAATATATTGCCGGATATTGCCGTAGTCTGCTCATCATGCTCCCCATATCCCCCTCCGCCTGAGATAGGGGAATCATTCTGAAATCATTCCATTTATCCCAAGGTTGCAGATTTGCGTTTTCGTAGACTATATAATTATTGGCGTCGTAGAGAAAGTTATGGAGGGAATTATCGAGGTTAAAATCCGGGCGGCTATAGCTGCTTACCCGCCGGGCATAGACAGATGGCATATTTGACATGACGGAGAGTTCAAGCGACATATCATCCAGTATCTTATGGCGCTTGCCGTAAGAATCTTTAAAAAATTCTTGAGTGATATAAATGTTGTCTACATAATTCAGATTGATGTAGCGAGGGACCTTCATCTCCACGCGTCGGATGAAATAGGTAGAATCATTGTCTTCGACATAAAGCTTTCCCATAAAGCCGAACGATTCGGGGGAGTGAGGGGAAAATTCAAGAGTGACGTGCTTTTTGCCGTCGATAAGAATAGTGTCTCCGAGATAATATTTATAGAAATTGTCGGCGAGGTGAGAGATAGGGGAGACGAACCTTTGTTGCATCAGTGGTATGGACGCGGAATAAATATCTGTCTCCGACAAAACGTCGTCCAACATTTTACCGATGTTTTCCTGTCCTAATTCATCATCTATGCCTACACTCCGGTCTGCTTTCAAAATAGTTTTGTCTTTGAGAAAATTGAGGGAGTGAAGCAGAGTGCCTGCTTTTTCGCGCAAAGAGAGCAAGACGACAGGCAGACCTGTATGGGCCGCTGTATCAGCGTATGCTTCGAGTATGCGTTTCCTGTCGTGCTCACTGAAATCTTCCGGCCGGGCATTGTTGATGCCATAAACTGTTTTGGTATAAAATTCTTCCGAATATTCCGGCAGAATCCGAGGGTCCCCGAGATCCTTGGAGGCACGGATCCGCTTCATCAATTCGTATGCCGGATTATCTTTCTTGGAATACTTCCCCTTAAAACCGGTTATCTCCACTCCGTTAAGGTCCGTCACCCGGACTATGCCAAGATCGTTACTGATGGCGGCAGGGACGGTGTCCGAAGATGGATTATGAGCTGAGAGACCGACGGACGAAAACATGGCAATGAGCAAAAATATCAATATTTTCACTCCATTTCGGATGATATTTATTATCTTTGCACTTGCCATATAGGTAATTTGTATCAAAAACTGACATGAAGGAGATAGAGAGAAAATTCTTGGTAATTTCCGAGGACTTCAAAGATATTGCAATCTCTAAAACAGAGATCAAGCAATGGTATCTAAACCGGGATAAGGATCGGACGGTGCGTGTAAGGGTCAGAGACAATAACGCCTTTCTGACTATCAAGGGCCGCAACCACGGAATAGTGCGCGATGAATTTGAATATTCAATCCCGGTCGATGATGCCCTCTCGATGCTTCCGATGGCCGAAGGATCGGTCATTGAAAAGACCCGTTACATCGCCGATTTTGCGGGCCACCTATGGGAAATTGATGAATTCCATGGAAGTCATCAGGGTTTGATACTTGCAGAGTTAGAATTGTCTTCACCGGATGAAGCGTTTGACTTACCTCCTTTCATCGGTGAGGAAGTAAGCGATGACCCTCGCTACTTCAATTCCTCTTTAGCAAATCCTCAGTCTTAGATCCGGCATTTCAGCTCATTTCCCGGCTTCAGCTTCTCTTTCCAGCACGAGTTTCACTTCCTGGAACAGTTTGGAAGCAAATACAAAATCATTCAGACTTTCCGACTTGGATCGGAATATCGTCTTGTCATTACCTATCCAGTCGCAATGACCTTTATTGATGAATACGATCTTTTCACCGATACCCAATACTGAATTCATATCGTGGGTATTGATGATCGTAGTCATCCCGTATTCGTGAGTAATATCGGAAAGGAGTTCGTCGATCAGGATGGAAGTCTTGGGGTCCAGACCTGAATTGGGTTCGTCGCAGAATAGATATTTGGGATTCAACGCTATAGCCCGGGCGATCGCGACACGCTTCTGCATGCCTCCCGAAATTTCGGAAGGATACTTGTTGTCAGCGTTCTCAAGACCTACACGACGAATACAGAAATGAGCTCTTTCAAGCTGCTCCTTATGCGACATGGGAGAAAACATCTTGAGAGGGAACATCACATTTCCCAAGACTGTTTCGTTGTCGAAAAGGGCAGAGCCTTGGAAAAGCATACCGATTTCAGACCGGAGCTGGCGCTTCTCCTGGGCGTTAAGGCTACGCATCTTTCGACCGTCATATAGAATTTCACCTTCTTCGGGAGTCATCAGACCGATAAGACATTTCATAAAGACAGTCTTACCCGAACCGCTCTGACCGATTATCAGATTGGTCTTGCCAGTGTCGAAAGTTGCTGTTATATCATATAGAATCCTCTGGCCGTCAAACCATTTGGAGACGTTCTTTGCTTCTATCATACTTAGTTATGTTTAATGAAGTCGTTATCAAATTTTTGAATCAAGTAATTGTAAACTCTTTTCGAAATTTCAAGCGACTTCTATTGGAGAAGCAGTTTGGTCAGAACGACGTCAGCCAAAAGAATCAGGATCGAACTGGCTACCACTGCATTCGTACTTGCCTTACCTACTTCTAACGCGCCCCCCTTGACAAAATAGCCATAGAAGGAAGCTACAGAAGAGATGATATAGGCAAATACTATTGTTTTTATTATACCATACCAGACATACCATTCCCTGAAGAATGCCTGAATACCATAATTATACGTCTCGACACTGAGCATGGAGGTAAATTGAGCGATAAACCATCCCCCAACCAATCCGAAGAACATCGAAAGGACGCATAGGACGGGCACAAAGAGAGTGAAGCCCAGTATCTTCGGAAGTACGATGAAATTGGCCGAATTGACTCCCATAATCTCCATCGCATCAATCTGCTCGGTAACCCGCATGGTACCAATCTCCGATGCGATGTTACTACCTACCTTACCTGCCAGAATCAAACACATCATTGAACTTGAGAATTCCAGCAAGAGGATTTCACGCGTAGCCAATCCGGTTGAATAGGAAGGGATGAGAGGGGAGACGATATTCAGAGTCATCTGAATGCATATAACCGCTCCAATGAACAGTGATATTATTATGACCAGAGGAATCGAATCGACTCCGAGTTTATAAATTTCGAAGATCAAAGACTTGAAAAATACATTCCATTTATCCGGCAATCGGAAAACCTGGGTCAGAAACATACAATATTTTCCGAAGGTCTTTATCGAAGATACAATCATTGCTTGAATTTCTTAAGTTAACATAGCCGAAACGCCGAAGATCCTCCCGCAGGATCGAGATCTAAGAAGGAACCGTAATTCTTGCAAAATCGAAATAGTTCGTCTGCAAAGAGGTTTGTCGGCCGTAAGGCCGGTGCGCGGTGCCGTCAGGCCATGCGATTATCTGCAAAATTACAAAAAAATGATGAAAATTCCTTTATTATAGAGAAAAATTATTAACTTTGTAGATGTTGACCGGCAGTCTTTACTTACACTTTCCTCAGAAGTCTGCCCGAATTTTTCTAATCTCTATCTATTGGCATAATTATGTTGATTATCGGCATCGCCGGTGGCACCGGAAGCGGAAAGTCTACCGTAGTCAGAAAAATCATAGAATCCCTTCCCGCTGATGAAGTGGCGGTTATCCCCCAGGATTGTTATTACAACGACAATCATCACATCCCCCTTGAAGTCCGGAGAGGTATGAATTATGACGAACCGGCAGCAATCGAATGGTCTCTTCTCGAAAAGCATCTCCGTGATCTCAAAGAGGGTAATAGCATTGAAATGCCTCAATATGATTTTATCACTTGTTCGCGATTGCCGGAGACAATTCATATTGCTCCGCGCGAAGTAATCGTCGTAGAGGGTATCTTAATGCTGACCCAACCGGAACTGCGGGACATGATGGATATTAAGGTCTTTGTCGATGCTGATGCCGACGATCGGCTGATACGCGTCATTAATCGCGACTGTGTTGAACGCGGTAGAACCCCCAAGATGGTAATAGACCGGTATCAGGATGTGCTGAAACCTATGCATGAGTTGCATATCGAGCCTTCCAAACGTTATGCCGATCTGATTATTCCTCAAGGAGGACACAATGAAGTTGCCATCAAGTTGCTGACAGATTATATTCGTTCGTTGCTCCCCTCATCACGCAAATAATACATGGGATTGTTTAATTTCCGACGCAAGAAACCTGAACCTCCGCAAGTCTCTCCCAAAGAGGAGGAAAAAGATTTGTCCGTAATTCTTAACTCGTCAGATGACTCGGCTTTCGGAGTCTACGCCGAACTTCCTCCGGAAGCTGAAGATGATCGAACTGCCGCCGGCGAGGAAGAGGATTCAAAGCCAAAAGAGAAAATAAAAAAAGAAGATAACACAGGAGCAGAACCGGATCTGCGACTGAAGGTAACTCCGGTGGAGGTCATTGAAGAAGATCCGGCGACGGAGCAGGAAAGTCTGACTGACGGTATTGTCGTAACTCCTGAAAAAGGGATTTTACGGACTAAGGATCTCGTCAAGCGCTATGGAAGGCGGACTGTTGCGAATCATGTCAGCATCGAAGTTCGGCAGGGCGAGATAGTAGGTCTGCTCGGACCTAACGGAGCCGGGAAAACCACTACCTTCTATATGACTACCGGCCTGATCACTCCCAATGAAGGCCGAATTTTTCTTGATGACAAGGATATAACTTCTCTTCCCGTCTATAAGCGCGCTCAGTTAGGAATAGGTTACCTTGCCCAGGAGGCAAGCGTCTTCCGGAAACTATCCGTAGAAGACAATATCCGGGCAATTCTCGAAATGACAGAGTTGAGTAAAGCGGAGCAAAAAGAAAAGTTGGAATCTCTGATAGAGGAGTTCAGTCTGCAAAAGGTCCGAAAGAATCTCGGCGACCGACTTTCGGGAGGCGAACGACGCCGAACCGAAATCGCCAGGTGTCTTGCTATCGACCCTAAATTCATAATGCTCGACGAACCCTTTGCAGGTGTTGACCCGATCGCGGTAGAGGAGATTCAATCAGTAGTCTATAAACTCAAAGACAAGAATATCGGCATCCTGATTACTGACCATAACGCTCCGGAGACTCTGTCGATAACCGATAGGGCCTATCTGTTGTTTGAGGGTAAGATACTCTTTCAGGGCACTTCCGAAGAACTTGCCGAGAATCCTATCGTAAGAGAGAAATATTTAGGACGCAACTTTATGTTCCGCAGAAAGAAGTTTGATTAGATGAGAGAGACTGCCATAAAAGGGGCTGATGGAGAAAGGGGGCTGATAAGACGCCTGATTATTCTTGCGATATGCTTCTTCGTTGCGATTCTGGTAGCGGGGGCTGCCGCGATGTGGATCGGAGGATATTTCGAACCGATGAGCCGTGCAAGCTTTTTAGCGCAAAGTGTGGCCCAGAACCTGATCGCTTTTATCGGGACGGCAGCTGTCTTCGCATGGATAGTTTCTTATCGACCTGCATCATTCTTGGGATTGTCTCAGCCGGTAAGCTGGCGTCCGTTTGTCGGGGTGATACTGACCTACATAATAGGTATCCCTTTTCTTAATCAATTGATTTACTATAATGAGCAGATGCATCTTCCTGCGTCGATGGCCGGGATAGAGGCGTATATGCGTCAGATGGAAGAGTCTGCGGGGGAAGTCACCCGGATAATCCTCTCGACTACTTCAGTCGGAGGATTAATCTCAGGTATATTAATCGTTGGGATCCTCACCGGATTAGGAGAAGAAATGCTTTTCCGGGGTGCACTTCAAAGAACGCTGACGGCCTATCCTCCTATGAAACAATGGAGTATCTGGATCGCCGCTATCATCTTTTCTGCCGTCCATTTGCAATTCTTCGGATTCTTTCCGCGTCTTCTCCTCGGAGCCTTCTTCGGGTATATACTATACTCTACCGGTTCGCTTTGGCCGGGAATATTTGCGCACGCTCTGAATAACAGTCTGGTCATTGTGACCGCATGGTTAGCTATGCGCAATCCCGAAACCGCCTGGGCTGCAGATGAATGGGGAGTTACAAAACAAGGTTTCCCATGGGTAGCGTCAGTCAGTCTGATTATCCTGATCATATTCTTTAAACTTTACTATAATTTTTTCTTCCATGGCAAAGAAAGAGACGGCCGGATCTAAAGCAACATTCCGGACCATATTGTCAGATATAAAGAACGGAGCGTTCGCACCGGTCTATATCCTCATGGGAGAAGAGGCTTATTATATTGATAAGTTGATGGAAGCCTTGGAAGAAAATGTGGTCAAGAAGAAAGAAGACCGCGAATTCAATTCCGAGACCTTCTATGGTCAGGATGCGGACCTCGGGAAGGTAATCGCATCGTGCCAGGCCTATCCTTTCATGACCGACCGAAGAATAGTGATGCTTAAGGAAGCCCAAAGTATGCCAAGGGCCAAACAGCAACTGGAAGTACTGGCCTCATACGTTGGGCATCCTAATCCGGGATGCGTCTTCGTCATGTCATTCAAGGGCGACACCCTGAACGCTACTTCCGATTTACTCAAGACAGCCAGAAAATCGGAAGGTACCGTATTATATACCAGTCCTAAACTGAGGGAATATGAATTGTCGGCACCGATCAGCGAGTATTGCCGCAATCTTAAGATAGGGATTTCCAGCGACGCAATCGAGACTCTGATAGATTATATAGGGGCCGATCTTACCACCCTATTCAGCACCATAGACCGTCTGGTGATCTCCGGAGCCGGAAAGTCGGGGAGGATTACTCCGGAGATGATCATAGAGAATGTCCGCCAGGTCAAGGAGTTCTCTGGTTTTGATCTTCAATCAGCATTTGCAAGAAAGGATTATACGCAATGTATGCGCATAGCAAAAGCCTACAAGTATAATCCGAACGCCAATCCGGTAGCGATGACGGTAGGTTTCCTTTTTGGATTCTTCTCCAAACTTTTGATAATCCAGATGTCAGGCCAACAGAGTGTGCAGGGGCAAATGGAGGTCATCGGGAGCAAAAGCCAATATGCATTCAAGGATTACTCAGAGGCACTGCGCAGATATACTCCGGCCCAGACGGTTAATGCTATCCATCTCCTTCGGGAACTTGACGTAAAATCAAAAGGCGTCGGGAGTTTTCAGGATCAGCATGATCTCTTGTTGGAATTTATTTTTAATGTTTTTGCGGGTACGGGACCTCGTTATAGATAGACAGAAATGATACTTTATTTTTCCGCCTCCGGCAACAGTGAGGCAATCGCCAAACGCCTTGGAGTGTTGCTTGATGAAAAAGTTGTCTCTATCCTTGATGAGGCTCCGTCGCGTATTGTCGCTGACGGATCCTCATTTGGTCTGGTCTTCCCGATATATTCTTGGGGAGTACCTCCGATAGTGACTGAATATGTTCGGCATTTGAATTCCGAAGCCGTGCAAGCACTTAAGAAGATTCCCGTATGGATAGTCTGCACGTGTGGTGATGACATAGGAATGGCTCCGGAAATGCTGAAGAAAGCCCTGGAGGAGAAAGGATTGAAATTAGCGGGTGGTTGGTCGGTGCAGATGCCGAACACTTACGTCCTGCTTCCCGGTTTTGATGTGGATTCAAAAGAGTTGGAGGAGAAAAAACTCCTCGCTTCAGAATCTAAGATCATTGAGGTGGCTGAGAAGATAGCCAATGATATATGGGAAGAAAATTATGTGCGGGGGGCATTGCCTCGACTGAAAAGCGGACTGCTTTTCCCTTTATTTAAGAAATGGGGAATCTTTCCGGACCGCTGGCATTATACGGATGCTTGTGTCGGCTGCTCCATGTGCGCGAAAATATGTCCGGTAAAGAACATCGAGATGCGACCTACGTCCCATGGCCCGCGACCTCATTGGGGAAAGAATTGCATCAGTTGCCTGGCCTGCTATCACATTTGCCCGCGCAATGCCGTACAATATGGGAAAGCGACGCGCCATAAAGGGCAATACCACCATCCTTGAGATTATACTGGAGAGGGATTCCATATTATGCCGAAGATTGAATACCTATTATTCCTGAGATGGAATACATTTAGCCGGGCATTGGCAAGACGGAAGATGAGTAAATCTTAAGCCTTGTGAACTTTAAAGATCTCTTCTCTTTTCTAAAGACTTAAGGAGAAGTTGCAGTTCGTCGCGGGCTTCGGTCAGTTTGGTGAGAATCTTCATTCGCCGGCTGACATTCTTAAGATTATGTCGGAGTTCTTCTTTTGCCGCTTCGATTTTCATCCCTCGAACGTGGAGGAGATACTTGATAAGACGCAGAGTCTCTATTGTCTGAGGAGTATAGTATCTGATTTTGCCTGCATTCCGGATAGGAGAGACGAATTCCGGGAATTGCGATTCCCAGTAGCGTAATGTTGTCGGAGGAACTCCTGTAAATTCCGCGACATCCTTAATCTTATAAAACTGTTTTGAAAAATCCATTTCCCTTCCGATATTATAGATTAATCCAATACTTGGCCTGCATCGTCGGCTGCCTGAAGCATCTCGGCATATTGCTCTGGAGTTAGGTCAAGAAAGAAATAATTGACAGGATTTTGCGGTTCCCCTTTAAATCGCACTTCATAATGAAGATGGGGGGAAGTAGATTTACCGGTCGACCCGACATAGCCTATCACCTCCCCTCTCTTTACTTCCGCTCCTTCCTCGACTGCTATCTCGCTGAGATGAGCATATCGGGTGGAATAGTTATAACCATGCGAAAGCTCTATTACATTACCGTAATTTCCCTGGCGCCCGGCAATAGTTACAGTACCGTTTGCAGTAGCGACCACGGGAGTACCTTCTGCAATCTGAAAATCAAGACCTGAATGAAATTTTCTATCCCCCTGAAGAGGATCTCTCCGCAACCCGAAGCCTCCTGAGAGAAAGGATGAATAACCCGAGAGAGAGGATGAATTATCAGATAGAGGGAAGATACCGGGAATATGATTCATCTTCTCATCCTGTTTGGACGCGGAAGCCCGGAGTTGGTCAAACGATTGACTCTGGCTATACAACTGGCGGTCGAGCAGATCGAGTTTTGATGTGAGACGTTCTATAAGGGCGTTATCTGACAGAGTACTCAGATTTTCGTAATTTCCCTCGAAATCATACCCGGCGTAACGGCGGCTGAGACTCATGGGATCCATCTGCATCATGACCCTATAGAAATTGTCGTCACGGTTGCGAATCTTATCCATAACTTTCATGGAAGTCTCGACTCGATGCTCCAATACTGTATATTTCGATCTCAGCCGGGCATTCTCTTCTCGGAGGCGCACTTCCGATCGGTCGGCCAGACCGAAATAGACTCCGGCGAATATGGCGCCCCCGAAGAGCAACGACAGTCCTCCGTAGAGAAGTATCGAACGAAGCCTGTCCTTTATTGAAGGATAGTATCTTTCGAAGTCATCCGTCTCAGGATTATATGTATACAGTGCTTTTTTCTCCATTAATGCAAGTCAAGCCGCAACTACTTACCCCATCCCAAAATACGCTCTTATAGAAAGATTCTTGCAAAAGTAGGCAATTTTTTGTAAATTTGCAAAATATATTACAGACAATAACAATCCGTAACAATAGATATGACTTCCAACGAAATCAGAGAATCCTTTAAGGAATTCTTCAAGAGCAAGGGCCATAAGATTGTGCCTTCGGCTCCGATGGTAATCAAAGATGACCCGACGCTGATGTTTACCAACGCCGGCATGAATCAATTCAAGGATATAATCCTGGGCAACCGTGTGGCGCAAGCGACGCGGGTAGCCGACAGTCAGAAGTGTCTGCGAGTATCCGGTAAACACAATGACCTGGAGGAAGTGGGCCACGACACTTATCATCACACGATGTTTGAGATGTTGGGCAACTGGTCGTTTGGTGATTACTTCAAGAAGGAAGCCATCGATTGGGCATGGGAATACCTCGTAGATGTCCTCCGACTTCCGAAAGACCGTCTTTATGCGACAGTCTTCGAAGGATATGCTCCCGAGGGTCTGGGCCGCGACGATGAGGCGGCAGCAATTTGGGAAACCCATCTTCCCAAGGACCATATAATCAACGGCAATCGCAAAGATAATTTCTGGGAAATGGGGGAGACTGGCCCGTGTGGACCTTGCTCCGAAATCCATATCGATCTGCGACCTGACGAAGAACGCGAAAAGATCAGTGGTGCTGAGCTCGTAAATAAAGACAATCCTCAGGTTATTGAAATCTGGAATCTCGTCTTCATGCAATATAACCGTAAGGCCGATGGATCTCTTGAACCCCTTCCTGCAAAAGTAATTGATACCGGTATGGGCTTCGAACGTCTCTGCATGGCACTCCAGGGAAAACGAAGCAACTATGACACTGATGTCTTCACTCCTTATATATCCAAGATCGAAGAACTGACCGGCCTCAAATATGGCGATGACCGAAAGGTAGATGTAGCAATGCGCGTCGTAAGCGATCACTTGCGTACTATTGCGTTCTCCATAGCTGATTCCCAGCTCCCCTCAAATGCTAAAGCAGGTTATGTAATCCGCAGAATCTTGCGTCGTGCCGTGCGGTATGCTTACACATTCCTCGGTCAAAAGCAAGCCTTCATCTATAGACTCGTCGATACTTTAGACGCCACTATGGGTAATGCTTACCCGGAAATCACCGCGCAGAAGGACCTCATCAAGAAAGTCATCAAAGAAGAGGAAGATTCGTTCCTTCGTACTTTGGACAACGGTATCCGCATGCTGGATAGCGAAATCGAAATTCTCCGCAAGGAAGGTAAAACCACTCTTTCAGGAAAGACTGCTTTCACCCTCTATGACACCTACGGCTTCCCGCTCGACCTTACCGAACTCATTCTGAGGGAAAAGGGAATGGACCTGAATGTTGATGAATTCAACTCGGAGATGAAGAAGCAGAAAGACAGAGCCAGAAATGCGGCTTCTGTCGAAGCTACCGACTGGACGGAAGTCAACGACGGTGAGGAAGAATTTGTAGGCTATGACCTCTCTTCAACTCCTACTCGCATACTT
>CAYTOR010000007.1:0-29039 GCA_964439505.1 uncultured Sangeribacter sp.
CAACCAATCTTCTGTTAACCTTAAAATCTAATACCATGAAAAACTCACTGCAAAGTTATAAAAAATTTTTCAAAAACAATGTTTTAAAACATAAAAATCTGTAGTTTTAACATTTGTTAACTAAAATTCCCCTGTTTTTACATTGTTTCAATGATTTTTCGAGCCTTTCCCATAAGAAATATTAAATTTTTCCCTTTAGAAACTCTTAATATTCCCGGGGGAGGAGGAGAGTTACTTGCGGGTGCGGCGGATTTCGCCGGTGGCTTTTTCGATTTCCTCGGCTATGGAGTCGAAGATATCGTCGACCGAGCCACTGCCGTTGATCGCCATGTACTGACCCTCCTTGAGGTAGTATTCTTTAAGGGGGTGGGTCTGATTGTGGTAGACCTCCAGACGGTTTTTGATCGTCTCCAGGTTGTCGTCGGCACGTCCGGTCTGTTTGCCGCGGTTGATCATGCGTTCGATCAGTTCCTCTTCCGGTACTTCAAGTCCGATAACGCCGTGCAGTGTGGTACCGCGTTCTTCAAGAATCCCCTTGAGAGCCTCCGCCTGGGGGATGGTGCGCGGAAAACCGTCGAAAACGATACCCTTTGCGTCCTTGGCCTCGTTATCGATCACCTCCTTGAGCAGGTCGATGATCAGGTCATCCGGAATCAGATGGCCTTTTGATATATATTTGTCGGCTGTCAGACCAAGGGGAGTCTTGCGGGCGATATGGTCGCGCAGTACTTCCCCCGTGGAGATGTGATAAAGTCCGTATTGATCAATAAGTTTGGCACTTTGGGTGCCTTTGCCGGAGCCCGGAGCTCCGAACAATACCAGATTTAGCATAATTTTTAATCTTCGTCGATTACGTAAATATCATGGAGGTTGCGTCCTTTTCCGTCGAGGTCGAGTCCGTAGCCGAGGATGAACTTAGGTGGAATGGAAAAAGCGACATAGTCCGGTTCGAAGCCGGTCTTGGATGATTCGGGTTTATGGAGCAGTGTGGCGAAGCGCACGGAGCGGGGGTTCTGCTTCTTGAGGTCGTCGATCATCTTGACGGCGGTAAGGCCCGTGTCGACTATATCTTCGATGATGACTACGTCCTTGTCGTGGATATCCTCCGTCAGACCGGTCAGTTGGCGCACATGCCCGGTCGAGTTGGTGCCCTCGTAGGAAGCATAGCGGACAAAAGCGATCTTGCAGTCGTTGATGCCGATTTGGCGGATCAAGTCAGCCGCGAAGATGAATGCGCCGTTGAGCACGCAGATGAAGACGGGCTCCGAAGCCTCCCCTAAATCCTTGCGTATCTCGGAAGCCACGCGTTTCACTTGCTCTATAATTCTGTCGTATGTCAGATAGGGCACGAATGTCAGCCCGTTGACTTTAACTTTATTCTCCATGATGATACTTAGATAATGCCGATTGCACTTATGGGTGCAAAATTAATAATAATCTCTCTGTCGGCAAAATTCCGCGCCCGGATTCTTTTGAAATTGTTATAATAAATCGATACGGCGCGGCGTTTTATTTTATAATATCCCTTTCATGAAGCGCACATTAATATATATATATGGTATCGTCGTGATCGCCTTGCTGGCGATCGCCATGCCGGCGTGTAAATCGGCCAAGCTTTCGGAAGCCGACGCACAGCTCGCACGCGGCGAATTCAATGATGCCGCAAAGACTTACCGCAAAATCTATAACCGGCTTACCAAACGCGAGGAGCGTCCTCTCCGCGGCGAGGTCGCGTATAAACTCGCTACTTGCTACCGCCGTCTGAATCAGTCGTCGCGCGCTTCGGCCGCCTATCAGAATGCTATCCGCTACGAATATCCGGATTCGATGGCCTTTTTCTGGCTCGGCCGGTCGCTGCAGATGGATGGTAAATATCCGCAGGCGGCTACGGCTTACCGTACTTTTCTCGAATGGCAACCCGACAATGTCCTTGCCAAGGAGGGCCTGAAAGCTTCCTTGCGCGCGGACCAGGACAAGAAGAATAAGAAGACATCGCGCTATGTCGTAAAGAACGCCAAACTTTTCAACTCCCGCCGTGCCGACTTCTCTCCGATGTTTCTCGACAAGAGCCTGGACCAGATCTATTTTACCTCCACCAACGAAAAATCCAAGGGGGAAAACAAGTCTGAGATCACGGGCATGAAGAAGAGTGATATCTGGTACAGTAAGAAAAATGAACGAGGGGAGTGGCAACGACCCGAACCTGCCGAGGGTGAACTTAATTCGGATATGGACGAGGGTATCGTAAGTTTTTCGCCCGACGGTCAGACGATGTACCTGACCATGGCGCGCCGGTTGCCGAACGCCAACACGACAGTCGAGATCTTCACCTCCCGTCGCTCGGATGCGACATGGTCCGCACCGGTGAAATTCGAAATCATACCCGACACCCTCTCCGCCATGGGTCATCCCGCGGTATCACCCGACGGTAAATTCCTCTATTTCTCTTCCGATATGCCGGGAGGCTTCGGGGGTAAGGATATCTGGCGTATCAATCTCCAGGAGCGCGCCGGAAGCCTGGAGAATATGGGCCCGCAAATCAATACTCCCGGCGACGAGATGTTTCCCTATATGCGCACTGATTCCCTGATGTATTTCTCCTCCGACGGCCATGTCGGCCTCGGGGGATTGGATATCTTCAAGGCCCGGCTGAACTCTACCGGTGATTTCTGGAGCGTTGAGGGTATGCCGGCTCCGGTCAATTCCTCCGGCGATGACTTCGGTATAACGTTCGGGGAAGGAGAAAGCGGTTTCTTCTCCTCCAACCGCGGCGACGGCCGCGGATATGACCATATATATTCGTTTGAACTTCCCGATCTGAAGATCACCATATCCGGATGGGTCGTGGATAAAGACGACGAACCGGTTCCGAACGCCATCATACGCATCGTAGGCGATGACGGTTCGAACCAGAAAGCTGTCGGCAAGGATGACGGAAGTTTCAAATTCAATCTCGAACGCGGTGTGAAATACGTGATGTTGGCCGGTGCGCCGGGCTACCTCAATGTCAAGCAGGAATTCGAGTCCGACGACGAAGAAGCCGACGCCGAATACGGGGTAGATTTCATATTGGCTGCAGTCAATAAGCCGCAGGTCGTGGAGAATATCTTCTACGACTTCGACAAAGCCACTCTGCGTACCGAATCTAAGGAGGCTCTCGACGAGATGGCTAAGATGCTCGCCGACAACCCCAACGTGACTATCGTAATGTCATCACACACCGACCGTCACGGTTCGGACAAATACAACGAAGGGCTCTCCGACCGCCGCGCCAAGAGTGTGGTGGATTACCTGATCTCTGCCGGAGTAGATCCCAAGCGCTTAACCTGGAAGGGCTACGGCGAGAGCCGTCCGAAGAAAGTCACCAAGCGCATCAATAAGGAATATCCTCAGTTTGAGGAAGGTACCGAATTGACCGAGGACTTCATCCTCACTCTCGACCCCGAACAGCAGGAGGCGGCCGACCAGATCAACCGCCGCACCGAGTTCGAAGTGACCTCCACCACCTACGAAGTCTGGTAACCCCTAAAATCTAACCCTAACCCTAACATCAATCCCCGATGATAAAGTCTTTACTTTCTCCGACCCTCGGACTGATGCTTCTCGGCTCTGTAATGGCAAGTCCCCTAACTGCCCGCGCCGATGAGTTCTCCCTTCCGTCGGATTATACTCGTTATAAAGTCTACGACAAAACTGTCTTTTACGACGGTTATCTTACCGACCGCGTCAACGACGCGGACCTGAAGGACGGAATCCTGCGTTTCTCGAACTATCATTACGCTTATCCCCTCAATGTCGAAGAGATTCTGAATCTCGGCGAGGGCTTGAAGTTAGAGGTGATCATCGGAGCGCTATGCGACAACTATGACCGCATGGGTCGGGTGATGCTTACTTTCCCGGAGGCGGGTGCGAAAACTTACGATCCGGGAAACGTCGAGCGCATAGAGATCGCCCGCTTCATCACCCCCTTCATGAACAAGAATAAGTTGCCGGATACCGTACCTTATATATATGATATCGACGACCTGCGGCAGCTCCTCTCGGATCCGGAGCTTTTATCCGACCGCGACGTCTGGATGGAAGTGGAGATATTCGGTATCCCGTATGAAGCCAATAAGATGATAAAAGGGTGTGCCGACCGCAGCGACGTCTTTTCAGCTTCCGTTGCTATAGCCGGTCATACTCCGGCTGCCGATGCCGAGGAACGGTCAGGTTCGCGCCTCCCTTTAAACGGAAATCCTGCAGTACTGACCCCCATCACTGTAGCAAAATGCGAGATCCACGGCAACGTCAACCTCAATAACTATAAGGAGGTCGCGACCGATACTTTAGGGGTGACTACCAAAACCTATACTTTTGACGTTCCTGCGGATCTGAGCGATGCCCGCCTCAACTTTATCCTTACCAATCACGGTGGTGGCGAGTACGGTGAAGAGTACGTGCGTCGACAGCATCTCGTCTATGTCGATGGAGAGATCGCGATGGTCTACACTCCGGGAGGTGTCAGCTGCGAACCCTATCGTAAATACAATACCCAGGGCAACATGATCTATGGTCCCTCCCCTGAGGATGACTGGGAGGAATGGAATAACTGGTGTCCGGGTCAGGCTGTTCCGACGCGCCGCATAGAGTTGGGTGCTTTGAAAGCCGGGAGTCATCAGCTGATGATCCGTGTGCCTGATGCCGAATTCTACGGCGGGGACGGTGACTTCCGTCCTTCGGCCTACCTGCAGGGAGTCAAGTCCGGCAAAGTAGCGGATCCCTCCGCTGTCGGCCGGATCGAGACCGGCGAAGGGGATATCCGTCTGAAAGCGGAAGGGAAAGATATCGTCATTTCAGGTGAAAAGACGGTCAAGGAACTGCGTGTCTATGCTTACGACGGCCGTCTTCTCGAAGGTCGCTACAATCCCGGGGACCGCGTCTCCTTGGGTCATCTTCCAGCCGGACAATATATAGTTGTAGTTGCGGCCGAAGATGGGGAAACGACCTTCGTCAAAGTGATAATTTAAGGGATTGAGATAAAATATAGAGATAAATTGTTGAAAAAACGCTCCGAGAGGGTTATAATTTCAAAAAAATAATTAAATTTGCAGAGCGCAATAGTTTTTCGGCATCTGCGGAGAAACTTATCGCCAATCGACCAAACTATCGCAAATTAAATCTAACCTAAAATACAATGAAAAAATTTGCATTCCTATCCCTGTCAGCACTGATGATGCTGGCGGCATCCTGCTCAGACGACAATGAGCCGGTACGTCCGCCCGTGCCGACTGATCCCGTGGTTACCGTTCCTTCAGTGGCAGACCAGGTGACTCTCAACTTGCCCGAACAGAGCCTTGACTACGAGATAGAGGGCAATCTCTATCGCTTCAACTACTCCAACGGACAGTATATCATTTTCTCGATGAAAGATGATATCGTCGACGGCCGCTATGCGATCGTGCATAAGATCGGCGGTGCGTCGGAAGTGGTCATTCCCCCTACTGTAAAGGCTATCGGCGCTACCACCGGCCAGGAGCTCACATGGGAGATCAGAGCTCTCGACCTCTATGTTGACGGTGCGCAAGGAGTGAAGAAACTTACACTCTCTAAATCCGTGATCGGTGGTTATGTCAAGGGCAACCTTGATGCTCTGGATGCCAACTGGCTCAGAACCCAGATCAGCCTTCTTCCCGATCTGGAAGACTTTGAGATCGAAAACGGTCTGCCCGGTTTCGTATCGATCAATGGTGCGGTCTATACCTCAGACATGACGCAGCTCGTAGCAGTTCCGCGTGCCAAGACAGGAGTCTTCACTATCGCCGAGAATACAAAGACTGTGCAGACTCATGCTATGCAGTACTGCTCCAAACTGACCGGCATCACTTTCCCCAAAGCTGTCACTGAAATCGCTGAGGAGGCAGTGATCAACAACGATATGCTCGTTCTGATCAACATGGAGCCGACAGACGCCCCCAAGACCTACGAGACAACCTTCGGCCGCATGGCTCAGACTTCCGAGCTCCGCATCCCTCTGGGCACCAAATCCTCCTATTTTCCCGAGAAGCCCGACATGGAGATGCCGGTAGCCCCGATAGAACCGCCGATAGACAGCTCCCGTGAGGAATACGAAGACTATCTCGAAGCTCTCGGTCAATACAACGATGCGATGGAAGTATATAACGAGGTTATGGCCGTCTACACCCGCCCGATCGGTTTCCGCAATTTCAAGAATGTTGTAGAGACAGCGTTCTAAGAATATAAACCATATCAAAAAAATGCGGCGATACATGCGTATCGTCGCATTTTTTGTTGGGGCGTAAAACCTTAAAAATTTTTAAATCAGAGATGTGGATTTCTTTGTTTATATAATTTTTTGTAATTTTGCCTAAGATTTTTTCATCACTTTCTTTCTACCATTCATGGAACGGCAACCGGCGGAAATAGCGTGGAAAATTATTGACGAAACGGGGGTAAATCTTTTTCTTACCGGCAAGGCCGGAACGGGAAAGACGACCTTTCTGCGTCGCCTTGTCAATGAGTCGCGGAAGAGGATCGTGGTCCTCGCTCCGACCGGAGTGGCGGCAATCAATGCCGGAGGCAATACGATCCATTCCTTCTTCCAACTCGATTTCGCACCGTTTATTCCCGGAGTCTCCAACGCCACTTCCGCCGCCGGCAATCGCTTCTCCAAGAATAAGATCGCCATTATCCGCACGATGGATCTGCTCGTGATCGACGAGGTGTCGATGGTGCGCCCGGACGTCCTCGATGCCGTCGACGCCGTCTTACGCAGATTCCGCAATCCGGTCACCCCTTTCGGCGGAGTCCAGCTGCTTCTGATCGGCGATCTCCGCCAGCTCGCTCCCGTAGCGCAGGAGCAGGAATGGTCGCTCCTGAGCCCACATTACGCTTCCCCCTATTTCTTTGAGAGCCACGCCCTGAAGCAAGCCGGGTTTCTGATGGTCGAACTGACAAAGGTGTATCGTCAGAGCGACGAGAAATTCATCTCCATTCTCAATAAGATCCGCGATAACCAAGCTGACCTCTCCACTCTCGAAGAACTCAACCGACGGGCCCATCCCTCGCTGATGCCCTCGGATAAGGATGACAACGGATATATCCGGCTGACCACCCACAACTACCGGGCCGACAAGATCAATTATCAGCGCCTTCTGCAGATCCGTTCGCGAGGTGTAGATTTCAAGGCTGAGGTCAAGGGTTGTTTTCCGAAGACTTCCTATCCGGCCGATGAGACATTGACCTTGAAGGAAGGGGCGCAGGTGATGTTTATCAAGAATGATATCTCCGGTAATCATGCTTACTATAACGGACTGATCGGCACGGTAGTGACTCTGTCGGATAGTGAGGTCGTAGTTCGTCCGCGCCCCTCGGTTGAGACCGGACTTCAGGGTCCGGATATCAAGGTCGGAGTGGTCAGTTGGGACAACGTCAAATATGAACTTCAGGATTCCGGGGAGTTGAAGGAGATAGTCGAGGGAAGTTTCAATCAGTTGCCGTTGCGCCTCGCCTGGGCGATTACCATCCATAAGAGTCAGGGACTGACCTTCGACAAGGCTGTCGTCGACGCAGCCCGCAGTTTTGCGCCCGGCCAGACCTACGTAGCCCTGTCGCGATGCCGCTCCTTGGAAGGGCTGGTGCTCGATTCCCCTCTTCCGCCGAGTGCCATCATGACCGACGCGGCCGTCACGCAGTTTGTCAACTCCCATAATACAGGTCTTCCGTCTGAGAGCAGCATAGAAGACTTCCGCCGCAGTTACTATTTCGAACTCCTGATGGAACTTTTCTCACTGCGGGAGATGGACGACGCCTTCGAGAGTTATTACCGTGCATGCGCGGCTGCCTTGCCCCGCGTCTTCCCCCGATTCATGGAGATGCTGGATATAGCCCGGCAGACTACGATGAGGAGGTTGCAGGAGGTAAGCGTCAAGATGCTCCGGTTCCTTCAGCAGGGTTGCTCGGCGTTGACGGCCCGCAATCTGACGGATGAAAAGATAGATGAAACTTATTCGCTGATAGCCGCCAAAGTCAAGAGCGGAAGCAAATACTTCCTGCAGGATCTCGAAGAGATCGCAAAGGCTGTCAACAATACACCTCTGACCCTCGACAACAAGGCCCTGCTCAAGCGCCTCAAGACTGCGACCGAGACACTGCGGGAATCCGTCGGCATGAAACTCCGTCTCTTCCGTTACTTCTCCGAAAATCCCTTCGATCCTGACCAATATCTGAAGGAGAAGACTTTGGAGGTCATCAACTCCTCCCAACCTGCCAAGCAGAAAAAGGTAGCGCGAAGCGTAGCGAAAGATTCCGGTAAAAAAACCGACCGGGAAGCTACCGCGGGATCCTTCAAGGATATGCAGATGTATGCCGATATAGATAACCCGGTGCTTTATCAGCGCCTCGTCGCATGGAGAAGGGAGAAATCGCGGGAACTGAATCTGAAGCCCTATATGATCATTTCCAATAAATCACTGATGGCTATCAGCAATGTTATGCCGGATAACCTTTACGACATGCTTGGTATCCCCGGGATCTCAAACGCCAAGAATATGAAGTTTGGTCGCGAGATAATCGAAATTGTCGAAGACTATCTAAAACAAGGGCAAAAATAACTTATCAAATTAATGAAACTAAATTTTACTTCTTTATTATTGCGCGCCGGAATTGTTGCCGGCTTATTCACACTCGGAAATATTTACGCATATTCTCAAGAGGCCGAAGAGCCTGCGCCCGAACCCCAAGCCGAACCATGGACCGGCGATGTCTACCGCATTTCTGCCGAAGAATTGGATGAGAATATCGCTTTTCTCGACTCGGTCGGTGGTAAGATACTTTTTAACCGTGATGATCTTTACCTGGTCATTTTCCCTGAGTCAGCATTGTCGACTCCTCAGGCCTTGAACAACGGTCCGCGGGCCGTCAAACGCAAGCATCCGGGTCTAAAACCTTTGAAAACTCCCAAGCAAAAGGCTATCCCGACTTTAGAAGCCGCGCGCTATGCCAAGAATGCCAATTTTATCTATGAGGGAAAGGGTCTTCCGGGGCGGTTTGACGGCAGCGGGGTTGTGGTCGGTTTTTCTGACGTCGGTTTTGATGCCTGTCACTCTAATTTCCTTAACGCCGACGGCACAGAGAGCCGCGTGCGTAGGTTCGTACATTACGAATTGGGAGAAGGTCGCATGGACCGACTGGAGACTCCCGAAGAGATTGCAGATTACCGCACTGACTATGCCCCGCAGACCCACGCTACCCACGTGGCCGGTATTTTGGCCGGGCGCGGTGCTGACGGAAAATATATCGGCATGGCTCCCGGCGCGGATATTGTTGCCACTACCTCCGATCTCTATGACGTTGTCATTCTGGCCGGTATCGAAGAGGTGATAGCCTACGCAAAGAGTGTCGGCAAACCCGCTGTCATCAATATCTCGATCGGCAGCTACGGAGGACCGCATGACGGGACGTCGCTCTTCAGCCAATATCTCGACAAATGTGCCGAAGATGCTATCATCTGTATCTCTACCGGCAATGAGGGTAACTCTTCAAATCATATCGGTCATACTTTTACTTCCGCCGACGACACGATCGAATTCCGCTGGTCGGATAAGAACTGGGCTTATCTGGATATCAAGGGTTATACGGAGATGTACTCCGAGGATGATTCTCCGCTGAAGGTAGGTTTATTCCTGACGCGCCATAACTCCAATGCCGACCGCCCGTACAAGAGCCCGATGGTGGATCTGGCCGAAGAACCGGAATGGGTGTTGACTTCCGATCCGGAATTGGCCGCGGCCGATCCCCGATTCCATTACGACGAGACCTACGCTAAATATTTTGATGGCGAGGTTTATATAGAAGGGGGTATTGACCCCAACAACGGCAGATTCCGTGCGCGTATCACGTATGACACCGTGACCGAGGAATACGCAAGCGCTACCCAGTTCTGGGGCAAATACCAGTTCGGCGGTTTCGTGCAGGGGGTCGAAGGGAAGAGAGTCGATCTTTTCGGCGACGGTGGGCGGTCGAGTTTCATCGCCAACCAAGGCAAGCCGCGGCCGGATTCCGATATGTCAATCTCCGATTTGGCTACGGGCAAGAATGTCATTTCCGTCGGTGCGTACTGGGCCAGCGAAGGCCTGGAGATGTTCAACGGGGGAGTATGGAGCGGCGGCACACCTATGACTATCTGCGACTTCACCAGCTACGGTACCCTCCCCGACGGTCGCGTGACGCCGATGACCAGCGCACCCGGTGCGCCGATTGCTTCCTCCTATTCCGGACCGATGGTGGAGTTGGCCTCTACCGGTTATTGCGTCTATGCATTCGACGGGCATTATTGGGGTCCCGACGGGGGTACGTCGATGTCTACGCCCTATGTGGCCGGTTGCATCGCCACGTGGCTGCAAGCTAACCCCGCTATGACAAGTCAGGAGGTTCAGGAACTTATTCTCAAGACCAACGACAGGGAAAACTATCCGCTCGAAGAGAATCCCCGTCACGGAATGGGTGTCTTCGAGCCCTATAAAGGGCTGCAGGAACTCGTGGCCCGAGGCTATACTGACGTCGAGACCATCTTTTCTCAGTCCGTCTTCGCTACATATTCCGGCGGCACACTCCGTATCAACAATCCTGACGCGCGCGAGCTCCGCATAGAGGTCTATGCAGTTGACGGCAGTCAACTCTGCACACTAACTCCCGGTAATCCGGAAGCACTGACCCTCAGCGGCGAGCAACTCTCCCTTCCGGCCGCTCCAGGGATAGCCATCTGCCGCATCTCGGCTCCCGGAACTGCCTCCCAATTACTTAAAATATCCGGATGGAAATAAAAGGTAGGTTCGCACCGTCTCCGACGGGCAGAATGCACTTAGGGAATGTCTGCGCCGCCCTGCTCTCCTGGTATAGTGCCAAGAGCCGGGGCGGCCGTTGGCTTCTGCGCATCGAGGATCTGGATCCGCAGCGTTCCCGACCGGAATATGCCCGGCAGATAGAAGAAGACCTTCTCAGGCTCGGACTTGAATGGGATGAAGGCGGAATCGAGGGGATAGGGGAGGCAGGCCCGTACGTGCAGAGTCTGCGCGGGGAATTCTACGAAGAGGCGCTCCGGCGGCTCTCCGACTTGGGGCTGACTTATCCCTGTTATTGCAGCCGGGCCGATCTCCGGGCGGCCGGGGCGCCGCATGAGAGCGACGGACGGATAGTCTATTCGGGGAAATGCCGCCCGAAAGCGGGGGAATCCCGGCTGGAAGCGGGGAAGGAGATCGAAGCTAAAGCTTCTCCCGGTAAAGGAGGGGCTATGGATAAAGAAGCTGAAGTTTCTCCCGGTAAAGAAGAATTATCGGCTGAGGCTTCGGTGGCGCCTCCCTCTGCTTCCGGGCGGAAAGGGGCTATCCGCGTTATGGTTGAGGATGAGGAGATCAGCTTTGTCGATAGGATTTGCGGACTGCAGCGGGTTAACCTCGCTGAGCATTGCGGGGATTTTGTCGTAAGGAGAGCCGACGGGGCCTGGGCTTATCAATTGGCTGTCGTCGTTGACGATGCCCTCATGGGGGTTACGGAGGTCGTAAGAGGGGAAGATCTTTTGCTTTCCTCCGCCCAACAGATCTATCTCTATCGGCTTCTCGGCTATCAAACTCCCGAATTTGCCCATTTCCCGCTTATTGTCAATTCGGAAGGGCAGCGTCTGTCGAAGCGCGACAGGTCGCAGAGTCTTGAATATCTCTTCGACCGATATTCGCCCGAAGAGATAATCGGTCAGGCCGCGATGTTAGTAGGACTGCAGAATGATGCGACGCCGGTCACTCCGGTAATGCTCCTTAAAAACGAGACCCTGCGGAACAAAAACATGGCTTGAAGTGTTATACGGGTAAATAGACGATGTGAGGAACCGACAGAGAATTGAAAGTCACACGTTTACAGTTATTAACTTAGAGAGCGGGAAATCGTTCTCAGTTTAGAGGAAACCGTTATGAAAATTAAAAAATTACTCCTCACGCTGATGATGGCCGTTACTTTCAGTGGAGTGGCAATGGCCGATACGTATGCTCACAGCGATGAGGTGCTTCCTGAAGCAGCCAAATCAGTGATAAAGAAAAATTTCAAGGCCGGAGTTTCAGTTGTGAAGATCGACAAAGACTTAGGCCGGATAAGTGAATACGAAGTGATCCTGAAGGATGGATCTGAAGTATCGTTCGATTCCAAAGGCAACTGGAAAGATGTAGAGGTTGCGGCCGATAAGTCTGTGCCCTCGGCTTTCGTACTCAAGCCTATCCAGGACTACGTCAAGAAGAATCATCCCGGACAGAATATCGTCGGAGTGGAGAAAGAGCGCAATAAGATCGAAGTGACTCTCTCCAACGGCATCGAGATGAAATTCGACGAGGCCGGCAAATTCCTCAAATACGACAAGTAGGAGGTAGGGGCGCAATCTAAGGAAGGAGCGCAATACATTGCACCCACGCAGAAAAGCGAAGTAGGGACGCGATTCATCGCGTCCACGGAGAAAACGTAAGGTAGGGGCGCAATACATTGCGCCCACGCAGAAAACGTAAAATAACTATAGTTGGGACGAAAAGCTAAACCGTTACAAGAACAGGTAGCGCTTCTTCAGAAGCGCGGAATGATTATTGCCGAGCCTGAAAAGGCCCGGCAAATTTTGCTTGAGATAGGGTGGTACAGGATGAGTTTTTATTGGTTTCCGTTCGAGACCCGCTATCCTGACCGGATGAATCCTACCCATCAGTTCCGCCCCGGCACAACCTTTGAAGATGCCCTCCACCTCTATGCCTTCGATTTCAATCTCCGGCATGCCCTTCTGAAACCTCTCGAACGCATTGAGACTGCCTTCCGGACCTATCTCATATATCATGTTTCCTCACGTTATCCCGATCGTCCTGAATGGTTTGCCGACCCCAAGGTAGTATCAGCATCTCAAGCCCGAAGTTTCGACCGGTCAATCTATAGCGTTCTGCGGCGTACACAACCTGAAATAGATCTCCACCATCGCCGCTTCCCCCGCGACCGCTACGCACCTGCATGGAAGACGCTGGAATTCATGACCTTCGGTGCGCTGCTGAATCTATACGAATCCTTGAATTCCGACTCACTGCGTCTGGATGTTGCCCGCCATTTCGGGGTCCACAATCCGGAAGTCTTCAACAATTACATAGATATCGTCAGGGACCTGCGCAATTACTGCGCTCACGGCAATATCCTCTATTCCTTCAAGCCCGCAAAGATCATGCGCGGACCGGCCAACGGTGGGAAATCCGAACTGCCCAAGAATCTGCGCGGTGCCCTTATGGTGGTGGATCATTTCTTAGGGGTTATTTCCGAGCGGCTTCAGGAAGAATTTGCGTCAGAGACAGCGCAACTGATCGAAGAATTCAGTCGGTCGAAAGGTACGCGGAGGGTACTGTCCCGGATTTTCACCCCGACTTCCCCCGGCCATAATTGAAATTCCCGCCTTTTCATACCGACTTCACCCGGGTATAATTGAAAATTTTTGGTCAGGTCGAAAAAAATTGCTAACTTTGTTCTAAGGTTTTGGGACGAAAATAGGGAATTGTTCCGATATGTAACGACGCGATAAATCGCGTCCACAGAACCAGGAATCGTTTCAACAGGTAGGGGACAGAACCGGGAATCATTCCTACAGGTAAGGGCGCAATACATTGCGCCCGCGCGAACCGGGATGAGGTGGGGACGCGATAAATCAATAAAAAATCCCCCCGTTTTATGGATTAAAACGGGGTCTTAATAGCTTAACTAAATAACTAATTCTTACTAATTAAACACATGAAATTCTCGAAATTGTTAGGGGGCTCGTTAGCAAAGAGCGTCCTTGCTGCCGGAGTATTCATGCTCATGTCGGGGACAATGGCTGCTGCAGCAGAAACAGTCATCTACATGCCCCATAATCTTCCTGGCGAGTCCACCTGGACGTTCGATCATCAGATGACTCCCTCCGAGACGGAAGCCAATACATGGACAACTACTCTCGCGCTGCATAATTGCGGAGAAGGCACTGATGCTGATGATACTGCTTGGTTTACGTTTTATGACAAGGCCGTAACCGGTTGGAACAATGATGCTCATCGTTTCGGCGGTTTGAGTAATGGGTTAGTGACCGTTCCGGAAGTAGAATATACGGCCACTATCAATAATCAAAACTGCTTTGTAATCAACGAAGACGGGACATACGAAATCACGTTCAAGCTTGCCGAAGACGGTCAGTCTGCTACAATCACCTTCAACCGTACGGGCGACTATAACGAGGAGGATGATCCTATCATTAATCCTCCGACTCCCCCCGTTCCCCCGGTGACCAATAAGTCTTACTGTTACTTCCAAAATTCCGCGAATTGGTCATCCGTCTATGTCTGGGCTTGGAATGGCAGTACGAATTATACCGGAGGGGATTGGCCCGGAAAGAAATTGGAGCCAAATGATGAGGGTTTCTATTATTGGGAAACTACTGAAGGAACTCCCGCAAATATCATCTTCTCTAATGGTAGTGGTACTCAGACTGATAATCTTTCCTTCAATAACGGTTACTACTATAAGGCGGACGGAACTTCATCAGCTGAAAAACCGGAAATAGTAGATCCCCCCTTTAACCCCGATGATCCGGACGATCCGTCTTCAAACTTCGACGACGGAGTATTTACTCCTAAGAATACCGACGTCAAGTACTCCCAATACTTCCCGGCTGCCAACGACAAGGAATACGTGTTCTTCGTCAAGCCGGATAACTGGACTGCCAAAGTTTATGCTTGGAATGATCAAAACGAGGAGGCAGCCGGTGCATGGTCGGGAGAACCCATGGAACAATATAAAGGGAATGTTTATATTTGGGTTAATCGTTCAAATTTCACCCCTACGAAGCTGATCATTAACAACAATGGTGGTGATAAAGCAGGAGGTGGAGATCTTGACTTCTATAATCATGCTACCTATTATCAGGACGGAAGCCATAAAGGCGGCACCATAATCCTTCCTCCGCAGCCTTCCGACAATGCCGGGCCGGTATCGACTTGGAAACTCGACAACGGAGTAGTTGAATTTACCTGCGAAAAGGCTACGCTCTTTATTACTCCTTATACCGATAAGGTCGTAAAGGTATTCACCTTGCCGACCGGTTCTACGGCTCAGGAACGCGCCTCTATTACTGTTGTTGCCGAGCCGGATCCCTCTCTCGATATAGAAGTTGACGAGAGGAGCGACGATTATGTCATCAACGTCAACGGAACTGCTCTCCAGATTGTCGTAGATAAGCAGACCGGTCTCCTTTCGTTCTCTGAAACTACTTCCAACGGTCCTACTCAGAAACTCTCCGAGAATCACTATCTCGACAACGCCGCCTCCACCCATACGGTCAACTTCCTTCCTCAAGAGGACGCAGCCTTCTACGGCGGAGGTCCGAGCAGCAGTAAGGGTTCGATAAAGGACCAAACCATTGTACTGGACAATAAGCAGAAATGGGGTTGGAACTCTTACTATAATGATAGCCATAATATCGAGATACCTTTCGTAGTCTCTACTTCCAACTATGGCGTGCTTTTCGATGACCATTATCGCGGTGCAAAGATGATGCCCTCTTCGGCAGGTCTTTCTTACGAGTCCAATTCTGTAACACCGATTAGCTACTATTTTATCGGTGGTGAAGATATGGATGAAGTTGTCGCCAACTATACCGGTCTTACCGGACGCCAGCCTCTTCCTCCCTTCTGGAGCCTCGGTTATATAACTTCGAGATACGGTTATTATTCATTTGATGAAGGTGATCAGGTTATCTCCGATATCAAAGCCAAGCAGCTTCCCCTTGACGGTATCGTCTACGACCTTTATTGGCAGGGCAATCGTGAATATTATCTCGGTACTCTTGATTGGGGAGCCAATTTCCCTAATCCCCAGCAGAAACTCTCAGATTGGAAACAGAATAAGGGCATCCATACGATTCTTATTACGGAACCCTATTTTACTGACATTTGCTCCAACTGGGATGATCTTAAAAATAGAGGTTACTTAGCTGATGAGCACGTTTCGGATAATGATAACATGAGTTGGTTGCTCCCTGATCAGGATGTCCGTTATCATAATGTCGGTCTGATCGATGCCACCAATCCGGATGCTATGGACTGGATGTATAACTTCTATAAAGCCCGCACTCAGGAAGGAGTTGATGGATGGTGGCTCGACCTTGGCGAACCTGAAGGTTATGACGACGATAATAATACTCATCATAAGGGAGGTACTAACAAACAGGTCCGCAATGAATTCGGTCAAATCTGGGTCGGTCATATCCATGATTGCCTGACCCGTGATTTCCCGGAGATGCGTCAGTTTATCATGCCTCGCGCAGGCACGTCGGGGATGCAGCGTTATTCCGCCTTCCCCTGGACCGGTGATATCGAGCGTTCCTGGTCAGGCTTCCAGGCCCAGGTACCTTCTCTGACCAATATGGCCATGGCCGGCTTCTCCATGCTTGGCAGTGATGTCGGCGGATTTGCTTGCACAAGCGGCAGTACCAATGCCAACCTCTATCTGCGCTGGGTTCAGTTCGGAGCTCTCTCTCCCATGCTGCGCACTCACTCAGCCGTAAGACCGGAACCTTACCATAGCGATTACAATTCTGTGATTGACGGGGTCCGCAAGGCTATCAACTTGCGCTATCGTCTCCTGCCCTACGTCTATACTTTGGCGTATGAGAACTCTGCGTTCGGTTATCCGATGGCGCGTCCGGCTTGTGCGTTCGACCAAAATAAGTATACCCTTGCTAATAACAGCGATTCTTATCTTTGGGGACGCGACCTCTTCGTCGCTCCGATCCTGTCTGAAAATGCTACTTCCCGACAGATCACTTTCCCGGAAGGTGAATGGGCCGATATGAATGATGTGCTGAAAGCCGGTGTCAATACTACCGTAAAGCCCAAAACTTATCAAGGGGACATGGAGGAGCATTATTACTACGCCGGGGACAATATCCCGTTCTTCATGCGTAAGGGTAGCTTCATCCCGATGTTTACCCAGACAAATGACGGTGCAACATCTGAGGCTGACATGCAGTTCCATAACACTTCCGAACTGAACTATGGCGATCTGACCGTTTATCATTATCTCTCGGAGGATGACCATACAAGCATAATGTATGAGGATGACCTGAAATCCCGTTCCGCTCTGGAAAACAATAAGTACAGAATCACTAAATTCTCCAGCCACTTTGTAGCCGGTTCGAACGACGGTCAGCTCTACAATATCTCGATCAGCCAGGAGGGCGATGCGTCAGTATCCGTACAGACCCGTACGATCCATTTCTATTGCTTCGGATATGAAAATTCCGATATCCATGGTCTGCTTGTCCACCTCCCTCAATCAGAGCCTGCAAATGCTCCTCACCGCGCAAATCTGCATGCTCCCGGCATCTCTACCTTAGCCGACGAAGACGAAGAGGAGGATGACGTGCTCGAACGATTCCACCAGGCTGTCAAGGGTTCGCTTCAGGAAGCTCAGAATGCCGAAGGCCACGCCATCTATCATGACAAGGACAACAATATGCTCTATGTCAAGGCAGCCAACGTTCCGACTACGGGCAACATCCTTATGGAGATGGGGTCGATCCCGACTGCGATCACCGACGTATTGGTTTCCAACGTAAGCCTGAGCTATGTGGCCGGAAAGTTGAACTACTCTATCGGCAGCAATGCCAAGGATGCCGTGATCGAAGTCTATTCGGCTGACGGCCGACTCCTGTCGACCATTACGCCGACTGTCTTCAACGGTCACGTAAATTCCGTTGACGCTCCCGAGGCCGACGGCTTCTGTATCGCCCGTCTGACAGCTAAAGACGCTTACGGCAACGTGAAGACCGCCAACTGCAAGTACTTCGTAAAATAATCATAATAATTACTTATCCAGCTCCCGGCTGTCTGAATCTTTTCAGAGCCGGGAGTTGTTATATATACGAAAGTGGGATTCCCGGAAGGCATGGTTAAAAAGGATACCTTATCCTGCCGGATTAACTTGACTGATTGCCGGATAAATTAACTTGACTGATTGGAAATCTGATGACGGTATCTATAGTAACCTATCATACGCCTGAGCAGGAACTTCGCCAGGGCCTGCGGTCACTGACTTCGCCGGTGGTCGACAAGATCTATATAGTCGACAACGGCCGCGAAGAGAGGCTTCGTGCGCTCGCCGCCGAGTACGAGAGGGTAGAATATATCCCGGCGAAGAATGAGGGGTACGGGGCCGGGCATAATATAGCTATCCGGAGGGCGATGCCGGGGACTCTGCCGGCGATTAAGCAAGAAGAACACGATAATACCTACATTCTCGAAAATCTCGAGAATTCCGATAATCTCGGAAATCTCGACCATCCCGAAAACTCCGACAGTCACGGAGAAGAGCCGGCGACCGGGTCCGAGTATCACTTAGTTCTGAACAGTGACGTCTATTTCGAGCCTGAGCTTCTTGATCAGATGGTAGAAGTGATGAAAAAGGATCCTGAGATTGGTTTGCTGCATCCGAGGTTGGTCTATCCTGACGGGAAGTTACAACCGACCGCGCGCTTACTCCCGACACCGTGGGACGTCTTCGGGCGGCGCTTCCTCCCGAAGCGTCTATTCGCCAAGCGCAACGCGAAGTACACCCTCGAGGGATTGGATCTGACGAGGGCGCATAATGTACCATACGTGCAAGGGAGTTTTATGCTGATGCGGCTGTCTGCACTCCGGGAGGTCGGATTATTCGACGAACGTTTCTTTATGTACCCTGAGGATATTGACCTTTCGCGCCGCCTCCACAGCAGCTACAAGACGCTCTATTGGCCGATGTTGTCGGCTGTCCACGCCCATCGCGCGGCCTCCTACCACAACCTCCGGATGCTCCGTATCCACATCGTCAACATGATCCGCTACTTCAACAAATGGGGCTGGTTCTACGATCCGGAACGCCGCCTCTTCAACCGCGCCCACCTTCGGCAAATCCCCCGCAAGTAGGGGCGCAATACATTGCGCCCACGAAGAAAAAGTAAAATCGGAAGAACAGGTAGGGGCGCAATACATTGCGCCCACGCCGAAAAGGAATCAATCCCGAAGATAAGGTATCATCCCCATTACAAACCTATACAGCCACGCCGCAACAAACACCGCGACGACATATAGGAGACAGGTAACTACATTCGGCATCAACCCCGGATTCCCGAAGGTCCAGAACCGCGTAAGATGCCTCACGAGCGGGTGAGCGACGAAAAGATAAGCACTAAGATTTCCGGTCCATATCCAGAATCCGCACCATCCCGGTATCCGGTCGAATAGAACACTTATCCCGGCGATTATAATCACGGCGAACACCGACGTCAACTGCCAACTCCACACGGATTCCAACGAGGGTACGAAAAGCAAGACTGAGGCCAAGACGCCGGTAACTATCCCCCATATCGGAAGGCGTGGATTCCGGGCAATCCATATCCCGAGTGCGAAGGGTAGCATCCAGCCCGTAAAGTTATGACGGAGATAAGTCTGCATCTTTATCGGGTCCCAAGCCGGCGACCAATCCCATAATAGAGGTACGGCGATAAAGCTAAGTATCGTCAATACCCAGAGCCATACCGGTCGCTTCCCCTGCACACAGAAGGCATAGATAACATAGAGCTCGAAAGCTAAGCCGAAGTACCAATAGACGCCCGGGATAGAGTCCAACTTAAATTGCACAATATCGTTGAGACACGTCAACGGAATCAGAAAGTTAGCGAATATCTTCCAGCCTTGAGGGTGCTCCATCGAAAGAATGGTGATCAATTGATCGACGCAAAATATGAAGACACCGAGCGACATGAGCCTGACAAGTTTCACCCAATTCCGTTTAATAAAGGCCCCGGTATGGAAAGTCTGTCCGGAGTAGCGTTTTGTAAGCCCGTAGCCCGACAGGAAGATAAACACCGGTACGCCATACCATCCAAGGAAGGAGAGGATATCCTCCCAGTGTGCAATGATATCGCCTGAGCCGAGAATCTCCCTGAACTTTGAAATGGCGCCGGCATCGTAGAAAAATTCGCTCTCCCTGAGAACTCCCGGATATAGGTGGAGAAGATTATGGAGCATAATAAGCACGATGCTGACGCCGCGCATTATCTCCGTCTGCTGACGTGAAAAATCTATTGTAACATATCGCATGGCCTGCAGTTTCTAATCCTTTTATTTCTTTGTCCTGATCTCAAGCCTGACATTATTCTTCTCTTTCCAGATGTCGTAGGTGCGGATGTCCTTGACTACACGGGGAGGTCGCGACCATTCAGGGGAGAGAGGGGAGAACTTCGCTTTCTTATACTTGGATTCCACTCCGGCCAGGTCAAGCAGGAAATGGCTGAAATAGATGAGCGACTGTTTCTCCGTAGCGGCCTTGACAAGGCGGTCGTAGAGCCGGGGATGGGCCCGGCGGAATTCCGGGGTCGTCATTACTATGAAGGGTATCTCCAGGACGTAAGGAGCCGATCGGGAAAGTTTATGGCTATCCATTGTCCGGACTGCGACCGGGCGCAGGTCGTTGATCTCCTCGCCGTGATCGGGATGATATATAATTATGGCATCCTGGCCTTTAACCCGGTCATAAAGGTTCATCAGCAAGGAGTCAACGTAAAGCGTAGCGTTGTCGTAGGCCGCAATCTGGCGCACCTGCTGTTGAGTCAGGTCGGGACGGGCATAATCTTTCTCGGTAAATTTACCGAATCCTTCAGGATATCGGTTCTCGGCCGAGAAATGCTGCCCGTTGACATGGAATATATCGAGAGTCAGCTGGCTGTCAGCTTTAGCTCCGGAGTCGTTTGTAAGAAAATCAGACTGTGCGTTTATGAGATCCATATCATAGCGGTACATGCGATCGTTGCGGTAATCGAAGTTGGCTTTGCTTAGCTTTATGGAGTTCATGAAGTTGCAGGTGCCTACTTCCGCCTGATCATCTCCCCTTACAAGAGTAGCCTGATTGTCGTGGAGGCGTACCTTATAGCCGGCCTTGCGCATGATCATCGGCGTAAGCGGCTGGCGCAGATAATATTTGGATGAGTCAGTGACTACATACGGACTGAAGAGTATCTCCATCATACGGTAGGTGCGTGGCTCAAAGCAGATCACGTCGTCAAACTTCAGTAGATTACCTTCCTCCTGCAACCGCTCCATGCGCGGAGTGGTCGGCAGGTAATAGCCGTAGAGGTGCCAGTGAGCGCGGGAGTCGGATTCTCCTATAACCCAAATGATATGGGCCGGCGCGTCATTTCCCTCCGGGATAAACCCGTCGGCGAGGGCCGGAGTCTTTTCGAGAGCCTTGATGTTACGCAGGTTTTTTTGATGCACCTTTATCATCTTCTGCAGCCGCAGTAAGGTATTGAAGTTATTTTCGGCGTTGTAATTGTTTTCCGGAGGGAGGCTCCACCACCAGACTCCGCCGCCGATCAGCAGCAAGGCAACGATAATCCGGCAAAGACGTACAACAGTAGAGGCCCGGGAATCATCAACCGGGGAGGAGTTATCATGAGAGACTTCATCCCGAGAAACTTCATCCCTGGATATATTGATCGAAGAGTCTTTCTCCGGGGAGGAGTGATGCTTGTAAACTATTACGACTTCCGCGTTACGCAGAGTGAGATAGATGATGCGGGTAAGGAGAAGGAATCCTAAAATTACTCCGATGCTTTTGGGGGTGAAGAGATAGAGCTGTAGGAATTCTCCGCTCTCGCCTTGATTGGTGTCGAGGATAAGTCGGATTATGCGGTCGCTCCAGCGGGTATGGATCATGAATGAGAGCCAGACTTCTGTCAGCGACAGGATGACGAGGAGAGTGGTCAGCAGACCGGCGAGCAGGCCCGACAATCGTCCTATGAACCGGAGCCATGAAGAGGCGGTTTTCGGGCTGGAGCCATTATCTATCTCAGGATCGGGATCATTATCTTTACCCCGACGGGAAAACAGGTGTTTAGGGAGCAGGATTATTCCCCGCGACATTCCCAATCCGAGGGCGAGCAGGAAGGAACTCCGAAGCCCTTGGGAGAAGTTATGCAGGCTGAGCGACAGCGACCCTGCCTGATCCCAATGGAAGAGGGTGACTATAGCGAGCAGATACATATAAAAGAGTACAGCCCGGAGATTCCCTGCGATGAAATCCCCGACGGCCAAAACTCCGGCCGCTACTGTCCTGCAAATCCTGCGAAATGATATTTTCATGGTGCAAAATTACAAAAAAATTCGCGAGTCAGCAAAGGGCGGATGAGGCCGGAAATCGCTTTGTAGGATCAAAGGCGACTTGACAGAAAGGTTACGACATAGAAGAAGCGGGCGTCCCGTCGTGGGGACGCCCGCTTTATCAGGGGGATTATAAGTCAAGCCTTAAGCCGGAATTGACTTATAATGGATTTTGAGGTTGGATCAGAGGTTTACTTTAGAAGCCTTGCCGTCTACAACCTTGATGTAGATGCCCTTTTCGGGGTTAGCTACCTTAACGCCCTGGAGAGTATAGTACTCAGCGTCTTCAGCAACGTTGACTGTTTCTACGGCAGTTAGCTGGTTGGGAGCCACATTGATATTCATGTAAGTGGGTTCCTGAGCTTCGTCGCCTGCAGCGTATGTGAAGCATACGGTGTGCTGACCGATTGTGAGGCCGGAGAGTGTGTTGTTCTCGAGCTTCTTGAGGCCGGCAGCGGTAATTTCTGATACCGGAACACGATTCTGAACAGCATCGATGTCTACAGTGTTGATGATAGCATAAACTGCATCGTAGCCGAAGGGAAGTTCGAATGTTACGGAAGCTGTCGGAGCTTCATCAGAACCTTCTACGGGGAGAGCTGCTTCTACGTTAGCGCTCCAGATTTTGCCGAAGTCGGGATCTTCTACTTCTTCACATTGTACGGGTTTGCCGTCCTGAAGGAGAGTGACGTCAGTGATGAAGCCGCGCTCGATGATGAACCATGCTTCTACCGGAGTCGGAACGCCATTTACGGAGATGTTGGAAGCATCGGATACGAGTTCGTATTCGCCTACAACGCTGAGTGCGGGATTGATGTCGAGGATAACCTTGTTGTTTTCAACTACGCCGCGCATGTCGTATTCCATAGGACCGTTGTTGACGGAGAACCATGCAGTCTTGGGAACTGTTACAGTCGCGCCTTCCTCGAAGGTGATCACGATCTGAGAAAGGGAAGTGATGTGGTCTTCGGGAGTCGGAGTTACAGTGTAAGCGGCAGGAGCGCCTTCTACAACGTAAGGACCGAACTTAAGTTCCTGGCAGTAAGATACATTGCCTGATGCATCCTTCACGCTGAATGAGTTGGCGGGGATTACGAACCAGTAAGTACCGGGTGCAAGCTTAAGCTCCTTGTTATCTTCGCCCTGAAGATAAGCCTCGGCAGCTGTCTTGTCAGCATTTGCTGCCCATGTAGTGAAGTACTGAGCTATCTTGAGCTTGCCGTCAGCCTGTTCTTGACTGAGGTTAGCTTTTCTTGCATTGAGAAGATTGAAGACATAACCCTCGGGCAGGCCTACGTTGAAGTAGTAGTAGCTGGTTGTGTATTCGCCCTCAACCTCTCTGTAAGGCTTCATGGTAGTCATTGTGTAGGGAGCGGGATCGATTGAGAATACGCCTACTACATTGGGAGCGATCTTATAGCGGATGAGCTTTGCAGCGTTCTTTTCAGTCTTGCCGGAGGAAGCGACTGTAGAAACGAAAGCGCCGGCTGCGATCTCGATGGATACTTCACCCGGAGTAGTATAAGTCGGGAATGTGATGGTCGCTTCAGTGCCGTTTACTGTAACCTCTTCAGCGTCAATGGTCAGGGTCTCTTCATCGTTGGCCGGATTGGTATATACAATCTGGATGCTGGATAAAGAACCGTTGAACTTCACTTCAGAAGCCTTTTCAAAATTCAGCTTGAAGGTGGTAAGTTCCGGGATTGAGGAAGAAGCGGCCGGAATAGGAGTCATCTTTACCTCGGAACCTAATACGGTATAGCGATATACGAGGGGTGAATTGCCTTTTCCGTTGACAATGATGAAGTTGGAGGGGATAGTAACGATGTAGTCGCCGGGTTCTGCCGCGGGAGAATCGTTCTTCTCGAAGAAAGAGATGTGGGGAGTGCCTTTGGTGACTTTATCAAAACCGTCGACGCAATAAGCCATTCTTGTGTTGGAAGCGGGGATAGCCTTGATAGTGTTGCTGCCTTTGCTCAGAGTAGCGAAACCGATGCATTCGCGGTTGATTTCACCGGTGCAGTTGATTTCGATACTGCCGATACCACCGGAGTAGTCATCAGGATTGAGAGCTCCTTCTCCGGGAATCGGAGAGAACTCATTCGCTGCAGATGCAGAAAGGGCTGCCACTGCGCAGATTGCAAGTAATGCTTTTTTCATACTTGATTCTTTTGGTTAATATTGAAGTTTCGATATGGAATCTTTTTGATCGTTAATGGCCCAAGAGGAGAGCGGTTGGTTTGCGAGCAAAAGAGAAGAGTAATGTGGTCAATATATTAATCTCTAAGTATGCTAAATTCGAGCTCGATGCCGGAGCCGTTAAGTAAAACTTTATTAGAGACGACGCTTGAGAATAATGTTCTCTTTTTAGCGTCGGTTTTATTATACTACATCCGCGAAGTTAAAGAAAAATTTTTAATCCGTCAACTTTTTCTTAAAAATATTTTAAATTTTTTTCTGTGGAGTTTTAATCTTCCTTAAATATCATTTTATTATGCAATTTTAGACCTTGCAAATTAAAAAAACACGTACCGATTGATCGCGGGAGTGTTCAATCGGTACGTGTTTAATGTATAACCCCGCTCTGCAGGGTAGATTCTTCTTCTTTTTTTACTTTTTCTCGGTGGACGGGGTCTTAGACCCCGTCCATACCCTTTACTTGTGATTTTTATACGAGAGTTGCGACCTGTTGCGGCGTCATGCCGTTGGCTTCGAGCAGTTCGGAGACCTTGAAGCGGTCGAGGAATTCTTTCTTCAGGCCGAGGACGATGACCTTGACACCTTTAGGAGCAAGGTAGGCGGCAACTTTCTGGCCGAATCCTCCGTCGACTATTCCGTCTTCAATCGTGATCACGCGGCTATAGCCTTCCAGTTTGTCGAGACATTCCCTATCGACCTGCGAGAGATTCCGGGGGTTGATGACCGTCGGATTGATCCCTTTCTCGCGCATCAGTTTGGCCGCTTCCTGAGCGGTAGCCAGCATCGAGCCTTCGGCGATGATCGCTACGTCCTTACCCTCTTCTACGATTTCGTAGCGGAAGAAGTCAGTGTCGACCGGCCGATCCGCATGACGGAATGTTCCGCCGGGAGTACGGATCACTATCGGCCGCTCTGTCTGAGCTACCGCCATCTCGATCATAGCTTTGTATTCTTCGGCGTTAGTGGCCGACAGCATTACGATATTCGGAATATTCGATACCATGGCTATGTCGAAGAATCCGAGATGGGTCACGTCGTTCATGCCATAAAGTCCGGGATAGAATACTACGAAGACTGCCGGCAGATTATTGATAGCGACATCATGACTAAGCTGATCGTAGGCACGCTGGAGGAAAGTGGATACTACCCCCATCACGGGGCGCACACAACCTTTTGCCAGAGCCGCGGCCATTGTCACGCAATCCTGTTCCGCTATACCGACGTCGATGAATTGCTTTCCGGCGGCCTCGCGGCGTCCTTTGCCGAATCCGATAGCGCCGGGGGTGCCCGCAGTCAGGGTCACGATATCCTTGTCACCCTGCATCAACGATAGCATGGTATTGGCGAAAACGTCATCATAATCCTCTCCATAACTTCCGGCCGGCTCCCCGGTGGTGGCGTCAAACGGACCGGCGTAGTGGAACTTCTCCTTGTTTGCTTCCGCTACGGGGAGTCCCTTACCCTTCATGGTGTTGATATGGACTACGACAGCGTGGTCCTTGTCCTTGGCTTCCTTAAAGGCTTTGATCAGATGGCGAATGTCGTTGCCTTCAGCGACGTAGATATATTCATATCCGAGAGCCTTGAAGATATTGTTGGGGGATTGGCCGTCGGACTCGCGAAGTTCCTTGAGGTGAGCGTAGAGTTCGCCATGATTTTCGGCGATCGACATCTGGTTGTCGTTGACTACGAGAATGAAGTTAGAGGCGAGAGTAGGCGCGTAGTTGAGGGCTTCGAGAGCCATGCCTCCGCCGAGGGAAGCGTCGCCGATGAAGGCTACGACGTTCTGCCGACCTCCCTTTATGTCGCGTGCCTTGGCAAGCCCTGTGGCCAGCGCGATCGATGTGGAAGTATGGCCTATTTCAAAGAGGTCGTAGGGGCTTTCCCCTGGTGCTGTGTAGCCCGTAACTTCATCATAACGGGCCGGGTCTGTGAACGCCCCGATTCGTCCTGTCAGCATCTTATGGACGTAACTCTGGTGGGAAACATCGAATACGATTTCGTCGTCAGGAGCATTGAAGACGTAATGGAGGGCTACGGTTGCTTCCACGACGCCGAGGTTCGGACCGACGTGGCCGCCGTGGGCGGCAAGTTTTTTGATAAGCGCGGCGCGCAGTTCTTCACTAAGTAATTCCAGTTGAGCGGCATCCATCCCCTTGATGTCTTTTGGAGAATGGATAGCATTAAGATCGATTTTCATATCTATGGGTTATATTCTTTATAATCTATGGGTGAGATATATTCATTGTTTTAAACGGATAAAATCCCCTCAATGTTGAAAATTCGCGCGAAATAGGTAAAAATGGTAAGTTTCTCAGTAATCCGGGTAAGAATCCATATCGCCGGCCCGAACCCCATTTTCCATGCCCATATTTAACTTCGATTACCCCCTCCGAAGAATTGGCCGCGTCTATCTGATCGACGGGGAAACTCCCCGTTCCGAACTGATTCTATCCTCTCCCAAGACTGCCAATTCCTTCCTATTCAAGATATAATGTAAGATGAGGTAGGGACGCGATTAATTGCGTCCACAGAGAAGTGGGATAGTCTACCGCCGGCTGGATCTGCGCCCGGCCGGAACTTTACCTAATTTATATGGCCGGAGGGAGTCTGGAAAAAGCGGAGCCCGAAACGGGGAGCGGTAGCGTAGACATGGTCAAGGATTGACGACTGGAGATGCTCGAAGCGTTTCCAGTCGGTAACTCCGAGAAAGAAATATAACTCCAGGGGAAGGCCCGAGGGGGTAGGTGCGAGTTGGCGCACCATATAGAGAAGGTCGGTGCGGACGTTGGGGTGATGTTCGAGCCAGAGTTCGAGATATTCCCGATATAAGGTGAGATTGATCTTCGTCTTCGGGGATTTTTCGGCGAGCGGCGGGACCATGGCATCAAGACGGAGGGCCTCGATTTCTTCGTCTTCAAGGTGACGTACGGTCGTAATGTCGAGATAAACTGCGCGCGTAACCCGCCTGGCTTCGGAGTCGCGCATGGCCTGATAGTTGCGGAAAGATTCCGCCACGAGGGAATACGGAGGGACGGTTGTAATGGAATTGTCCCAGTTGCGGATCTTGATAGTTGTCAGGGTGATGTCGATGACTTCTCCGTTGGCGTCGTGTTTGGGGACGATGATCCAATCCCCTTTGCGCAGCATCTTGTTGGCAGTCAGTTGGACGGAGGCCACGAGTCCCATAATCGTATCCTTGAAGACCAACATCAGGATTGCGGCCGAGGCGCCGAGGGCGGTAAGGATAGCTATGGGGGATTTGCCGACAAGGATGCTGATAGCAATTATGACTCCGATGGCGATAAAGATCAGCTTACCCATCTGGAAGATACCCTTTACGGCGTAGGGGCTGAATTTATCACGGCGCGAGAAGGCGTAGAGCAGATTGTCGAGAAAAGTATTGATGGCATAGACCGTCACCCAGATGATATAGATGGCCGTAATTATATGGATGACCGTCGCGATGAGGCCGGAGGGAGGGAAACATTGCGGCAGCAGCAGGTCGATGATCCAGGCCGGAGCGAGTTGGGAGAGGGCCTTGAGCAGAGGGGCATTGATAAGATCATCGTCCCAGTCTGTCTCTGTCTTCTCTACAATGATAGCGACCAGACGCAGGATCAGAATGGTGATATAATATCCGACGACAGCTGTCAGGACCGTGGCCACGGCCATGATGACCGTCATCGCCGTGCCCTCCGGCGCTAATGAGAAAAACTGCGCAATCGAGTCGCGCACTATGTGCACTATATTCTGATTCTGCTCTATCATAACCATGTCGTAACAATGTCGTACTGCCCGGCGTACGCCTGCAAAGGTACGAATTTTTTGCGAGATAACTGTTTCCGGAAGGAAGAAAGAAACAAGAAAGAACCAAGAAAGAAGGAAACCCACAAAGAAGGAAACTTATGTATCCTTCTTGCGTTTTTGGTGAGCGGTCTTGCGTCCGGCATTCTTGCGAATCTCCAGCAACTCTTGCATGGTTGAGAATTTGGGTTGGGAAAAGATACCTTTTATCTCCCCGATATAGCCCAGCGCCCTTGCCAATGAAATTAGGTTTTTAAGCGAGATCAGGCCCTTCTGTTCAAAGCGGCTCAGGTTGCCTAAGGGCACTCCCGCCTGCTTGGCCACCATCTCACGCGTCAGATTCTTTTCAATCCTTCGCTTGCGGAAATCGTCGGCGATCATCTTGGCAATGTCCTCCTCACTCTCTAACATGTAGCTATCAAACGCAGCTAACATATTAGCAATATCTTCTCTTAAAATAGTCATACAGCCCAGATATTATCACTACAAAGTTAACCCAGTTTTCGGCGAGGCCGATAGCTCTTAGTAATCTGATAAGGGTGCGGAAGGTAATATCCTTCATGTTGCCTGTCTCAAATTTATAGAGAGTAGTCATGCCGATGCCTGCCGCCTCAGAAACATCCTTGCGGGTCATACGCATCCTCATTCGATAATCCTTGAACCGCTGACCAAGATTCCGGAGTATATCCGGGGTAGGCAGGGACTTATTCGTAAGTATCATCATAATGATATTAAAGCTATAAAATAACGTTTAGACCCCGTCCCACAAAAAATGTTAAATCCAGGGTCGCAGATGTGCCCCGA
>CAYTOR010000008.1:0-28788 GCA_964439505.1 uncultured Sangeribacter sp.
CCTCGAAAATTCACCGCCCGGAATTTAACATTTTTTGTGGGACGGGGTCTTAATAATACAGTAAGAATATGGACGTGAGGCCCTGCGTAGCCGGGCTAAACTTGCTTCTCTTCATGTTACCATGCTGATCCTGATCCGACATAAGAAAAAGGCCGAAATCACTTCGGCCTAAATTCTTCAATTAAAACAACAATAACAACTTTTTCAGAACGCTTATAGCAGTGTATATCTTTTCCATCAGCTTGATAATAGGCAAATTAGTTGCTCGGAAGAGGACTACATCTGCCCGGAGGGGCGCAAGCCATGGTTTTCATCGTTCTTACGTCATTATAACGCCTCTACCCTATTCAGGGTTCGCTTGCTCCGGAATAATTTCGCGAATAATTTGTTTTTTCCTCCCTTCTGATTCTCTTCAACTTTTGGGCCTTTTGAGTGTCTTATTTATAAAATGCTATTATTATGATTGGAAATCCCAAGAATACATTATCCCCAAAATACCGTTCATCCCGGAATTGGCCTTCAAAATGCAGACCGCTATCTTGGATAGGCCTGTTGGTTGCGTTCTTATCCTTAGTATGGCCGGGGAAGGCGGAGGCCGCAGGATTTACCGATGAGACGCTGCATTATGTCATCACTTATAAATGGGGACTCGTACATAAGGACGCGGCGGATGCGACCTTGTCGCTGCGTGGGAAGGGATCGAATTATCAACTGATCCTGACTGCAAAGACCAAACCTTGGGCCGATCGGATCTTCAAAGTCCGGGATACTCTCCTGTGTTCGGTCAGCAAAACGGGTTTCCTCCCGGTCTCCTACTCCAAAATTTCCCACGAAGGAGGCGTCTATCGCCGCGACCATATAAAATACAGCCGTAGCGCAAATAAAGTCTCAGCCGACGTCGTCAGGACCAAGATAGATAAGAAAGGGGTAAAGACCGGCACCAAGAATAGTTTTTCGGCAACCGGCCAGGCCTACGACATGCTGAGTGTCTTCTATTGGCTCCGCACTCTCGATTATAAAACTCTCGAGCAGAAAAAGACCCTCTCTACAAATATCTTCTCCGGTTCAAAGGTTGAATTGCTGACGATACGCTACGTAGGGCGCGAACGGATCAAGATGCGCGACGGCACTCAGCGCGATGCGATAAAGATCAGTTTCAGCTTTACGACCGAAGGCCGAAAGAAATCGAGCGACAATATCGAAGCATGGCTGTCGGCCGACTCCGAGCATATTCCGCTCCAGCTTATCGGCAAACTCCCCGTCGGCTCCGTAAGGGTTTATCTGGTCTAAACCGAAATAACAGGATTCTCGAGCTTTTCGATCTTTTCGATATAACGAGATTTTCGAGTTTCTCGAGTTTCTCGAGATTTTCGAGAATCTCGTAAAATCGAGAATCTCGGTTCTCTCGAATAAAAAATGTTCAAAAATTATGTTGTACAACATAATTTTTGAACATTTTTTATTAACTTTGCGTTGTAATTCCATAAAAGTCGAGGATGAGAGCATCAAGAGAGATGTTCGCCGGAGGAATTTTTATCACTCGTTAACTTCTCCGGATGCTACGTGCATTTTCCCTCGCAAGCAATATTTATTAACCCTGGCCTCTTCCACCGGCCGCACTAAACTTTAGAGATTATGATGCACTTTATTGAAAGAATCCTTCGTGCATATATTGACTCTTGTGCACATTACTACGACGATTAAGTCGAAAGGATAATTAAGAAAAAGACAATTCAAAGGGCTGAAAATGAGATCAGCCGATTATTAAAAACATTAACACTTTAAAAATTTACACGCGACCGATCGAAGCTGAGCTTCGGTCGGTTTTCGTATATATTTCGGGCGTTGCGCAGGAAGCCGGCGAGCTTGGCGCGTTTGATGGCCGAGCCTTTGAAGATGCGGGAAAATTCCTCCTGCGTCATATCCCGGGCTTGCTCGGCGGTCAGTGTCAGGAGAGGTTCCGAAGGCCGGAATTCCTCTATCCCGGTCGGTGGGACGGAAGGATTAACCGGGGAATTCATCGGGCAGACGTTCTGACAGATATCGCACCCGAAGAGCGTACGGCGTCCGGCCGGAGTGGCCATGGCCTGCCGACCATCCTCATCCCATTCCCCGCGCTGTTCGATCGTCAGATAACTCAGACATACCCTGGCATCCACAGTCGAATCCCCCTTCAATGCCCCCGCCGGACAGGCTCTCCGACAAGCGCCGCAGTGAATACAGGATGTAATACGGTTGGAATCGGCGTTGAGCCCTTCTCGCTGAATGTCGGAATTAATCCCGTAGGATTCCGACGGGATAACCCTTCGCTCTTCCGGAAACTCCGCAGTAGAGAATATTTCAGCGAGGAAGATGCGGGTCCCGAACCCTTCGACGTAGATAAGGCCATTGTCTGCGCGCTCCCCTATCCCGCACCTTTCTGCCCAATAGCGTTCGAAGACCGGCGCCGAATCTATACAGATACGATATTCCCCTCCATAGACTTCGCTCAAACGTTCTACGGCGCCTCTCAGACGCTTTCTGATGACGTCATGGTAATCCTCCCCATAAGCGTATGAAGCGATGGCAGGGAGGCTGATTTCACGCCATTGCCGGGGTGAATAAGGGAAAGCAAGCGAAATTACAGTCTGTGAGCCGGGAAGCAGCAGTTCGGGATTTTGACGTATGGGGAGATGATTGGCAAGGTAGGACATACCGGCCGCGTTACCCTCACAGAGCCAGTCCTTATAGGCTTCCATGACTTCCTTCGGTATCTCCCCTATCTTGCGGATGCCGAAGGCGCATGCACCAACTGAGGGATCAAGCAGGATTGAAGCAATCATTTTCGTCCGAAATCGGCGGGAATTTCACCCCAGCGGGGAGTGTCCCATTTCATTATGCGGCTCTTATAGCTATGAGTGTTGAGCCAATGTATAGCGCGGCGTAGAAGGTTGAAGAGAGGAGTATTCTCCGCGTTTTCGGTCAAGGTCGTCTTGATACATCTATTGCGTACCCATGCCATTCCGGAGACAGAATCGGAATAGATCGGACGGGTTATACCCATTTTTTCCTGAAGGGCGAGGGCATGGACTATGGCCAGGAATTCACCGAGATTGTTTGTGCCACCCTGCAGGGGCCCTACCCTGAATATCTCTTTGCCGCTCGTAAGGTCGACCCCGCGGTATTCGACCGGTCCCGGATTTTTAGAACAGGCCGCGTCGACGGCCCAAGCCGTGATATTGACTTCGGGATTATCCATATAATGGGGGGCTGAGGACGGGTTTTTGCCACGGTGCTTCCTTTCGCGGGCCTCTCCGGCGCCGTTGAGCAGGCGCGTCAGGTCTCCGCTGTCTTCTTCAGCGCACCCCATGCGGTAAGCCTCCGTCGCGGTTGCGGCAGAGCTGAAGGACTTGAATTTGGCTCCCGGAAAATTCTTTATCTGTTCCTGACAATCCTCCCAGGTGTCATAAACCCCGGGGTGACGTCCGACCCATACGGTATAATATTTCATCGTCAGTTTCCTATTAGACACTTCCTATTCAACCCAGTCTATTAACTCCGCCTATTATCTCGTCTATTATCTCGTCTATTAACTCCGCCTATTATCTCGTCTATTATATCGTCTATTAACTTGTCTATTATCACGTCTATTAACCCCGTCTTTCAGACCTCTTCGCGGAGGGGATAATTATCGCGCAGGGATTCGAAGTCCTCCGGATGACGGCGGAATTCCTTATCGTCAGCCTTGATATCGTATGAGTCGCGGATGGCTTTAAGAGTCAGGTCCTCGGGGCGATGGTAAGGCCCGGCGAGCCCCGATTTATCCAGACTTACTCCGAAGTGGCGTTCGAGACCGGAAAGGATGGCGTATGAGGCCCGCTCCTTCCCCTGCCGGGAATAGCCGGCGATATGAAAGGTAGCGATCTCCGCCTCGTCAAGCATACGCGGATTTACGCGCGGCTCCCCTTCCCACGTATCGAGGGCAACCTTGAGGCCCTTCTCCCCTTTCAGTTCCAACAGAGCTTCTTCATCGACCACGCCCCCTCTGGCTGCATTGATAAGCATGGCGCCCGGGCGGAGCTTTTCGAGCATTTCCCGGTCGGCAAGATGATATGTAGGATAAGGATTCTGCAGGCTTGCCGTCTTGATGAGCGGAGTATGGAAAGTGACTGCATCGGCCCGGCTCATCAATTGGCTGAGGTCGAGATATTCTTCATCCGTCATTCCGGCATCCTTCCGGGGAGGGTCGCAGACGATGACATTGGCGCCCAGCAGACGTCCCCATTCGGCTACGATAGAGCCGACATTCCCTTTGCCGACGACTCCGAGAGTCTGAGTCGCAGGATCAAATCCGACCTCTATGAGTGAGCGCCAGACGTATTGCGCCACTGCCGGGGCGTTGCATCCGGGAGCATTCTGCCAGTCAATACCGCGGCTGTCGAGATAGGGAATATCGAAATGATCCAGACCAATCGTCCCGGTAGCCACGAACTCTACCCCTGAGTCATCGAGCAGATCGGCGTCGCAGCGCGTACGCGTCCGGACGAGCAGACCTTTTGCGTCCCTGACAGCCTCCCGGTCGATCTCCGCCGGAGGGAGTATCCGGCAATCAAAATCACGCTCCAACCGCCCTTCCAGAAAGGGGATGGCATTATCGATTATCAGTAATGGTTTCATGCGGCGAGGAAATATATCATGGAGAGGGAGAAGATTAATAATTGGAGCAGCCAGTAAAGCAGTCCGGCCCGCCGCAGGTCGCGCAGGGCAAACAGATTAGCCAACTGCATGGCCACCCAGATATTGAAGACTCCTATGTAGGCGGCGGTATTATAGACGTCAAGCAACATGCAGGCGGCCGAAATCACACCGAACGTATTCATGACCAATATCGAGCGGCGCACTCTGGTATTTCCGGCGTAAAGGATCAGACCGTTGTAGAGACTGAGGATCACGGCGCAGAGCGCCATCACGCCCGCGACGGTTATCGTCAGGAAGATATCGGGGGTAAGATTCCCCGCGAATATAGTCACGGGATGAGGAAGCCGGAGTTCCAAAGGATTGATCAATCCGAATCCTATGGCAACCCAGTAAGGGGCGATCAGTCCCAATCCCATCGCCAGGAATTCCTTCGGCCGCATGGCTTCCATGATAAAGGAGGCTGCAAAGGCCGCCAGACCAAGGGGAATGAAGGCGTACTCGAACATCGAGCCGATCGAAAGGCAGGTCGCGACGGTAAACATCGACCGGGTCGCGTTGCGGGCCTTATACGCGTTGAAAAGACATGCGTATATGATAAGTATCAGAAGGGTGACTACCGGAGTCGCGCTCCAGTGGCCTCCGACGATCAGATTGCCGAAGCAAAGAGGGAGGAAGAAAGAGGCTCCCAACGGTTGGCCGGTCTTTATCAGGCTGAAATTCTTGTTGATGAAGAACAGTACTAATGCGCAGAGTCCCAATCCGCATACATTAAGAATTTCACTCCATACCGGAGTGAAATTCCACATATCGGGCGAATCAACGGCGATCCCGAAGTTAAGATTCTGTTGTGCGGGAAGGGGCTTCCATGCTCCGAGCAGTGCAAGGAGCAGACAGAGCACAATGATCCCTAACATTCCGGCGGGATAGAGCACTCTCCTATTCATCAGTCTCCTTATCCTCACGCTTGGCGAAGCGTGACTTGCGTGTACGCATGAATACCGGACTTGAGAAAGCTGTAGCCGATTCTGAGAGACGAGGTCCCTTGTCCTTTATCTCGCGTGCCGGTGCCGACGCGCTTCCGGGTTGACTCCCTGCGGCTGCGGATTTGCGGCTTGTAAAAGTCTTCCCGGCGGGACGGAATTCACCTCTGTTGCTGTAATCGCGGTTATCGTCACGTCTGTAATCGCGCTTGCCATATCGGTCGTTATCCCGGCGGTCCCGGTAATTGTCCCTTTTATTATCCCTGTAACCGTCCCGATTATTGTCGCGGTTAAAGTCGCGGTTAAAGTCGCGGTTATAGTTGCGGTTGAAGTCGCGGTTGCCAAAGCGGTCATTATCCCGGTTCCCGCCTCTATATCCGTCGCGGTTATAGCCTCGCTTGTAGTCGCGCGGTTGATTATCGGAGTAGGAATCCCGCTGGCCGTAGGCCGGCGCGTCGTCATGGCCGTAATAATCTTCGCGACGGCGGTCGCGCGTAAATTTCTTCTTATACTGACGTGTCTCCTGCTCCCATTCGCGTTCCGACTTATGGTGCTGACGATTGCGCGGAGCTTCTTCGCGTACCTGATTCTTCACCGTGCCTCCGTCGGCGCGGAATTCATTGTATTTCCCTTCGAAAAGGACATATTCTCTAAGCGAACATTCCAGCGCGCCGTTGAGAATGGGATATTTTACCGAGGGTTTCAGACCTATCGAGGCGAAATGCTCATCCTTATAGCCGAGAATCCAGGCGTTCCAGCCCTGGAACCGGAATTTGAGTGTCTCGCCGAGCTGACGGTAGAGAAGCTCCATATCAGCCGGGCGGATACGTTCGCCGTAGGGAGGGTTGGTCACTAAGATTCCACCGGAATTCTCATTCTCGTCCCATTCCTGCATCGGCTGGCAGACGATATTGATATTGGATTCGAGGCGGGCAGCCTTGATATTCTTACGGGCGATGCGCACTGCTTCCGGATCCTTATCGCCGCAGAGGATGCGGCAGGTGATTTCGCGTTCTCCCTCATCATCGTTGTAGAGGGTTTCGAATAACTCGCTATCGAAATCAGGCCATTTTTCAAAGGCAAATCCTTCGCGGTAGATACCCGGATTGATATTGCCGGCGATCAGGGCGGCTTCGATGGGGAATGTGCCGGAGCCGCACATCGGATCAGCGAAATCCGTCTCTCCGTGCCATCCGGTGAGCATGATGATTCCGGCGGCGAGGACCTCATTGATCGGGGCTTCTGTCTGCTCGACACGGTAGCCGCGGCGATTGAGCGGCTCGCCGCTCGAATCCAGCGAGATTGTCACCCTCGTATCGGCGATATGGACATTGAGCTGAACGTCGGCTTTCTCCAGGCGGATTGACGGACGCTCGCCGCAGATATCGCGGAAATGGTCGGCGATACCGTCCTTCACCCGATAAGTGACATATTTCGAATGAGGGAAGCCCGGACTGTTGACAGTCGAATCAACGCAGAAAGTGGATTTGGCCGTCATATAATCCTCCCATTTGAAGTCGCGGACGAAATCATAGAGTTCGTCGGGATCTGAAGCTGAGAATTTGGCGATAGGTTTAAGGATGCGCAAGGCAGTGCGGCAGCAGAGATTTGCCTTATACATCAATTCCAGATCGCCCTCGAAAGAGACCATTCGAGTGCCGGTCTCTACGTTTTGGGCGCCGAGCGCGATGAGTTCGTCGCGGAGTACTTCTTCGAGGCCTTGAAAAGTCTTGGCCACCATCTGAAAGGATTTATTATCCATCGGGAAAAAGAGGAGAGAGATATTATTCTTATTAAGGGTTTACTTATTCAGGTTTGGCAATGGATCTTGCGATCGGAATGTGCATCCGGAGCAGTTTCAGAAGGAGATTCTGTTGTTTCCGGCTGCGGGGGGTGTCTCGGGCTGAGTCAGATTGCCGTACGACGAGTCATGGGCCGGGCCCTGGGATATCTTGTTGAGCTCCTCGTTGAAGCGACGGTCGCGGTTGAAGGTCGGTGTGCGCTCAAGCATGGCGATGACCTCCAGGTCGTCGAATTGATTAGGCTGGAGGACGGCATACTTCACTTTAGCGGCGTCGCGGATCTGCTTATTGAGCTTTTCAGTACCGTAGACCTCCTCCATCTGTTCCTTAGTCGCTGTGGAAGTCTTCTCCTCCTTCGGTTTGGGATCGTCGTCGGGGCGGAATTTGATTTCACCGTTATGGTCCCCTTCGCGCAGGGTCACGTCGAAGCCGGAGGCCAGAATGGTTACTTTGACGGAATCCCCTAATTCGGGATTGTCGCCGATACCCCATTTGACATCGATGCTCTTCGGGAGGTTATCCGTAAACTGACGGATTTCGTTGATTTCTTCCGCGCGCAGAGGGTTCTCGGCTTCGCGGGAGCAGACGAACTTGAAGAGCAGACGCTTGGAGGTATAGATATCGTGGGTCTTCAGCAGCGGGGAATGGAGCGCGTTATAGATAGCGTCCGAGATGCGGTGTTCTCCTTCGCCGTAGGCCGTAGATATGATGGCCGTGCCGGAATCCTTGAGGATTGTCTTCACGTCCTGGAAATCGACGTTGATATAGCAGTTTTCGGAGATAATCTCGGATATGGATCGGGCCGCGTTGGCTAAGGTGTCATCAGCGTGCTCGAAGGCATTGAAGAAGTTGAGGTCCTTATAGAGGTCGATGAGGTTTTCATTGTTGATGACCAGCAGGGCGTCGACGTGCTTCTTCATCTCTGCGGCGCCGTCGAGGGCCTTGAGGATCTTCTTCTGTCCTTCGAAGAGGAAGGGTACGGTTACGATTCCGATGGTCAGCAATCCGGCCTCTTTTGCCAGGCGGGCCACTACGGGTCCGGCGCCGGTGCCGGTGCCTCCTCCCATGCCGGCGGTGATGAAGACCATTTCGGTATGGTCATCGAAGAGCCGCTTGATATCTTCGGCTGAAGCCTCGGCACATTGGCGTCCGACTTCGGGCAGATTGCCTGCGCCGCGACCGTGGGTGATCTCCGGGCCGAGGATGAGCTTATGGGTGACGGGGGATTTCTTCAGGGCCTGCTCGTCGGTATTGCAGACCACGAAGTTGACGTTCGGTATATTCTGCTTGTACATGTAGTTGACGGCGTTGCCGCCGCCTCCTCCGACGCCGATAACCTTAATGATGTCCTGATTGGAATCGCTGAGGAAATTGGAGGCGTCGTTTATATTCCCTTGGGTATCGGAGTATCCTTCGGATCCGATTGTATTATAATATTCGTTCATTGTGGGATAGGGTCTTAATCGAGCATATCGTTATCCTCGCCTTCGGGGTTGGCGAAGAGACGGGAGAGACTGCTTTTTAACTTATTGACGAATTTCAGCGATCCGGCCGATGGGCGCTGCTCGCGCTCAGCGGGTCTTTCTTCGGGTTCGTCGTCGCCGGAATCTGTGCCGATCACGGGTAGTTCTTCCTTAGCCGGGTTTTCAAGACATTGGGCGTCGGTCAGGGTAGCTCCGGCGTAGAGTACGCTGGCCACCTGGACTATCTCCGAACTCGGACCCTTGATATCCTCAAGATGCACGTAAGAGGGGAGACGTCCGACTTTAACCTGGATTCCTCCAAGCTGACGGGAGAGGAGTTCTGTCATGCCGTTGAGTTTGGCTCCCCCGCCGATGCAGATGATGCCGCCGGGGAGTTCCTTATCCTTGATTCCGGCGTAGGATATCTGCTCGATGATGTTGGCTACTATCTCCTCCGAGCGGGCGACGACCACGTTGCCTACTTCGGCCAGCTTGACACCCTTCAGGTTAAGGGTTGAGGGAGTCTCAGGCTGAATGGCGTTGCCTAAGGTGATCTTGATCTCCTCGGCACGCTCCTCGAGCATGGAAAGGGTCGTCAGGTCGCGGGTGATGTTGCGGCCACCCATGGGCAGGGTTGCGAAATAATTCAGGGCGCCGTGGCGATAGATGCTGACGGCTGTCGTCTCCGCGCCTATGTCGACGAGCATGCAGCCCAGACGTTTCTCTTCCGCCGTAAGGATCAGATGGCCGGTAGAGAGCGGGGTGACAACGAATCCCTCGATCTCCAGACCGAGTTTATTTCTGACAACGCGCAGGATATTGCGCTTGACTTCCGGGCGGCAGACGATGATATCATATTCGGCGGCGATAGAGTTGCCGATATTCCCTTTAGGCGACGAAGTCTCGAGTTTGCCGATCTTGTATTTGCGGGCGACAACGTCAACTATCTCAAGCGACGAATCGATCGCTACGTTCTGTGCGTCATGGCGAAGGCGGCGGATGATATCGTCCGTGATTTCCGTCTCGTCGGGGAGTTGCAGGCGGACTGTCGTCGGGATGCTGCGCAGCGAGCGGGCGTTGAGCCCGATGAAGACGCTCTGGATTTTCTTGGGAGCGATGGCCGGCTTGCGTTCCAATTTCTCAAGGACGCGGGCCAGCCGGGTCGCGGTCTCTTCCAGATTCTGGATGACACCGTAGCGGACGCTTTCGACATTCTTTTCCTGCTCTACGGCTATGATGTCGACCTGGCCTGCGCCTTGGACTCGGCCTACGACACCGATTATCTTGGAGCTGCTGATTTCAATAGCAGCGACGTAACGTTCCATTTTTCTTTATAGGGATACTTTGAGGGTTGGAGATTCAAGTTGGGGTAGAGGTTGGCCGGGAGGCAGGGGCCGCGGCCCGGGCTTTTTCCTTGGCCGCTTTTTCTTGAGCCGCTTTTTCCCGGGCTGCCTTTTGTTCGGGAGTCAGCGGTTGCTGTACTTCCCGGACCGAATCAGTCGGCAGAGCGTGCTCTTCCGGATCGATTTCCTCTTCATAGACTTCAATGGGGAATCTGGGAGCCTTGTTGCGCCGGGTGGCAACTATCTGGCCCCGGAATTTGACGGAGATTGTGTCATACTCCTCCCAGCCTTTGTAGGGGATAATCTTATGATAGGCGGTCAGCAGGGCTGCCCGTTTCTCTTTAAGTCTGGTAGTGTCGCCGAAATTTATCACATGGCCGGCGATCCGCGGAATCAGGAGGATATCTTTCGGGCCGCGGGCCTCAAACATCCCGACTATTTCCTTCAGTTGCTTGTCGGAATTGACGAATCTGACTATCGGCAGAACGCTTTCAGGCCGGAAGTTTTTGGTGAAGTGTCCGCTGACTATCGGGACATCGGCGAAAAACTCCGCGTTGGAGTTGATCCGCTTGCCGGCTTTGTTGACATAGTACGACTGATTCCCGTCGAAGACCCTTATCTCGGGAATCATCGGGCTGATAGTCACTTTAAGCTCTCCTGAGGATGAGACGTAGCACTTAACGTCTTCAAAATTATTGATCTTCATCAGGTAGCGCTCGATGTCGAGGGTATTGACCGTATTGGCTGGGACTCCGACTATCTTTCCTGGATATTTCATCAGCGAGGCCTTGATGCCGCGCGTCGTTATGGTATCCGAGAGCCCCTTGCCGTTCTCCATTGAGATCGTGATTCCCCTGATGACATGCCGGTCCGCCTCCATGCGCGCCCATACCGTTATCCCGGCCACGTATGCGAGCAGCAGGATCAGTATCGACCATTTAATTATTTTTTTTGCAACTGGCGCCATGTCAAAGTTCTCCGGATGTCGGGGAGCGCCGTGTCTATGTCGGCGGCCCCGAGAGTCATCAACACTTCAAAGTTACTATTTTTTATGAAATCAAGCAAATCTTTTCGCAGGCAAAGGCATTTTTTTTCTGATTTGACATCTTTCAGAATCAGATTACTGTCTACCCCCGGGATCGGCAGTTCGCGGGCCGGATAGATTTCGGGCATTATAACCTCGTCGGCCTCCGAGAGGGCTGCGGCGAATTCGGGGGCGAAATCGCGGGTACGGGTATAGAGATGGGGCTGGAAAATGACGCTCAGTTTGCGGCCGGGATAGAGTTTCCTGACGGAGCGGATGGAGGCGGCCACTTCGTTGGGACTGTGGGCGTAGTCATCGATGAGCACCGGTCCGCCGTCCTTGCCGTCGAGATGGATATCAAATCTGCGGCGTGCTCCCTTGAAATCGCCTAACCCTTTGCGGACATCCTCCGGAGTCGCTCCGGCGAGCAGAGAGGCCGCGGCGGCCGCTACGGCGTTGTCGATGTTGATTTCCACAGGCACTCCGAGGCTGATATCCTCCACGCGCAATCCGTCGGGTCCGACGAGGGTAAACGACAGGGTCCCTACGCCGAAAGTGATATCTTCAGCGTGCCAGTCCCCTTCCGGGCCGCCGGAATAGGTGAAGAGCCGTACGCCCGGCTTCAGGTCGGGCTGCATCTTCAGTCCGGTGTGCATTATCAGTGCGCCGCCCGGACGGATGAGGGAGGAGAATATGGAGAAGGCTTCGAGATAATGCTCCTCATCGCCGTAAATGTCGAGATGATCGGGATCGCAGGAGGTGACCACGCCGATGAAAGGGGAGAGCTGATGGAAAGAGCGGTCATATTCGTCGGCTTCGATGACGGAATATTCCGACCGCTCGGAGATGATGAGGTTGGAGCCGGTATTGCGCAGGATTCCCCCGAGGAAGGCGTTTACTCCGTCGGGAGTCTGACGCAGGATATTGGCCGTCATGGAGCAGGTAGTCGTTTTCCCGTGCGATCCGGCTATACATATCCCTTTGGAGTGAAGGGTGATCAGACCGAGCAGCCGGGCGCGTTTGATTACCTCGAATCCGTTTTCGCGAAACCATGACAGAATCCTGTTGTCGTCGCCGACGGCAGGAGTGTAGACGACTAATGTTGTCTCCGGATCGCGGAAGGGAGCCGGAATGAGTTGCGGATCATCCTCGAAGATTATGTCGGCGCCCTCCTCGATGAGCTGGGATGTGAGCAGGGTAGAGGTGCGGTCGTATCCCGCTACCTTGCAGCCTTTCGACAGGAAATATCTTACCAGATTGGCCATGCCGATTCCTCCGGCGCCAACAAAATATAAATTGTTTTTTTCCATTATACTCTATCTCTATACTCTATCACAGAAGACTCTATAGTCTATCATTAAAGGAGTCTATCATTGAAGGCTCTGTACTCTATCTTTGAAGGCGGTCGGACCTGCGGCGGTTATCGATCAATTAAATTTCAGCCGACTTCATTTATTCAGGATCGCGATGACTTCGTCGGCTATGATTTCATCGGCAGAGGGGAGAGCCATTGCGGATATGGCCTTCTGCATTTCCTCAAGGCGCTTGGGATCCTTAGCTAAGTTCAGCAGGGTGTCGACGAGCTGAGAGCGGGCGTCGGCGTCTGCGACCAGGATCGCGGCCCCGACATCCGACAACGCACGGGCGTTTTTCGTCTGATGATCCTCAGCCACGTTGGGCGACGGCACCAGCACGCAGGGTTTGCCGAGGACTTCCAGTTCGGAAATCGAACCGGCTCCGGCCCGGGAGGCCACTACCGATGCCGCGGCGTAGGCCGCTGCCATATCGGAGATAAACGGAGTGACTACTACCCCCTTCATCCCCTTGGCGGCTGCCTTGGCCCGGTCGATGAAGCTTTTGCCGGTCTGCCAGATGACCTGCAGCCCGGCCTCGTTGAGTCGGCGCAGTCCCTCCTCCAGACTTTCATTCATGGTCAGCGCTCCCAAGCTTCCTCCGATGACGAGGATAGTAGGGCGCTTGGGGTCAAGCCCGAAACTCTTGCGGGCTTCGTCCGCTGACTTGGCATGCTCCAAAAGATCCTTACGGATCGGATTGCCGGTCAAGACAATCTTATCGGCCGGGAAGAAACGGTCCATGTTTTCGTAAGCGACACAGATTTTTTCGGCCTTTTTGGCCAAGAGTTTATTGGTAACTCCCGCGTAGGAGTTCTGTTCCTGCAGCAATGTCGGCACCCCGCGTTGCTGGGCCGCTTTCAGGGTCGGTCCGGAACAATAGCCTCCGACTCCGATCGCGATGTCGGGCTGAAACTCGTCGACGATCTTGCGGGCCATGTTCAGGCTCTTCCGCAGTTTGAAAAGCACACTGATATTCTTCAGGAGATTCTTGCGGTTGAAGCCTACGACGGGGAGTCCCTTGATAGGATACCCCGCGGCGGGTATCCGCTCCATTTCCATGCGGTTGTCAGCTCCGACAAACAGGATATCGGCGTTCAGCCGGCGTTTGAGTGCGTTGGCGATGGAGAGGGCGGGGAAGATGTGGCCGCCGGTGCCGCCACCTGAAATCAATATCTTATACTTTTTCACTTTTAGTGTCTCTTACAAAATTAATATTTTATCGTTTACTGTTGCGACGAATAGTTGGCGGCCTGCAGTCCGTCGGAGAGCTTGGAGAGTTCCTCCTTGTTGGCTTTCCGGTCTTTGGAGACGACCGCATAGCGGCTGACGGAAAGCATCACGCCTATGGCCATCGACATGACGATAATCGAGGTGCCCCCTTTCGAGATGAAGGGCAACGGCTGGCCGCTTACCGGCGCTACTCCCGTGACGATAGCCATGTGGACGAGCGCCTGCGAGACTATCAGCACCGCGCAACCCATGATCAGGAACGCCGGGAAGGCGCGGTTGCATTTATAGGCTATGCGGCCCGCGCGCCCTAACAGCAATAGATAGAGAAGCAATACCCCTATGCCCCCTAAGAAGCCCAGATCCTCGACAATGATCGAATAGATATAATCCGAGAAAGCCAAGGGGAGACGGGCATTCTCGCGGGAATGTCCGGGGCCGGGGCCGATAAATCCACCGTTGGCCTGCGCCATGCGGGCAAACATCTCCTGGCGGTTATAGTCGTCGATTTTATCGGTCGGTTTGACCCCTTTCATATATCGTGCGAACCGGCCTTCATGCGTGGCGGTTCGGCCGATTGAGGTTTCTGCAGCTTCGGTCTGCCCTACGCTGTCATATTCCGCCGAAGAGGGAGTGGCGTTCTTGACCATCATGAATCCTCCCAGGCAGAGACCGTAGGCGAGGAATACAGCACCCAATTTCTTCATCTGGATTCCTCCGATAAGGAACATAGCGATGCTGACGATCATCATGATGATCATGTTCGTAAGTCCGTTGATCCAGAGCAATCCGCCGAAAGTCATGACGACTATGGCCACGAGCACCACCGCCCCCGTCGACACTCCGCCCGGGCGCTGATTGCGCGCCAGGATCGTAGCCAGGAGGATGAGGACCGTCAGTTTGACTATCTCCGGAGGCTGGATCGTGAATCCGCCGATGATGATGGCTCGTTGGGCGCCGTTGATGTCCGCGCCGAAAAAGGTAGCTATCAGCAGGAGTATGAACGACACTCCCGCCAGGAACCATGCAAACCGGCTGAAATAGCCGTAATGAAGACGCTGAAGCCAGAGTACCAGTACGAAGCCGATGCCTAAAAATATACAATGGCGGATCAGCGGCCCGAAGATATTGGCGCCCGTCACCTCCGACGAAGAGGCGCTGTAGAGTTCTACAATGGAGATAAACAGCAGCCCGAGATATATTCCCCAGATATATTTATCTATGGGAGGGCGCTTCTTATCGCTTTTGGAAGTCGCTTTGGAGGAGAGATAGCGGTTGGCGGTATGGGTCTCTCCGACGGAGGGAGCATCCGCCGACGCGGCCGCGGCGGCACGGCGGCGCATCTTCCCGGTCTCTGCGACGGGTTCGCCGTCGAGAGTCTCGTTAATTAGGATTTCGGATATTTCGGAGTCTTGTCTCACTTATAGTTCGGTTATGTTGTTGAAAAACTATATTGATGAAAGGTATTTCAAAGGGCCTTGACGCACTCCTTGAAGAGTTGGCCGCGATGCTCGTAGCTTTTGAAGAGGTCGAAGCTGGCGCAGCAAGGGGAGAGCAGGACAGTGTCGCCGGGGGAGGCTATGCGGGCGCAGGCCCCGACGGCTTCTTCGATTGAGTGAGTGTCGCAGATCTCGGGCACTTCCCCGCTGAAGAAATCCAGCAGTTTGGTGTTGTCGACCCCCATGCAGACAATCGCTTTTACCTTTTCCTTTACCAGAGGAAGGATTTCGGAATAGTCGTTACCCTTATCCTTGCCTCCGAGGATAAGGACGGTAGGGCGTGTCATGCTTTCCAGGGCGTACCAGGTAGAGTTGACGTTAGTCGCTTTGGAGTCGTTGATATAGCTGACGCCGCCGACCTCCTTTACGAATTCGAGGCGATGCTCTACAGCCTCGAAATCAGCCAAGGCGTCGCGGATGACCTCCTTGCGGATCTCCAGAGCGGAGGCGGAGAGTCCCGCTGCCATCGAATTGTAGAGGTTATGAAGTCCGGTCAGGGAGAGACGGTCGCGGGGAATTTCCCAGACATCGCGGGGAGTATCGAAGTGTACTATTCCCGCGTCGTCGAGCCATGCCGCCGATTCTTCGCGGCGATGCTCGCTGAAGGGGAGCCGGAGGGCTTCCGTCTGCACTTGCTTTACCTGCTCGGCGATGATCGGATCCTCCATCCAGTAGATGAAGAAATCTTCCGGAGTCTGATTCTGCAGAATGCGGAATTTAGCAGCCGTATAGAGCTCCATCTTGTGGTCGTAACGGTCCATGTGATCCGGGGTCACGTTGAGGATCACTGCGATGTGGGCCTTGAAGTCATACATATTCTCCAATTGGAAGCTGGAGAGCTCGATGACGTAATATTCATGAGGATCTTCCGCTACCTGCCGGGCCAGACTGAACCCGACGTTGCCGGCCAGGCCCACGTCCAATCCCGCCTTCTTGAGGATATGATAAATGAGCAGGGTAGTGGTGGTCTTTCCGTTCGACCCCGTGATACATATCATCTTCGCGGAGGTAAAATAACCGGCGAACTCAATCTCGGAGACAACGGGTATCCCCTTTTCCGTGATTTTGCGCACTATGGGAGCCGTCGGCGGGATTCCCGGGCTCTTGATGACCATATCGGCCTTCAGGATGCGCTCTTCAGTATGCCCTCCCTGTTCGAAGGGGATATTGCGCTCCCGAATGATTTCGAGGTATTTTTCGGGAATTGTGCCGTAATCGGAGATGAGTACCTCCATTCCTTTGTCCATGCCGAGGATTGCGGCTCCGAGGCCGCTCTCCCCTGCTCCGAGGATGACGAGATTCTTTATATTTTGAATATCGGGTTTCATTGTTGGCTGGATTTTTTCAATTATTCAAGACGGGGAAGATCAGCGGATCTTCAAGGTGACGAAAGTCAGCGCCGCCAGAAGGATACCTACGATCCAGAAGCGGATGACGATTCTGGATTCGGGGATCGGAATCCGGGGGAATTTCAGCAGCACTTTAGCTCCGGCGGGAGCCTCCTTCTGGAAGTGATGATGAAGCGGCGTCATCTTGAAGATGCGGTGTCCTTCACCATATTTCTTCTTGGTCTGCTTGAAGTAGGCCACCTGCATGATGACCGACAGATCCTCGATGAAGAAGATAAGGCAGAGCAGAGGTATGAGCAGTTCCTTGCGGATAAGGATCGCGAAGACGGCGATGACGCCTCCCAACATCAGGGATCCGGTATCGCCCATGAAGACCTGAGCCGGAGGAGCGTTATACCATAGGAAACCGACCAAGGCCCCGATGAAAGCCGCCGCGAAGACCACGAGTTCCTCGCTTCCCGGAATATACATGATGTTCAGATAGCCCGAATATATCACGTTGCCCCCGAGATAAGCCATTATCAGCAGGGCGACCCCGATGATGGCCGAGGTCCCGGCGCATAGTCCGTCGAGCCCGTCGGTAAGATTGGCCCCGTTGCTGACAGCCGTCACCACGAAGATGACGATCAATACGAATACCACCCATCCGGCTATCTGGGGAGCCTCGACCCCCGGAATCCAATCCGTCAGCCACTCATAGTTAAAGTTATGGTTCTTGACAAAAGGGATGGTTGTCTGAGGGGTCTTCTCCATGATCGGAGAATGGATGATTTCGTTTTGTTCCGTCTGGGCGTTCATTACCTCCATGTTCTCGCACATGACGATATCCGGAGAGAACCACATCGACAGGCCGACGATAAGGCCCAGGCCAACCTGGCCTATGACCTTATATTTTCCTTGCAGACCGTCTTTGTTATGGAATTTTATCTTGCGGTAATCGTCGAGGAATCCGATAGTGCCCATCCAGACGGTCGCTATGAGCATCAGGATCATGTAGATGTTGGAGAGGTTGCCCAAGAGCAGACAAGGGATCAGGATAGAGAAGATGATGATGATTCCGCCCATAGTCGGAGTCCCCTTCTTCTCCATCTGTCCGGCCAGTCCGAGGTCGCGGATCTCTTCGCCGATCTGCATTCTTTGCAGCCGATAGATGACGGTCCGGCCGAAAATCATTGCGATGAGCAGGGAGAGAGCGAAGGCTATGCCGGCACGGAAAGAGATGAAATCCATCAGATGCCGTCCGGGCATGTCGGTCGATTCGAGGTATTTCTGGAAAAGAGAATAAAACATTTAACTGCGGATTATTTGGAAATGTAGGCGCGGGCGCCGTTGCGGGAGGAGGAATCCTTTGAGGAGAGGTCTTAGACCGGATATTACTGACGGGGTCTTAGAGTTCGGTAAGAGCAGCGGAGACTTCCTCGCGGTCATCGAAATGATGGCGTACGCCGCAGATTTCCTGATAGGGTTCGTGGCCTTTACCGGCGACGAGGATGACCTCACCGGGCTGAGCCGAATGGACGGCGGCGCGAATGGCTTCCCGGCGGTCGGTGATGCAGAGGGTCGAGCGGAGTTCGTCGGCGGTCAGACCTTCCTTCATAGCCTCGATGATCTGCTGCGGATCTTCGGAGCGCGGATTGTCGGAAGTCAGGAAGAGGCGGTTGGAGCGGACGGCCGCTTCGTGGGCCATCATCGGGCGCTTGCCGTGGTCGCGGTCTCCTCCGCAACCGACTACAGTAGTGATCACACCGTTCGGTCCGACGATCTCGCGGATAGTATCCAGGACGTTGACAAGGGCATCCGGTGTATGGGCATAGTCTACGATAGCAGTAACTCCGTTGGGGGATCTGAAGGTCTGGAAGCGGCCTGCTACCGGCACGAGCTTACTCATATTGACCAGCACTTCCTCCTGATTGAATCCGGTCAGGATGGCGGCTCCGTAGACAGCCGTCAGGTTATAGGCATTGAATTTGCCGGTGAAGGCGACCTCCACCTCATGGCCGTTGAGCATCAGCAAAGTGCCGTCGAGGCGTTGCTCGACGATGCGGCCGCGGAAATCGGCGTCGCGACGCAGGGAGTAGGTATATTTGCGGGCCGGCGTATTCTGGAGCATGTAGGCCCCGGCCTTGTCGTCGGCATTGACCAAGGCGAAGGCGTCGGCCGGCAGCATATCGAAGAATGACTTCTTTGCGTTCATATAGTTCTCGACAGTGCCGTGATAGTCGAGGTGGTCGCGGGTAAGGTTGGAGAATACTCCCCCGGTGAATTTAAGGCCGGCGATACGATACTGCGCGGCTGCATGGGAGGATACTTCCATGAAGGCATAGTCGCAACCTTCCTCCACCATCTGCGCCAACAGTGAGTTCAGGGAGATGGGGTCCGGAGTGGTATGGGTCGAGGGGACAGCCTTGGAGTCGATATAGTTGCAGACCGTAGAGAGCAGACCTGCCTTATACCCTTCGAGGCGCGCCATTTCGTAGAGCAGGGTAGCGGTAGTGGTCTTGCCGTTGGTGCCGGTCACTCCGACGAGTTTAAGTTTGGTCGACGGGTAGCCGTACCATGCTGAGGCCAAGTGGCCGAGGGCCTCGGCGGAGTTACTGACGCGGATATAGGTGACTCCCTGTTCGAAGGAAGCCGGAAGCGTCTCGCAGACGATGGCCCCGACGTGGGCGCTTGCTACTACGGGTATATATTTATGGCCGTCGGTGGTCACGCCGCGGACCGCTACAAACATCCCCTCCTTGACGACATTACGGGAGTCGCTGCTGAGTCCTACGATATTCTTATCCGTCTGACCTATTATTTCGAGAGGTTTTATTGCACTCAGAAGATTCGAAAGTTTAAGCATTGCAGTCTATCTGTAAATGGGTTATTTATTCTTGAAGATATGTGGTCCGGTCAGGACTGGAGAGTGAGGGTGATCGTCGAGCCCCGCCGGAGTTCGGCTCCGGGGGAGATCGACTGATTGACGACGCGTCCGGATCCGTGGAGACGGACGTTGACCCCTTGTTTCTCAAGTATTCTGACAGCGGAGGCGGCGTCAAAGCCTGCCAGGTTAGGCATGGCCTTGATCGAGATATTATGTTCAGGATTATCTGTCTTGATATTCCTGACGGAAGATACTTTTACTGATTTCGCCAGCTGCGTGGTCTGTTCGCCGGGGCGGGAATAGACTATGGGCGACGACTCTTTCTTGCCTTCGGTATAGGACGTGGAGTTGTCGAGCATACCGCGGGAATAGAGCTTTATGGCCATGTTCTTCACGACCTGACCGGAAGTGCGGTTGGCGCTGGTGCCGCTGCCGGCCAGGATCAGAGCCATGCAGGAGTATTTAGGCTTGTCGTAAGGGAAGAATCCGGCGAAGGCATAGCGGCGGCGGGATTTGTCGTAGGCGCCGCCGTTGTCCGGGACGGGATAGGCCGTGCCGGTCTTGCCGGCGATGACTACGCGCTCGTCCTGCACCATGCGGGCCGTGCCGTGACTGCCCCAGACCGGTTCCTTAAGACATTCCTTTACTTTGGCTGCAGTCTCCTCCGAACATATCCGGCGGGAGAGTTTGGCCAGATCTACCAAAGAATCCTTTCCCTGGCCGATAAGCCGCTTCATGAGGTGGGGCTTGATGAGGTTGCCTCCGTTGGCTATGGCATTGTAGTAGGCCAAGGTATATAGCGGCGGGATGAGGGTATTGTAGCCGTATGCCTGACGGGCGAGGTCGAGGTGGCGTTCGGTCATCGTCACCCGGCGGTTGCCGCGCATCTCCTCAAGGCGGCGGATCTGGGGAATGTTTTCGGCGGCGATACCCGACTTCATCGGCTCGAAGAAACCTATGCTCTGCAGGCGGTCGTAGAAACGCTCCGGATTCGACTGGTAGCCGCGGAATATGACGCGGGCGATACCGGTATTGGACGACATTTCGATTACCTGCTTCATCGTCTTGTACGACGGCGCGTGCGGGTCGCTCGTGCGCTGGAAAGGACTGCAGTCGATACCGTCGTTGACCGATTTCACCAGACCGTCTTCAAATGCTATCATGAGAGAGATAGGTTTCATTACCGAGCCCGGCTCGAACCCGCGCACCGCGCGGTTGAGGGCCTCGCCGTAATGGTCGCCGAGTTTCTCGAGGTTGGCGATCGCCTTGATCTCCCCTGTCTCGACTTCCATGATGAGGGCTGTGCCCCATTCGCCGTTACATTCCTCCAATACCTTCTGCAGTTCCTCTTCGAGCATATCCTGCATGTCGATATTGATAGTAGTCATTATGTCCAGTCCCCGGCGGCTCGGTTGGGTGACCCAGTTGCCGACGCCCGAAGTCAGGGTTACTTTCTTGGCGAAGCCCGGTTCGCCATAGAGATAGGCATCCAAGTCACATTCCAGCCCCGAAAAACCATGGAACTCCCCTTTTTCGTTTTCGTTGACGCGGCCGATGCTTCGGTAAGCCATCTTGCCGAAGGGATAGATACGCATATTGCGCTCCTCGGGATAGAGCGGATGACGGAAACCCCGTCCGGAAAAGTCGCGCAGATAGGGGAGAGTCTTGAGGAACTCAAAGTCATATAGAGAGCCCTTCTTCACTATCCTCAGCGCACGGTTGCGCTTGTCGGGGTCTTTGGCGAATTCCTGATTGAGCTTGGTGCGCCAGGAATATTTCTTGATAGTGTCGGGCGGGAGGGAGAAGAGATTGGCCCGACGGGGATAATAGACGTCAAGAGAGTCCGCGAGGGAATCTATCTGGGCCTGGATGAATTTCTTCTTCTTGACCTTAGCATGACGCAGGTCGATCTTGATATCGTAGACCCGGAGGTTGCAAGCCAGAATGTTGCCGTTGTCGGCCAGGATATTGCCGCGTTCCGGAGAGATAGTGTCCAGACCCGAGAAGTCCCGCTCGGCGCGGGCGTTCCAATCCTTGGCCTGGATGATCGTAGTCGTAAAGAGCTTGCCGGCAATCAAGATTGCCAGGAAGACGAACGCCGACGTTATCAGTCCGTAGCGGAAGAGTATATTGGTTTTATTATTGTTCTTTTTCTTTTTAGCCATCCTAAAAACTCAATAATCCGTAAATTACCTTTTACTTATTACCTTTAGCCTTCTTACTTCTTAGTTAATATTCGGCATCCCCGGATGCCAATTTCTTCTTGCTTATTGCTTGATACAAGTTTAATTATCCGTTAGGTCAACTTCGTAAGGGGGTTGCTCCTGGAATACCAGACCGAGTCCCTTTTCAGTGACCAGCCGCCGCATCTCCGTCTCGCGGATAAGCGACATATAGTCCGCTTTCTCCCGAAGTTTGGCCGATTGGGCCAGTTCCAGTTTATGCTCCAGCGATTTGATCTCCTCCATTTTGGTCTTGGTCTTGTAGCGCAAACCGATCAGGGAGAGGATCGCTACGAGCAATATGACCAGTATCCAGGCGTTGCGGGTGAAGAAATCGACCGGGACGGTCTCACCGTATCTCATTTCCCTCATCCAGACGCCCGCCAGGCTTCCGCGTTTTGCTTTGCCGGCCTTGGTCTCGGGTGTCTCTGCCTGAGAAGATTTGGTGGAGCCCTTCTTTATGCTTTTTTTAGTTTTCTCCATTGTTGCGATTCGTGATAAAGCGAATTATTCCGGTCATAATACCGGGGTCATAATTCCGGGGTCATAATTTCTGAGCCACCCTTAGTTTTGCGCTCCTCGACCGGGGATTCCGTTGGATTTCCTCCTCGGTCGGAGTGATAGGCTGGCGGGTGATGACTTTCCATGGAGACTTGACATTCCCGAAGAAGTCTTGTTCTATTTCCCCTTGAAGGTTGCCCGATTTCATGAAATTCTTTACCAGCCTGTCTTCGAGGGAATGATAGGTGATGACGGCGAGGCGTCCTCCCGGTTTCAGTAGCCGCAGGCAATTGGCAAGGAATTCCTCAAGGGCCTCCATCTCCTTGTTGACGGCGATCCGGAGCGCCTGATAAATCTGGGCGAGATCCTTTTTCTCATTCTTCGGATTGAGCAGCGGACTGACGGCCGCCCGAAGGTCAGCGGACGTGGAGATGGGTTTCTTTGCCCGGGCCTCGATGATAGCCTTCACGATGCGTCCTGTATTTTTCAGGTCGCTGCCCAGGCGGAAGATGCTGAGCAGTTCCTCTTCCGAGGAGTCGTTGAGCAGATCGGCGGCGGTAGATTGTGCGCGCTGATTCATCCTCATGTCGAGAGGGGCATTGTCGTCGCGGAAGGTGAAACCGCGTGACGCGTCGTCGAAATGATGGAATGAAACCCCCAGATCGGCCAGGATTCCGTCCAGAGCGTCTACTTCATGAAATTTCATGAAGTTGGGCATATAGCGGAAATTGGATCTGACGAAAGTAAATCTGGGATCGGATATGGCGTTTGCGGCTGCATCGAGATCCTGATCGAATCCGAAGAGACGTCCGTCGGGCCCGAGGGCCTCGATAATGGCGCGCGAATGTCCTCCGCCACCGAAGGTCGCGTCGGCGTAGACTCCGTCCGGGCGGATCTTCAGGGCCTCGATGACTTCCGGGAGCAGAGCCGGAGTGTGATAGGGGAGAGAGGCTATATTTTCAGTACGAGATATGTCCATTTTGACGAGTTTGAGAGGGTCAGAAGATTCCTTGATCCGGTCCCGGGGTCCAGGTGTGTAAGTCGCGTTGAGCGACCCCTTGCAACTGACCGGGCGGATTTAGGGAATTCAAATGTAAAGTTAGTGAAAAACATCCGAGAAATTATCAAAACCCTAAAAATTTTTTAGATTTTTTATAATTCTACGTAGTTATTGACAATTTCCATCGCCGATTTCTATCACCGCGCTCCCCTTCCCCTCCCCTCTGTTTTATCTCCCGCTATGATCGCCCCTTTTTATCTTTCATGCTATTATCTCACAAACCGTGTCCCTCCTCGGCGCCCCTCCCTGTTTTATCCCACGCTTATATCTCACATTTTTCTCTCACGTTTTTCTCTCACGCTGTTCTCTTTCACGCTGAGGCGCGGAGGGGCAGAGGTTTTTCGCTGAGTTTTTTATCGAGGGGAGGGGCCAGATCGCCGAGAAGGCTGAGGCGCGGAGTTGAGCTCGCTTCGGTCGCTAAAGCTACGTTATTCTTCGGCTCTCCTCTTCGGCCCCCTTTATTTCTTGCATTAATTCAGATGAGTATGATGCCATGTCTATCATTCTGATGCTGAGCCCCTTAATCAAGTCCGGGCCTCGCTTCCTCCCGGCTATATTAGTACGCCACTATTATCGCAGTGGAATCTGGATGCGGGCCTATTGTATAACCCCGCTCTAAGTAGTAATGAGCGCCGGTGCGAGGGGGCGAGATCCATGGATAGGTATCCCGAGGGTATAGAGGATTATTTGTTTCTTTTGGAAATGGCGCTGTTGCTGTCGTTGACGTCGATCGATTTGTCGCGGGTATATTGGTATTTCCGGCCCCAGGAGAGGTCGTAGGAAATGCTCAGCCGCACCGTATTCGTATCCTTAAGGAAATCGCGTGATTCCTGATAGGAATAAGCTGGCGACCAATAAACGTATTTATACATGGGACGGCGGTCATATACCACTCCGGAAAGCTGGATGGTCCAGTGATTGTCAGGCCGATATTCCGCCATGAATATGCTTGCAGGGCTTTCCCTCCCAAGAGAAGGCTGACCAACAATAGGGCCTTGAGAGATGAAATACGGCTTCCACCGTTCATAAGCGTGATCATTATGTGAATCTAATTTTGTACTTAGTATTAGGAAAATTTGCTTAGCATCAGGACAAACGTTACCAACGTCTTGGCGTGAGAACCCAAGAAAAATAGCCGGCGTCGACATTAGGGTCAACGCCGGCTGATATGTTTGAGGGGATATAGGGTCGGTTAGCGCTCGGAATTTACGAGGATCTTCTTGGCGATTTCACCCTGACGGATGATGTAGATGCCCTTGGCGAGGCCGTCGGTAGAATCCCCGGCGAGGCGTCCGTCAAGGCCATAGACAGCGTAGGGCGCCGAGTAGTCGATGACGGCGGTAGCGCTGTCTTCCGTAGTAATATCCTCTATACCACCCGGCTGATCACTATTTTGGATTCTAACCTTTACGGCATTTATAGTGTTAGTGTAGATGGTCCCGGCAGTGATATATTCTTGGGCGGTCGCCTCCATCCCTGAGAGTCCGGGTTGAAGAGTAACCACCCCGTCGGTAGTAACTGTCGCAATGTCGGGATTGGTCGTATTCCAGAATATATTCGGATAATCGACGTCCTCAGGCTGAACAGTTGCCGTTAGATTAAAGACATCGTATACTTGTCCTTCAAGTGTCTCAGGACCGTCATAAGTAACGTTATAGGGTTCAGTGAGTAGTTCGCTATTAAGACGGCTCCAGAAGTCGGGAGATGACGCGAAATTCTCTTTGGCCTCCCGACCTTCGACCATAAACTTGAAATCTAAGTTGGAGAAGACATTCTCGCCTACAGCAGGAGCTGTGGGGGCAGTGATGGCTACAGCTTCCACAGGACAACTTTCGAAAGCATTGCTGTCTATGGCAGTTACCCCATAGCCAATTGCAACCTCGGCGATTGAGGACCGCGCGAAGGCGCCCGTCTTTATGATTTCTACGGATGGAGGCAATACGATCCGGGTGAGTTTGGTGCAACCCTCAAAAGCGTATTCTCCAATAGTCGCCAGATTACTACCGAAAGTGACGGAACTGAGATTATTAAAACCGAAGAACTCATTGTCGATCACCTCCTTCACGCAGTTGCCTAAAGTCAGGGATTCGAGCGGCGTATAATTCTTCATCAATCTTCCCGAGTGAGGACGCCCGATATATATTTTCTTAACCTTGACATCCGGGAAAATCAGTTGACCGACATTCAGGTTGAGAGGCCCTTCTTCAATCATGATTTCTTCAATCGAACAATCCATAAACGCGAAGTCTCCAATTGACTCTACGGAATTGGGAATGACCAATGAAGTCAGACTCTCGCAACCTTGGAAAGCACCCTGACCGATTGTCTTCAGGGAGTTGGGGAGAGTCAGCTGCATAAGGTTCGGACAACTTCCGAAAGCCTCTTTCCCAATATTACTTACAGAATTGGGAAGGTTCAGCTCAGTGATTTTTTCGCAAAATGCGAAGGCTCGATCGCCGATGGCGACTACCGAATTGGGAATTTCTACACTCTTGAAGTCTCCCCCGGCAAATGCAAGGTTGCCGATGTCAGTAATTCCGTCGGGTATTACCAGATCCTCTATGTATTCTCCGTCGATATATAGTTTATGGGCGATTTCAAGAGGGTTGCTCATGAATGAAATATTCAGAAGAGATTCCATGCTTGCAAACTCCACACTCTCCAGTGGGCATCCTGAAAAAGCTTCTGCTCCGATGGTACGTAGAGAAGCGGGGAGAGCAATGCTTCTTAGGTGCGTACATCGTCTCAGTGCCGAATTGCCGATATAAGTGATAGTATTGGGTAAGGAGATGGATACGACCCATTGGGCTCCGGGCCAGAAGAAGGCATCATTAGCCAGACCTGTGACGGTATATGTTTTACCCTCGTAAGATACAGTCTCAGGCACTACGATATCCACCGGAGGGAATCCAAGTTCCTCATCCGGTTGCGCCTGCAGATCAGGGAAAAATGCAGAGACATAGACGGTAGTCGGGTCAGCATCTTGAATCTTGTATTGCAACTTCTGTCCCTCATACTCATAGCTGAATTTCTGAGCCGGAGAAAGAATCGCAAAGACTACGCTCAGAAAGAATAGTAGTAAACATTTCTTCATAACAACAAATTTCATAATGTAATGCTTTAAAAATAATTAGTTAACGTTATTGGCGTGGACGCGATTAATCGCGTCCCTACCGGTTATGAGAAAATTTCCTATTCTCTGTGGGCGCAATGTATTGCGCCCCTACCTTATTGTTGGGAAATAGAGAGAAGGTTGTCGGTTTAGAAAACCTTGTTGACGGCGGGAGAGATGGCCGTCAACAAGGCCCTCTTGGGCATGCCGAAAGAATCAGAGGATGATCTTTCCTTCTCCGATCCAGTTCTCACCCTGCAGGGAGATCACGTGCAGACCGGGTGTTGTCAGCGTGAAGGTCGCGTTCAGAGTCGGAGAATATCCTTCGAGCGCACCGCTCACGCTATATACATATACCGACCCTTCCAGATCCTCCGGGGCAGATACGGTAAGGATTCCGGTTGCGTCATCGAACATTACCTCGATTTGAAGATGTAAGGGAACTCTGGGACGTCCATTACCGGTTCCCTCGCCGTTACCTTTACGGAATTCCGTTCCAACAGGATGTTCATCTGCCTTGGTCACGAATACTCCAATAAGGCAAATCAGGATTAGTAAAAGTCTTTTCATCTTAAGTTATATTAAGTTTTCGACTGCAAATTTATACCTCCGCGACGTAACAAGCAAATTTGCGACATCCGGTGGATTTTGTGGATAAGAAACTGATAGAGTGAGAGATATGGTAAATGTTAAAATTTAATTTATCCAAAATGCAAAAAAAGTCCGACCTTATCAGCATAAAATGATAAAGCCGGACCTAATTTTAAGGGTAAAGAGAAGCGGTTTTTTTATGAATCTCTTCAATGGATCTCTGATAAAAATTTCTTTAATGTCTTTCCTCGGGAGGGGACATTCAGTTTCTTTCTGATGTTGGTTGAATAGTCCAATGGCCTTTTCAATCCCATAAATTTTTCAATCTGCTTATTTTCCAACGGCAATAGCAAAAGACAGCTATATCCTATCTCCTCACGATTCAGATCATGACTTTTTAGATATGCCATCATATCGGGATGAGAGTTCTCATAGGTGGACACAATATATTCCAGTGCCTTATTCACATCTTTTTTCACAGATTTTATAAATTGGCCCACTTCGTTATCCTTGGTAGGTTGCTCCGTAATGACGGCAATTAAGAAATCATCAAAGGCCTTGTTTCTTGGATAGATTATCCGGTTGATGACGGGTTTGCGTTGAAGGGCCCGCTTCAGTTTATCATTAAGATTGGACATTGAGTCCCTGAGTCGAGATATGGATAACGCCAACTTTGAATTGGTTTGGGTTAACTCCAGATTTTTACCGGTTACTTTTTGATTGGTGGTTTCCAGATCTTTATTTGTCAGGATAAGGCGAGTTGTCTTGATGTTTTCAGTCTTCCTAATAGTACCCCTGTATCGGTATTGTTCTTTAAGTTTTCGGGAAAGTATCAGGAAGAACAAAACCGCGATCAGACATACTAAGAAAGTGATAAAGCCTATAAGCAAATGGAGTGTATGCCGCATTTCATCCTTTACGCGGGCAACCTCATTCAGATAATGATCCTTGGTATAGAGCACTCCGCTGTTGAGCATATAATCGTATTGTCTTGTACTGTTGTCGATAAAATCCTTATATGCTTCCAAGGATTTCAAGGTTTGATCCGAATGTTCGTAGACTTCGGCAGAAATGATATTGTATTTCAAAAGCTCAGGAAGGCCAAATCCGGGGCCTTCCTTGATGTGGGGAAGCGAATCAATAATTTCCATCGCTTTTGAATGGTTGCCTAATCTATCATGAATTAAGGCGCGGTCTATCGCAACAAAATGATTATGTAGTACCTGCGAAGGTGTATTCTTTTCAAAATCCTCTATATAGACACGTAATGTGGCATCATCATCCAGAAAGTTGTGAGCCGTCAGGACTACTGCAGATGGAGTAGAAGATATAATTACGAAAGAAGGATCTATTCTTTCCACTTCAGGGAGTGTCTTAATCAATAGAAGAGTATCCTTAAGCCCAATGGCATTTTCCAAAATCTTAGTATTGGTGATATCGACATTAACCTTATCACCTAAGATTTCGAACAACTTTCGCGCCTTTAAATTGCAATTCAAGGCGCTGCGGATGGCATCTTGACGATAATACATCATTCCCTGGGCGCTGTAGAGTCGGGCCAAGGCAAGGGAGTCCTTGCAGGTCGCGGAGTCTTCGGCGGCACGGAGCAGGGCGTTGAGGGCCGCATCGTCTTCGCCGCGGTTCATGTAGATGCAACCTTGGTAGTAGCGGGTCTTGAGGCGCTGGTCGGGGGTGCCGTGGGTTTCGTAGTAGTCGA
>CAYTOR010000009.1:0-28681 GCA_964439505.1 uncultured Sangeribacter sp.
GGAGCGACACTTTCTGGTTTTCGGCTGTGGAGGGGGAAGTATACGCTTTCTCCAGTTTCTGCACGGCTTTGGTCTTCTGGCTTATCCTTAAGTGGGAGAATCGGGCGGATAATCCGGAAAGCGACCGGTATCTGATACTTATAGCCTACATCATCGGGGTCAGCATCGCGGTCCATCTGTTGAATCTTCTTTGTATTCCGGCGATCGTATTGGTATTCGCGTATCGGAAATATAAGGATATGAATCTGGTGAAGTCCCTGATCGCCTTAGGAGTATCGTTCGTGATAGTCTTCTTCGTGCTCTACGGATTGGTGCCGGGCTTCATCAAGGTCGCTCAGCAATTTGAACTATTCTTCGTCAATACGGTGCGGATGCCCTTTAATTCGGGTGCCCTCATATATGCTATCGTAGCGATTCTGCTCTTCGGTTACTCTCTGTTCCAGCTGTCACGCCGTAGCCTTACGGTTATGGGGAAAGTATCCTTTATATTGGCGGTGACGGTTTCGGGGATGCTCTTCATCGGCGATTCGGCCTGGATCGGTATCCTTCTGACGATTGCGATGATAGCGGCGTTGTTCTTGCCGGCTATCTCGGTCAGGATTCCTCAGAGGGTTCTGAACGTAATGATGTGGAGCATCGCGGTAATCTTTGTCGGCTACAGCAGCTACGCATTGATTCTGATCCGCTCGTCGGCCGACACACCGATGAATCAGAATGCTCCTGATAATGTATTTGACTTGGCTTCATATCTCAACCGCGAGCAATACGGAGAGAATCCCCTGATATATGGTGAGACCCTTTATTCCGGTCCTCAGAAAAGATATTTGGGAAATGTCGTCGACACTTTGGGAGTGCGCGAGGACGGCTCGGTAGCAGTCTTGTCTACCCCGACGTATGGGGGAGCGGTAGTGACGAAGGGCATGAAGATGTATGCCAAAGGTGTCGATGGAGCTGCGCCCCGTTCGGAATATAACATGCTTACCGAAAGCGAGCGCAACGGCAACGCCGATCTGGCGGCGCGCGGCGGGGATTACTACGTGATCAAGGATCATAAGCCCGAGATCAAGATGAATCCCGAGCTCAACATGCTCTTCCCGCGTCTTTACAGTCGGGCTCACGCTTCTCAGTATGCCAACTGGGTGCGTCTCGACACGATGCCCGATCAACTCGTAACGGTATCGGCCGTCGACGATATGACGGGAGAGAAAGTGACGGAGCTGAACATCTACGCCGAACCCCAGTTCAATGAATATACGGGTGCGATCTATTACCCCGAGAAGCAGGTCTTCAAGCCCAGTTTCTCCCAGAATCTCGGATACTTCTTCAACTATCAGTTGAACCACATGTACTTCCGTTATTTCCTCTGGAATTTCGCAGGACGTCAGAACGACATCAACAATCAATATGGTGAACTGGATGCCGGCAACTGGATATCAGGCATTCCCTTCCTTGACAATATGCGCTTAGGGGATCAGTCGCTCCTTCCGGAGGATCTCGGCGCGAAGAACAAGGGTAATAACAAATATTATCTACTTCCGCTTATCCTCGGCCTTATCGGCTTGATCTGGCAGTCCTTCGCGGGCGAGAAGGGGATAGAGCAGTTCTGGGTTGTCTTCTTCCTGTTCTTCATGACCGGCATAGCGATTGTGCTTTATCTGAATCAGACGCCGGGTCAGCCGCGTGAGCGCGATTATGCCTTCGCGGGTTCCTTCTATGCGTTCGCTATCTGGATCGGCATGGGAGTTGCCGGACTGACGCGCCTCTTGGAGATGTGGATGAAGCAGCGAAAGGAGAAACGCTATGCGGCGGCTGCGGCCTGCGTTATCGGGTTGGCGGTGCCGGTGCAGATGGTAAGCCAGACATGGGACGACCATGACCGCTCCGGCCGCTATGCGGCGCGCGACTTCGCGATCAATTATCTCGAAAGCCTCGAACCGAACGCTATCGTCTTCTGTAACGGTGACAACGATACGTTCCCGTTATGGTATGCTCAGGAAGTGGAGGGTGTGCGTCCGGATGTAAGGATTATCAATCTCAGTTATCTGAATTCCGACTGGTACGCCAATCAGCAGCGGATGCAGAGCTATGAAGGGAAGCCTGTCAGCTTCACGGCCAAGCCCTCCGACTATGCCTACGGGCTGAACGATGTGACTGTCCTTCCATACGGTGAAGACAGTCAGATACCGACCGACCTTCTCTCGAGTCTTAAGATTCTATACAGTGGTGAATCGGTCGATGAGCGCTCCGGCTACCGGATGTTGCCTTCGGCTTTGGTGAAGATTCCGGTCAATAAGGAATTGGCTGTGAAGCGCGGTCTCGTCGCTCCGGCGGATACCGCCGCGATGGTCAACGATATAGTCATAGACTTAGGCCAGACGGAGGCATATCGGTCGAAGGGGTATCTTGGACTTGGAGATATCCTGATGCTGGATATCATTGCTACGAATGCCGCCGAAGGTTGGCCGAGACCCATCTACTGGTGTTCGACGGTCGGCGATGAATATCACGTCGGACTGACTCCTTATCTGCGTTCGACCGGCATGACCCATCAGCTTGTACCGACGATGCAGGACGGCAAGGTGCCCCGCACTGACCGCGCCTACGACAATATAATGAACAAGTACCGCTGGGGAGGAGCCGACGCCAACGGCAGGTTGCCCTATTTTGACGAGACAGCCAGAAGGATGCTCTTCTCAGTGCGCAACTCCATGGTCGAAACGGCCAGTCAACTTGTCTATGAAGGCGACAAGTTGATGAGAGAGGACAAGAAGGCCGAAGCGAGGAAGAAATACGATCAGGCTGTCAAGATGCTTGATACGATGTACTCCAAACTGCCCGCAGGGGTAGGGGCTTACGACATGTCGATCGGTCTGACCTCGGCGCAGATCTATTGCGAGGTCGGAAAGACCTTGGGCGATAAGAAACTCACTCAGAAGGGTCTCTCCATGTTTGTCAGCATGATGAAGCAATACGCGCCCTACGTAGTCTATCAAGCCGAACTGACTTCCCGCTTCATTAATCCCTCGATGACCTATGAATCGCGTCTTACCCCCTTCCAGTACTACCGTATCATCGAACTCTACGAGACCTACGGAGGCAGCAAGGACGAAGTTGACAAGATTCTCAAATCTTTCGGCATCGGTCGCGAGACGCTCAAGAAATATTACGACTACTACTATAATCAGGATGCTCAGGCCGCGGACGACATTGCGGGCGATCTCTCGCCCGAAGAGTCAGCGGTAGAAATCGCGAAGTATTGCGAGATCGCCAACGAACTCGCTCCCAAATCTCCGGAAGATTATGCCGCCGCCAGCAAGGAAGAGCGATATATCGACTCGTTGTTAGGTATGTTGTTGGTAGAGATGCAGGATAACGCGGAAGTGATGGCGCTTTTGGATAAGAGCGAACAGTACCGGAAACTCGACAAGCAGCGTACGCTGCGTCTATGGGAAGAATTCCGGCGCGCGCATCCTGAATATCAGCCCAAATAACGGGATGGGTTTTATCGAACGTCCGCCCCGATGGTTTCGGCTTCTGGTGAAGGAGGGTGAATTCCGCCTCCCTACGCCGGGACGCCCGAAGGATGAACTCGGTCGCGGGGGAAGGGTCTACCTTACCTTTGACGACGGACCGATTCCGGAAGTGACGCCATGGGTGCTTGATATTCTTGACCGCTACGGGGTGAAGGCCACATTCTTCATGGTCGGCCAGAACGCCGAGCGCCATCCCGATTTGGTAGAGGAGATACGCCGGCGCGGCCACAGGGTCGGGAATCATACCCTTCATCATCTGCAGGGAGCCAAGGTTACGACGCGTCGCTATCTGCGCGATGTAGCCCAAGCCGACTTGCTGCTGAAGTCAGAACTTTTCCGACCACCCCATGGTTGGCTTCGTCCGCGTCAGGCAAGGGCCTTATCGAAGAAATATCGGATCATAATGTACGATCTGGTCACCCGCGACTATAGCCGGCGTCTGAGGGCGGAAGATGTCGTCGGCAATGTCAGGCGATATGCCCGCGACGGCTCGATCATAGTCTTCCACGACAGCCTGAAATCATGGCCGCGACTGGAGACGGCCCTCCCCGCAGCCCTCGAATGGCTCCTCGGCCAGGGGTATGAATTCCGGTTACTCTGAGTTACAGTCCGGGCTACAATCCAGTTACAATCCGGGTTACAGTCCGGGCTACTATCTGAGATAGCGACCGGGTTATTGACGTAGATACGGGCCCATGCAGTATCATTCCCAAAAAGAAAACCACGATGAACAGCGACATAGTTAGAAAAAGAAGAGTACTGATAGTCGGCGCCGGCGGTTTTGCCGGCGGCTGGATCGTAGAGGAAGCGCTGCGCCGCGGCCTTGAGGTCTGGGCAGGTGTTCGGGCGTCAACCTCACGCCGATACCTTACCGACAAAAGAATCCGGTTCGTAGAATTCGATTTCGATAATCCCGCTTCTCTTGCAGGCTCGCTCAATTCGGCCCTCCCCGAAGGGGAGTCATGGGATTGGATCGTCTATAACCTCGGCGCTACGAAATGTCTGCGTTTCTCAGACTTCGACCGTATCAACTGCGAATATCTCCGCAATTTCCTCCAAGCGCTGAAGACAACGGGAAAAATTCCGGAGAAACTGCTATATATCTCCTCCCTTTCGGCGGCCGGCCCTATCGCCGAGTCCGACAATCATCCTATCTCGGAAGAAGATATCCCTCAGCCCAACACCCGCTACGGCACTTCCAAACTCAAGGCGGAGATGCTGTTGCAGATGGAGGGGATACCCTTCATCATCTTCCGTGCGACAGGGCTTTACGGCCCTCGCGATAAAGACTACTTCCTGATGTTTGAGTCGATAGGGAAAGGGTTTGACTTCTCCGTCGGGTATAAGAAGCAGTTGCTGACCTTCCTTTATATCACCGATCTGGCTTCCGCTATCTTCGATGCCCTCGAAAAAGCCCCGACGGGGGAGACCTACAATGTCGGCCATCCCGCCGTCTACTCCCAGAGCGACTTCCGGCGCATGGCCGCCGAAGAGATGGGGAAGACGCTGGTCGTACCGGTCAAGGTTCCGTTATGGGGACTGAAGATAGTCTCTGCGATAGCCGAAAAGATCGGAGTAGCCAAAGGGAAACCCTCGACCCTGAACCGCGATAAATACAACATCATGGCCCAGCGCAACTGGAGCGTAGCCGTCGACAAGGCCCGTCGCGACTTCGGGTTCGATCCCAAGACCGACCTTCGGGAGGGAATACGCAAAAGTGTCGAATGGTATAAGAAAGAGGGATGGCTCAAATGAAAGATTCCGTTGCGGTGATCTCCGGGGCGGCCGACAGTCTGCAGGCTGATTCCGCCGTACTCGACACGACTCGTCATGACACTCAATATGTCCTTGTCATCGAGCCCGCCGTGAAAGAGTCCATGCCTCACCGCGATCCCGGGGAACTGAGCGACGGCAGATCCTGGATACTGGCAGGGCTGCTGATACTCTTCGTTATTATCGCCATCCGCTTCCGGAACAATTCAAAATACCTCTCGACGCTGCTCAAGAGCGCGATAGAGGTCCGCGAGCGCGGGAATGTCTTCGACGATACGGTGAAGGAAAGCAGCTTCATGGTGGTGCTCAATATCCTATGGTGTCTCTGCGCTGGGATATTGCTCTATATCGGGGTAGGAGGGAGACCCGGGGCGGCCGGTGCCCCCGCAGGGATGGGGTATGGAGTACTGCTGGCGATGGGCTACGAAATCTTCATGATCTTCTCCTACTGGATGGTCGGGAATGTCTTCAGCGACCGGCTGCATACCCGGATGTGGCTCCGCGGATTCCTTGCGGCGACAGGGCTGACGACCCTGATTCTCTTTCCGACGACCCTCGTCGCGCTCTGCTATCCCGCGTTTGCCTTCACGGCGTTCCAGATAGGCTTAGGAGCCTTCATATTGGGAAAAACAGTATTTATTTGGAAGGGATTTAGGATTTTTTTCACTCAAATTGATGCTTGGGTGCTTTTTTTGTACTATCTTTGCAGTTTAGAAATAGTCCCTCTCATTTTGCTCTATATAGGGGCCGGGCAGATTTGTGTGTGAGAGGGGTATATTCCACCAATCAACCGGAGCCGGGAGTAGAATCAGGGTAGTAGGATACCCCAACAAATCATTAGAGATGAGCATTAAGAAAATTCTTGTGTCGCAACCCAAGCCGGCGACGACGAAGTCGCCCTATTATGATATTGCCGAGCGCCATGGAGTGGAAATCGTGTTTCGTCCCTTCATAAAGGTGGAAGGGCTCTCCATCAAGGAATTCCGTCAGGCAAAAATAAATCCCGCGGACTTTACGGCTGTCATCTTCACGGGGCGTCACGCCGTCGACAATTACTTCCGTCTTTGCGAAGAAATGCGCTTCAACGTGCCCGATACGATGAAGTACTTCTGCACGACCGAAAGCATCGCCCTCTATCTCCAGAAATATATAGTCTATCGCAAGCGCAAGATTTTCTTCGGCAAGAACGGCAAACTCAACGATCCCCAGTTATTGGCCGCCATTATGAAGAACTCGGGAGAGAAATTCCTCTTCCCCGTGGCTGATATCCATAAAGATAACATTTCCGATCTCGACAAGAACAATATCAATTATACCAAGGCGATAATGTATCGTACGGTCAGCAACGACTTCACTCCTGATGAGCCGCTGGACTACGATATGCTCCTCTTTTTCTCTCCGGCCGGTATTGACTCCCTTAAGAAAAACTTTCCCGACTTCAATCAGGACGAGCAGAAAATCTATATAGGCACGTACGGCGCTGACGCCGCCAAGGCGGTCACCGACGCAGGCCTTCGCCTCGACTACGCGGCTCCGACTCCGGAATATCCTTCGATGACGGCCGCCCTCGATGCTTTCCTTACAAAAGTAAACGGAACCAAATAAGATCCCGTCCGGACCCCGGCAAGACCTCGGCTTAATCCCGAATTTCACTTCCCTATCGGAGGGAGGAACCGGAGAAAGCGGATTTTTAATCATTTGATCGGGAGTTAAAAGGTGTGTAATCAACTCTCCTTACCATGCAGAACGTAGACGATAATCTTCTCAGCAAACTCTATCTCAAGGATACCGCTTTTCAGGATCTCATGCAGAAGCGTATCCATAATGTCCTGCTTATCGCGACCCCTTACGACGCCTTCATGATGGAAGAAGACGGGCGAGTCGAAGAGCAGGTCTATTTCGAGTACGTATCCCTCAATCTCTCCTCGCCGCCGCGCTTCACCAAAGTCGCCACTTACGCGCAGGCGCGTCAGCAGCTTCTGGAGAAGAACTTCGACCTGATCATCGCCATGCCCGGCGTCGACATAAGCGAGACCTTCCATGAAGCCCGGCAGTTTGACGCCCTCTATCCCGATATCCCCTTCGTGGTGCTGACGCCATTCTCCAAGGAGGTCCGCAGGCGTATCGCCGATGAGGATCTGAGGGGGGTCGACTATGTTTTCTCATGGCTCGGCAACGTCGATCTGATCCTCGCCATTATCAAACTGATAGAGGATAAGATGAATGCCGACGCCGACATTGAAGGAGTGGGCGTTCAGGCCATCATGCTGATCGAAGACTCCATACGCTTTTACTCATCGATACTCCCTCATCTCTATAAATTCCTGCTCAAGCAGAGCGTAAAATTTTCAAAAGAAGCGCTCAACGAGCATGAGCAGATGCTCCGTATGCGCGGACGCCCGAAAGTGCTTCTTGCCCGCGACTACGAAGAAGCCCGCGATCTGTATGCCCGCTACGGCAACAATATGTTAGGTATCATCAGCGACGTCCGCTTCCCGCGAGAGGGCGAAAAAGATCCTGTCGCCGGCTTCACTTTCGCAGAGGAAGTGCGCCACACTGACCCCTATCTCCCCATAATTCTCGAAAGTCAGGAGAGCGAAAACGCCAAAAGAGCTTTTGAAGAAGGATTGGTCTTTCTTGACAAGAACTCCAAGACCCTTCCTCAGGATCTCCGCAAGGCCGTAACCCGATATTTCGGCTTTGGAGATTTCATCGTGCGCAATCTCGCAGACGGCAAGGAGATGCTCAGGATCTCCAACCTGAAGGAGATGCAGAAATATGTATTCGACATTCCCGACGACGCGTTGTGGGAACTCTGTTCGTCGAATGAAGTCAGCCGTTGGTTTGACTCGCGTGCGCTCTTCCCGATAGCCAATGCCATAAAGTCCTATCGCTTCACGAATATGGACCAGGCGGCGTCTGTCCGCAAACTTATCTTCGAGTGCATAGTCAAATACCGGCGGATGAAAAACCGCGGCGTGGTCGCCATCTTCCAGAAAGACCGCTTCGACCGCTACAGTAACTTTGCCCGGATAGGGGAAGGTTCGCTCGGCGGCAAAGGGCGCGGCTTAGCTTTCATCGACCAGATCATCAAGCGTCATCCCGTCTGCGACAACTTCAAGGGCGTTGAGGTGACGATTCCGCGGACGGTAGTACTCTGCACCGATATTTTCGACGAGTTCATGGAGCAGAACAATCTCTATCCGATAGCTCTTTCCGACCGTCCGGATGCGGAGATATTGTCCGCCTTCCTGGAGGCCAACCTCTCGGAAGAACTTCGTGAAAACCTCCTTGCCCTCTTCGATGTCATCGACCGGCCCCTTGCCGTCAGATCCTCCTCCCTCCTTGAAGACTCCCATTATCAGCCCTTCGCCGGGATATACTCGACCTATATGATTCCGGCCCTCAAAGACCCCGAGGAGCGGCTGCAGATGCTTTGCGAGGCTATCAAGGGGGTCTACGCCTCAGTCTTCTTCTCTGACTCAAAAGCGTATATGAACGCTACATCCAACGTGATTGACCAGGAGAAGATGGCAGTTATCCTTCAGGAAGTAGCCGGGGAAGACCATGACGGCCTCTATTATCCGAGTTTCTCGGGGGTAGGTCGGTCGCTGAATTACTATCCGCTCAATGATGAGGTTGCCGAAGACGGCGTAGCCGAGGTCGCGGTAGGATTAGGTAAATATATAGTTGACGGAGGGATGGCCTTGCGGTTCTCACCGCGTCATCCGCAGAAGGTGCTGCAGACTTCCACACTCCAGCTTGCGCTCCGCGACACCCAGACGCAGCTTTATGCCCTTCCCCAGAATGATGACGATGCGCGCCCTGCGCTGACGACCGATGATTCCTACAATATCCGCAAGGTCAACGTCAACGACGCGGCCGCTACGGGCGCTTTGCGCTACCTCGTCTCCACGTTCGACGTCAACGACCGTCGGTTGCGCGACACGGATTTCGGTCCGGGCCGCAAGGTAGTCACATTCGCCAATGTGCTCAATCATGGAGTGTTCCCCTTGGCTGATATCATAGACTTCATGCTGACTACAGGCCAGTACGAGATGGGTCGCCCCGTGGAGATCGAGTTCGCGGGAAATATCAATCCCGATGCCATGCGCGATAAGCGTAAGGGGACAGTCTATTGGTTGCAGATCCGTCCTATCGTCGACACCAAGGAGATGCTCGACGATTCCCTTCTCGAAGTCGATGACAAAGACCTCATACTCCGCTCTGAAACCGCGTTGGGCCATGGCGTCATGGACAACGTCCGTCATATCGCTTACGTTAAGCCCTCTACCTTCAATTCGGTCAATAACCCCGAAACGGCGCTTGAAGTTGAGCGTATCAATAAAGATTTCACCTCCCGCGACATCCCCTATATCCTTATAGGCCCCGGTCGCTGGGGCTCTTCCGATCCGGCATTGGGTATACCGGTGCGTTGGTCGCAGATTACCGGCGCGCGGCTTATCGTGGAGTCCGCTCTGCCCGGCTATCGTATCGAACCTTCGCAGGGCACTCACTTCTTCCAGAACCTCACCTCATTCGGTGTCGGCTATTTTACGATCGACCAGCCCGGCGGTCAGGGGATGATAGATAGCGAATGGCTTGATTCGCTGCCTGCCGTCTACGAGTCGGAGGCGATCCGGATAGTCGAATTCCCCGAACCCCTCACAATCGCTATCAACGGTCGCAAATCAAAAGGGATTGTGATCAAACCCGGCAAGGAGCAGGACCGTAAAGCCAACGGAGATAGCGCCATAACCAATCCGGAGGATGAGCGGTGAAGAGGTAGAGTCAACCCCCGGCGGAGAAGGACGGAGCGCATGGCAGATATGGCTGCATCCGTGCCGTTCGCGTAGGGAGATGATGAGTCTGAGCGAGGAAGCGGCGACCTTGCGCGATCTGCTGACGAGGACCGAGAAGGATCGCGAGCGCATTATTCAGGAGAATTTAGAGAAGGCTGACCGCGAGGAGAAGGCTGCGGCAAGACGCGAGGAAGAGCGGGCTGTGATGAAGGGCGCTCTCGATCGCATGGAAGCCGAGTCTGCCGAACTCAAAAAAGAACTGGGCGAATGGCGCCAGACCCGGATGGAGTTGGATGCCATAGCCGAGCAGATGAAAGAGTGGGAAGCGGTAAAGGCGCGGTATGAAGAGCGCATAAAGATGCTGACTCTTCGGTTGCGTGATGCCTTGGGCCATAAAAATCCCGGTCGGCGCAACGATAACGAATCAGATATACTTGAAGAAGGGGAAGACCCCTATCTATTTTCTGAAGATGACGAAGACAGGGCGGAAATAAACCGCAAGACCCCTCCGTCGTCATCCCTTCTCGCGCCCAAATCCCCACAGGAAACTCCCCCCTCTTCTCCGCGGACACGCCGGTTGCCAAAAGATGATTCCGACTGGCTCCTCACACTTCCACCGGAATGAGAGCGATGAGAGATAGGATGAATATGAAAAACAGATAATTTTTATTGAAAGACGATATATATTATTTGGAAACAAAAAAATAATTAACATTTTTAATAAAAATATCTTAAAAAAGTTTGGCAAATGGAAATTTATTAGTAATTTTGCAGTGCAAAAGAGCTAATGATTGGTTAGTCATAGTGAGTACAAGAACTCATTAGACACAAAGGAAAAAGCAATATAATCGTATTGAACTTGTGAAAGCTGAAGTACGACTGTGAAAGTAGAAATACTTCATTATCAATAAGTTATTTTAATGAGTGTGACTTAGTGAAGGGCCTGTCGGAGACACGCCCTTTATTTTTTACACGTATCGATGAGTTGGCGCAGAAGTTCGACCTGTTCGGCTATTTCAGAGCGGGTCTCTATCTTTTCGGAAGGGAAGCGCAACCGAGCCTTGGAATAAAAGGGACGACGCTCTTCGAGATGTTTTTCGATAAAGCCGGGGAGGTCGGCGCGTGGCGTTCGCTCGATGATGGGCCGGCGGGTCTTGGCCGTCAGAAGGCGGCGGACCGTGCAATCCACGCCCGCCTGAAGCCAGACGGTAATTCCCCGGTCGTTCATGAAATCCATATTGTCGAAATAGCAGGGGGTCCCGCCGCCGCAAGATACTATGACGTCGCAGAATTCACCGGCTTCCCTCAGCATTTCCCGCTCAATCTCGCGGAAACGTTCCTCGCCCATTTCTGCAAATATCTCACTTACCGATTTGCGGAAGCGCTGCTCGATGTAGAAATCGAGATCGATAAATGTCATTCCGGTCGCGCGGGCTAACGCCCGTCCTAAAGTGGTCTTGCCGCTGGCCATATAGCCGATTAAGAATATTGTCATAGAGGTTGAGGCCTTGGTTTCTTTATTGAATGCCTTGGATTATATATGTTGATTTGAAAGGCTTTTTTTCCGGTTTATTCCCGTTGAGTTCTTTGGCGGGGTGACTAATATATTCGGAGGAGGGAGTCAAGGCGGGCGACGCGGTTTGTCTTCCGGATATTCTTGGGAGTCATCACTCCCTGCAGATGCAGAGGGAGCGAGCGCCGATAATTCTGCCATTCGAGATAACGGGCACGTTCACGGCGGAGCAACTGCAATCCTTTCCGGTATTCAGGATGCGTCTTGAAAGCTCCGGCGGGGGAACTGAGGCGCGCTCCCTCAAGGTAGAGCCGAGCTAAATCCGGCCCCTCATCGATAATTGAGTCTAACTCCCCATAGAGTTGATATTCATGAACTTCCGCAGGGAAGATGCTGTCGATAAGCCGGGCAACCTGCAGAGCCTCTTCCGGACGACCGTATTTCAGCAGGCGTCCGCCGAGGCGCAGCAGATTCTGACGTTGCCAGGTTATCATTTCTCCGTATGTGTCGTCAGCGTAGGGAATCCGTGGGTCGAGGCGGAGGTTTCCGTCTTCCGCTCCGATCTCCTTGCGTCCGCTCTTTGTCCGGAGAGCCTTGCGGAGATCGAAGTCAAGAAGAGTGTTCATAGTCGCGGGTTCGACGGAGTCGGCATAGACGAGCCGTCGCGTCTGGAGGGTGCGGGTCGTGAAGGGACAGAAGCCGGCATAGTCCGACTGCGACAATGCGGGTTGCCAATAGACGGGACGCGGCGTTTCACAGGCGGCGTTCACACTGATTATATCGAGAGCGGCCAACTGACGGAGCGACATCTGAGACGAAGCCGAGGCAACAGCGGATGTACGCAGTATCAGTGAATCCTGTCCCTCCGGATTAAAGACGCGCAGCATAGCCGGGAGCCGTCGCGAGGAGGACGGAGCAGAGTAAAACTGTCGTAAGGCTGCCAAGGCATCGACGGCCTGCAGGGAATCATATCTCGACGGGAACTCCGGTGAGGAGGCATAATTGGAATAGGTGAAGGCTCCGAGCCGCAGGGAGTCGATCGGCATCAACATTCTCAGCCCCCGCGCTTCGTAAGAATCGCCGCGAAGTTGAACGATATACCAGGAAGTGCCGAGATAAGCGGTATTGACTATGGTGACGTCCCGGCGCACTCCCAACACTTCCTGTACCCACCAAAGGGGGAAGGTATAATTGTCGCCGTTAGTGAAGAGGATGGCGTCAGGGTCCAGAGATTCCAGAAGATTGATGGCAAAGTCGGATACCCCATGCCGCCCCGAGCGGTCATGGTCATCATAATTCTGTCCGAGCATCCATAGGGGTGTGGCCAGAGTGACGCCTATGGATGCGACTATCAGGATGCGCCGTAACCAAGTCCGGTTTTTATTGCCCAATCGAATCCGGAGTGCGCTTTGAATCAAAAGAGCCATTCCTCCTCCGATCCATATTGCGTAAGCCCATAGTGACCCTAAGAAAGAATAGTCGCGTTCCCGCGGTTCGCGCGGCGACTGATTGAGATAGAAGACTATCGCCAGGCCTGTCATCAGAAACAGAATCGTAATGATCAGATTCGCCCTTTTGCCCCGTCTGCCTGCTCCTTGCAAAAATATGATGCCGAGGATTCCTAACAGCAGGGGAATCATGAAATAGACATTATGGCCCGGATTCTCATGGCCTATTTCGCGCGGCATGGCATCTCCGGAACCGAGCATCAGATCGTCGACAAGGGGAAACCCCGTAACGAAATTGCCGTGCTCCACTTCTCCGACAGCGAAGCGATCGTTCTGGCGGCCGGAATAATTCCAAAGGAGATAGCGGAAATACATATATCCGAACTGATAACCCAACATGTAACGGAGTTGCTGGAGGTAAGTAGGTCGCAGTTCTGTTTCGCGCAGCCGTCGGCCGTCGGGGAGCAACCTCCCGACAGGGCGGTCGAGAGAATCGAGGGCGTAGGAGATTTCCACGGATTCCATTGTCTCCGAGGTCATCCCCGCCCAGTCAGCGTAGGCTTTGATATCGGAGGGATCGCTGCTGGTCAATCGCGGAAAAATCATATTGAGTTCCGGCGCGTAGATTGGGGTACGGGCACGGTCGTATGCGATATAGCCCGAATCGGTAAGGGCATATCGTGGAGAGCCGTATTTCATGGCATTGCGCGAGTAGTCGGCAGAGCCGTCGGCGAGGATTCTTTCCCTGCGAAGTATGGTGCTTTTCGGAGTCTTCCCGTAGAATAGCGGGGTCGAACCGTATTGGTCGCGGCCGAGATAGCTTTGGAGGGCGAAGATATCGGTAGGGGCAGCCTCGTTCATCGGTGGATTGGCCGCACCTCTGACGAGCAGCAGCATATAGGAGGAATAGCCTGTCAGCAGCAACGCCGGAATCCAGGCCAAGAGCTGCAGTCGCGAATAGCGGAAACAGAAGGGTAGGAGCCAGCATATCAGCATGGCTATCCCCCAGAAGAGTATGACCCCCGAATGGGGAGGCCAATTGAGAGCGTTGACGCACTCTAATTCGAATCGGCCGGCTATTTTCAGCACTCCCGGCATCATCCCTAAGAGAATCAATCCGACGGCCGCGCATCCTGAAATGAAGGCCAATAGAATTCTCCACCATCCCGTTTTCTGCGGACGGCGCCGGAAGATCCAGATGACGGCGAGGGCCGGGAGGACAAGCAGATTGAGTTGATGGACACCGATAGATAGCCCGGTGATATAGACGATCAGCAGGAGCTGGCGACGGCTCCGAGGACCCGTCGGGATGAAAGCCCAACCGATCATGAGCCTGACTACCAATGCGGTCAAGAAGAGCGAAAACGCGTAGACTTCGGCCTCTAAGGCCGAAAACCATGGAGAATCGGCCCATCCGAAGGTCATTGCCCCGGCCCAGGAGATGATGCCGCAAAGGATATTGGTGCGGATTTTGCGGATTCGGCCGTCGGGAAAGATAGCAGGAGACAGGCGGGGAAACCTGATAAAGTTGAGCAGTAGGAAAATCACTGAAGCGAGAATCGCGACAGCTCCTGCTGTGAAGAGCGCACTGGAGACATTGACGGCCACAGCCATGTGTCGAGGATCCGTGGCTCCGAAGAACGAGAAGATGCGTGCCGTTAGGGTCCAGAAAGGATTGCCGGGTGGATGACCTACTTCGAGCCGCAGGGCCGTCACGAGATATTCGGGGCAGTCCCAATAAGAGGCATCCGGCTCCAAGGTAAGGAGATAGGCTATCAGCGCACCGGCGAACGCCAGCCAGACGGCCACTCTCCGGGCCCTGAGTCGGGATTCGAAGAAAGTCTCAAAGCGATTCATGTCGCAAAGATACTAAAATTTTCGCAAAAGCAAACCAGAAGGAGGATTACCAATAAGCCCAATTAGTCTAATTAGACCAATAGGCCCAATAATACTAATAATACTAATTAGACTAATAGGCCTAATTAGCTCAATAGGTCGGGAGCAAGAAAAAAGCGTTCCGGCCAAGCCGGAACGCTTTTGCTATGATTAAGGGGGTTGCCCTTGGGGAGTTTTCTTACTTCTTGAGGATCTTCACGCCGTTGACGATGTAGAGACCGGGAGCGAGAGCCTTGTAGGCTTCGCGGTCTGCGCCGTCGAGGAGGCGAACGCCGTCGAGAGTGAAGACTGTGTAAGTCTTCGCGTCGAGGTCTACAGCTGTCACGCCTACGTTGTTACCAATCTCGTAGCGGACAGTCATTTCCTGACTCGGAGTCTCGTCGTAGCCGTTGACCATGGTGAAGTATCCGGCGGGGAAGAAGATTTCGTAAGTGCCGTTTTCAGTGTAGGTCTGACCGAGGGGCTGCTCTACCATGTTCCATACAGACGCTGAGGGTAGTGCATCGGGGAGAATCGCAGCTTCGCCGCCGTTGACGGAGATGGTAGCGCGGCCGCTGCCTGTAGTAGCCTCCTCATAATCTGTGAAGATAACATTGACCTGAGTGAGCTTAGCGACAGTGCCGGGTTCGGGATCGAATGTTACGTTAGTGCCGGGATTAACTGCGCCGATAGTGTAAGTCAGAGTGAACGCGGGCGAGGGAGCGCCGTTTGATCCGAGTGCGAAGTACCCTGCGGGGAAGGAGAATACGTAAGTGCCTTCGGCAGTGTATTCGGGAGTGGCACCGGTGCCCTGAAGGAGGAGGTTGAGACGCTCGTCTTCCCAGTCGAATTCAGTGTCACCCAAAGTGATGGGAGCTTCGTCATTGATTGTCAGGGTAGCTTTGCCCATGCCGGGACCAACTTCCGAGTAGTCGTCGAATACGATACGCAGGTATTCCGGGATGGAAGTCACGTTGCCTTCAGCAGGATCGACAGTGAGGTTCGGACGAGCCACTACTTCTTCGATGACGTAAGTCAGAGTGACTGCGGGAGCGGGAGTGCCGTCAGTGAAGAGTACGAGACCTTCGGGTACAGTCACTGTGTAAATGCCGGGTTCGTCAGTCATAGTTCTGAGAGTCAGAGTGAGTTCATTGTCGTAAGCTGAGACGTTGGAGAAGCTATAGTTGGCAGTTTCGCCTTCGAAGTTATAGTAAGGCTTGAGATCAGTGTCTTCAGCGAGCTTGATGAGACCACCGTTGTAAGCTATCACGATAGTTTCGAGGGATTCAACAGTGCCTTCAGCGGGATTGGCGGTATATGCAGCCATTGCAATTGAGAAGGGCTGGCTTACTTCCGCGTTTTTGGCAGGAGTAAATTCAGTGCCGAGGTTAAAGAATCCGCGGGGGATATAGAGCATGTAGCCGCCTTCCTGAGAGATTTCATTGTTGAGGATAATGCGGCCGGAAGTTGCGACAGCGTAGGGATTATCCGGATCTTCATCCATTATGAAGTCTTCCATCACTGCTACTTCAGTCTGCATGCGGTTGAAGACCTTGACATCGGAGAAAAGCATCTCGTAGGAGACGTTGATGCCTGTCGGATAGCTTACCTTGATTTCTTTGACGGAATTGATAGGTTCGGTGCCGAAATCAACAGTGATTTCCTTAAACATTCCGGGCACGTCATACTGAAACAGGAAGCATGAGGTCTCGTCGACACCTTCGGTGCCCTGCACGAGGCGCCCTTGTTCGTCAAAGGCCTTGAAAGAGATGATGACGGGAGCTGACTGGTTATTCAGATAGTTGGTCGGGAAGACGAGTTCCCATGTGGATGCGTATGTAGTGCCGTCAACAACTTCGGGATTTACGGGACGGACTTCCTTGAATGCGGTCAGGCCGGCGCCCATGCCCACTACGATACCTGTATCGACAGCGGAGCCGGATGTATTGCCGAGGTTGACGATTCCGTCGAATGTGAGGGTTATTACATCGCTTTCGAGGAGTTCGCCGGCGGCGGGGTTAATGTCTGTCAGAGTGATTGCTGAATAGATATAGGGAGGAGTAAGGCCTTTCCATACGATGAAGTCAGAGCCGAGGGTCTCTTCGGGAGCGTAATAGCGGATGCTTTCCTCTTCCCATGCGGTGAAGTTGACCTGATATTCCTTACCATAGATCATCTTATAGTTACCGGCTACTTCAGCCTGGTAGGAGCCGTCATCCTGACGATCCATCCACATGATGGATTTGATGATTTCCTTTTCTTTGGTTTCGGGGTCTACTTCATAGATTTCGTATTCCACATACATGTTGGGATACTTTTCGGCGACATTGGCTTCGATGGTGATTATCGAGCCGGCGTCGAGAGAACGCATCTCAGAGCCTGCTGCGGGATCGGCGTAAGTGATGACGAATCCGCCGTAAGTAGCGCGGATATCGTTGTCGTGGTTATAGCCGTCTTTGCCTACAACATTGTTGAGGGTCACAACGACAGTCTTGGCATTAGCCTTGACGTCTGCGGGGAGTGCGAAGTCATATTCGGCCGCGTCAGTGCCGTCGGGAGTGACTTTAACGTCGCTCATGGGGATGACTACGGTTGATACTTCGCCGGAAGTCTTGTCGGTCACTTCGAGTTTGAAGCCGTCGAAAGTGATATTGTTGATACCGGAGATCCAGACGTTGACGTTGGATACGAGGTTGAGGTCAGCGCCGGAAGCGGGTTCGAATTCAGCGGCGAGAGTGCCTTTTTCGAGAAGCTTATATTCCGGAGCGAAAGTATAGGAGCCGGTAGTGCCGGAACCGCTGGAGCCTACGGGAATTCCGAATTCATCAACAACGTGTACTATGTCGACGGTCATGATGTTGTACATTCCGTCTGGATACATCGGAGTCATTGTCGAGGGAGTACGGAGTTTGCCGGTGAAATCTACGGAGAGAGTATTGCCATCGATCTTGACGGGAAGAGTCTCGGAGTAGTATTGTCCATCTTCACCTTCCTGATTACCCCAGCCCAGTTCAGCGTAAGTTTTGTCGGAAGTGCCGAGCGGACGGTCGAAAGTAATCGTGAGGATACCTTCGGGAGTACCTTCCGGCCAATAAGAGAGGAAGGGGTTGGGGCAATAAGACTTGGTGCTGACAGTCGGGATGGAGCCGCAGAGGAAAGTGAAAGTAGTATTGCCCTGGGCGTCTGCATCAACGTAGGGTACCCCCTTTTCAGACTGCAGGCCGATGATAGTCATCTGGAATTCATCCATCGGCTGGATGGCGCCGCTGGCGATATAAGGCTTGAGTTGAGTGTAGAAGGGGATAGTCAGCATCTTGGTTCCGTTGCCGGAGATGCGGGATTGGAGGGTAGTGGTCTCGTTGGTGAGGCGGTTCTTGAACGAGATGTTGGCGTTAGCCTCGGTAGACTTGGCATTCTGGTTGAAGGTCAGCTGAGCCGAGGGATAGTTGTTGAAGTCGACAACCATATTCGGTTCGGGCTGCATGTACTGCAGGGCCAAGGGAGCGGCGTTCTCGAGGAAGAGAGTGCCGGTACCGGACATCAATGTGAAAGTGTCGACGATATAAAGGGTTTTTCCTTTAGTGACCTTCACTTCGCGGATATTGGCTACGGGGTCGAGGGCAACGTAGTCTTCGCGCGGTTCGGAATAACTTGAGCCGGGAGTGAGGCACTTTTCGAAGAAGGCGAAGTTATGGAATCCTTCGACGCGAAGGGTTCCGTCGACTGTCGGCGTGAAGGCGACTGACACTGACTTCATTGCCTCGTATGAGTAGGTTACGCCTTCAGTGATGACCTGATTGGGCTCAGTGACAGGCACCGGATCGGCGGCCTTTGTCATCATGACGGTAGCGATGAGCATCGCCAGCGTCATAAAGATTTTTGAGGCGCCGTAGCGGTAATGAGAGAAGCATTTTCTCATAGTGAAAAAGTATTTGGTTATTGTTAGTTGGATGTCTAAAAGATGGCTGAAATCAAGGCGTTGCCCCGCTTCGGTAAGAAACAATATCTTATCGAAGATAAGGGTTAACGGCGCATGGTCAGATTTAAGGTAGTGCAAGTTACGAAAAAAACGTGATATTTTGGCAATAATATGTTGTAAAACATATTCTATTCTTACCCGAGGCAATCGAAGAGCGAGGGCTGGCAGGGCTTGAAGGAGCGGCGGTGATGAGGGGTCAGGCCGAGGTCGAGAATTGCGCGGCGATGTTCGGCGGTAGGGTAACCCATATTGCGTTCCCAGCCGTAGCCGGGGTATTCTTCGGCCAGGCGGCGCATCAGCGCATCGCGGTAGGTCTTTGCCAATATCGAGGCGGCTGCGATGGAGGCGTAAGTAGCGTCGCCGTGGACAACGGTAGTATAGGGAATATCTTTGTATTTGGAGAATTTGTTGCCGTCAACGAGGATATGTTCCGGGATGGCCGGTTCGCCTCCCGTGATTTCAGGTCTATTGGGATAAGGGGAGGGGAATATACGGAGCCATTTGAGGCGGTCGAGGGCCCGCTGCATTCCGAGAATCGAGGCTCGAAGGATGTTGACGCGGTCGATTTCTTCGGGGCCTACCATTACGACGCTCCAAGCCAAGGCTTCATCTTCGATGACGGGGCGCAGTTGATCGCGGGCGGCTTCCGAGAGTTGCTTGGAGTCGTTGAGTTCCGGGCAATCGAAATCCGGGGGGAGGATAACCGCCGCGCATGCTACCGGACCGCATAGGCATCCGCGGCCTGCTTCATCGCAGCCTGCTTCGACAATGCCTTCTTTCATGTACGGTAGCAGCATGAGGAGACGTCACTTATTTCGGGTGATGATGAATTCGAAAAGGTCGAGGAATGCCTGGCGCCATTCCGAATCGGGATAGGATTCGAGCAGGGCGACGGCCCGGTTCTGGAGATCGCGCATGTAGGCGTAAGCATATTCTACGCCACCGTTGGCAATCGCAAATTCGACGAGGGATTCTATTTCCTCGGCGGAAAGGTTGCCGCGTTTGAGCAATGCTTCCCTTGCGGAGGCCTCCTCGGGGAGGGCCGCACTCAGGGCATGGAGCAGGGGGAGGGTCACTTTTCCCTCCCTCAGGTCATTGGCGGTCGGCTTGCCGATAGATTCATCTTTGTAATAATCGAAAATATCGTCGCGTATCTGGAAAGCGAGTCCGAGCAGATGGGCGAACTCTACGAGAGGGGCGTATTCCTTTTCTTTAGCGCCGGCCGTCTCGGCTCCCATGCGGACACAGTTGAGGAAGAGCGAGGCGGTCTTCTTGCTGATCATGTCGAGATAATGCTGCTCGTCGAGATAATGCTTGCGGACATTGCAGATCTGGTCGACTTCGCCTAAAGAGAGTTCCTTGCCGAGGGCCGAAAGGGCTGAGATTACGGAAATATGGCCGGTCTTGATTCCGGCTGCGAGAGCGTTGCTGACGAAGAAGTCGCCTACGAGGACCGCCATGTGATTCCCCCAGACGGTATTGACAGTAGGGAGTCCGCGGCGCACGGATGTCTCATCGACGACGTCATCATGGATGAGTGAGGCGTTATGAAGCATTTCCAGGGCGGCGGCTGCGTAGAGGGTGTCGTCGGTCACGCCGCCGAAAAACTTGGCGGCGAGCATGACGAGCAAGGGCCGGATCTGCTTCCCTTTGGTGCGCAGATAGCCGGTCACTACCTGATTCATAAGCTCGTTGGGGGTAGCCAGGCATTCGCGGATGATGGCGTTCATCCGCGAGAGTTCGGGCGCGAGGCGTGATTGTATTTCGTCAAACTGATGCATCAGAGTGCAAAAGTAACAATAAATCCCCAATCACGCAAACGCGACCGGGGATTTTAGACGTTTTTTTAGAGGGTTTACTTGACGGCTACTTTCTTGCCGTTGACGATATAGAGACCTTTGGGCAGAGTTGAGAGAGCCTCGGCGGGAGCAGCCTCGAGTACCTTGAGGCCGGAGACGGACCAGACGTTGACCAGGCCGTCGGCAGCGATTCCGTCGACGCCGGAGTAGTCCTTGGTGTCGAAGAGGAAGTTAACCACGAATTTCGCTCCGGATTTGTCGGTAAGGGTAGCCTTCATGGTCTGCTCTTCCTGGGGAAGAGTCTCGCCGGCATTGTAATAGTTCATGTCAACCTCTACTGTCATGTCTTTCTCATTGATAACGCCATCGCCTGTGAAGGTGCCGTTGCCGGCGTCAAAAGTATTGTAGCAGTTGCCGCCGACGGGGCAGAACATGATGTCGCCGCTGGAAGCGACAAGATCTACCTGCGTCGGAGCGTCGCTCTTGACCACGATATGGACCGCGCCCTTCCACTGATCGAGGATGCCCGGAATATACATGTGGGTGAAGGCGTCAGCGCCTACGGTGATCGTTCCGTTGTCGGGGATTGAGTTGCCGTCGACAGAGACGGTGATGGCTGCCGAAGCGGAAGCGGCGCAGAGAGCCATTGCCGCTAAAGTTGCGTAGATTTTCTTCATGCTGAATATGATTATGCTATGTATGATTATATGTTGATTACGGTTAATCTCAGGTTAATCTCAGATTTGAGATGCGCAAAATTAAGAAAAGTCAGTGAGATAAAAAACATAAAGAGGATTAAAATTTCCTATTCTTAACTAAAAAATTTTTAGGAATGAGATTTTTTTTATAATTTAGTTGCTGAAAACTCCGCGAGGGGGTAATCCTCGCCTATCTAACCCTGATCTAATACCCTTGAAGTGTACTCTTTCCGACATTCAAGGCTATGATTATTGAAAAATTTTTCAATCAACCATAAATAAACTTCCGAATGAAGACATCAATGTTTTTGGCGGCTGCGCTGACAGCCGCGGTCGGCTTCAGCTCTTCGGCTGCGAGTCCGGCCCCTGAGATTGTCTTGCCAAGTCCCGGAGAAAACCTTCTGATCAACAACATATCCGACAATGGATTATGGGGTGTCTCCGAGAAGCATGTCGACGGCGTAGAGAGCCCGGTAGGCGGCATTCTGATCAATCTCACGACGCTTGAAAAGGTAGAGGTTACCACCGCTACCGGTTTTTGCGGGGTAAATGACGTGACTGACAACGGCAAGATCGTTGTCGGCCAGTGTAATTCCAAGCCCGCGTATTGGAACGCCGATACTCAGGAATGGACCATCATGCCCATGGCGGGAGAATTCGATATGGGCGGCCTGAACGCGATCACTCCCGACGGCAAATACTGTGCGGGCTATCTGACCACATCGGCCGATCCCTTTAGGGCTTATCCCGTAATGTATGATCTGACTACCGGCAACCAGATCGATCTCCCCAACATCCCGATCTATGACATGCAGCATACCGATCAGGACCAGAATATCTTCATCAATCTTTCTCCCGACGGCCGCTATCTGTTGGGTTACATGTCGATGTCTTACGTGCTGCCTCCCCAGCTCTGTATCTACGTATATGACCGTCAGGATGACAGTTACGACTTCATCGGTTTCACTCCCGACGATGCCAAGCCCTGGACTCCCGACGTGCCCGGCACATTCTTCGTGCAGGGTCCTTCGATGAGCCCCAACGGACTCTGGGTGACCGGCATAGCTTATATGGTGCAGGAAGTGCCCGGATCTGAATGGCCTGCTGAGTCTCAGCATCCCTTCCGCTATAGCGTGGTCGACAAATCCTTCGAGGTCCTTACCCAGAACGAGGCTGCCGACGTAGGCTCCTTCGCTGTAGGCAACGACGGCTTCCTCTACATGGCGACTCCGGCGGAGTATCCCTACCCGACAGCAGTCTTCCAGCAGGGCAAATTTATCGTATCGCTCGATCAGGTCTATAAGCAGATCTATAACCTGGACTTCGAGGAAGCCAGCGGTTTCCCGGTGACCGGACGTCCGCTTCATGCTTCGGCCGACGGCAAGACCGTCATCATGATGCCGACTCTCGAGACTTCCTATATCCTCCGATTCGGAGAAGAGACCCTTCAGGATGCGATCGCCAAAGTGAAGCTTCTCGCCGACTATACAGTCTATCCGACTCCCGGAGCCGAATTGTCGAAACTCAATACCATCACTCTCAACTTCGAGCGCGAAGTGCAGGTAAAGGGTAATTCCTCCAAGATCACTTTCAAGTCCGAGGACGGCGCGAGCAGCTGGTCGCCCGTAAGCAGCAACGGCGTTGTTGTCGACGGCCGCAAGGTCACCCTGACCTTCCGCAGCCGCGATCTCGAAGCCGGCAAGAAATATACGCTCAATATCCCCGAAGGCATGATCGTCCTGAAGGATGACAATTCTATCGCAGCCGACGAGATCAATGTAGATTTCACTGGCCGTGCCAACACTCCGGTCGCTATGGTATCTTCAGTGCCGGAAGATGAGGGAGCAGTAGCCTTCCTCGACCTCAGCGCCAACCCGATCACGATCCTCTTCGATGCCGATCTGAAGCTTTCCGAAAACCAGACCGGTTTCCTCTATATCGACGGCACCGAGCTCCCGCTCTCTACAATGTCAATTCTCGTCAACGGCAAGCAGATGTTTGTCTTCCCGCCCGTACGTCAGAATCTTCTTGACGGCGAGTCTTATACGGTAGTTATTCCCGCCAACGCAGTGACCGATATCTCCGGCGGCGGCGCCAATGAAGAGATCACACTTCATTATACCGGTACTTACGTGCCCGAACTCAATGCCGACGACAAGTATCTCTTCAACGAGGATTGCGGCAGTATGGATAACTTCCTCTTCTACGACGGCGACGGTCTGGATCCTGACCCGCTCGTAGGCAGCTGGGGCTTCACCAAGGATACCCCCTGGTATTATGTACGTGACGAGGGCTCCAACAATATGGCTTTCGGCTCGCACTCCATGTATAAAGGCGGCGGCAAGTCCGACGACTGGATGATGACCCGCCAGATCCATATCCCCGACAATAAATGCTATCTTGAATTTGACGCGCAGAGCTATCTCTGGGCTTGTGACGATTACCTTAAGGTATATGTATGGGAAGCCGACGAGGTCTATAACGTGCTTAACGCAGCGACCGTGGCCCGCATCCGCGAGGAGGGTAAGGTCGTCTTCAACGAGATGCTTACTCCCGGTGCAGATGAGGACGTGCTGGATAATGAATGGACCAACTATGTAGTACGTCTGCCCGAATACGCCGGCAAGAATATCTATATCGCTTTCGTCAACGAAATGGAGGATCAGAGCGCTATCTTCATCGACAATATCCGCGTCGTTCACGACATGGCCTTCATGACTACCATCGACACTCCGGCGCGCGTAGTCGATAAGGAGGATGTAGTCATCAAGGGTACGGTACTCGTAGCCTCCGATCTTGACAAGTACGATTCGATCTCCATGTCTCTGCTTGACGGCGAGGGAGTGGAAGTCTCCAAGATTGAGGAGTCCGGTCTCGAACTGACCAACGAGAAGCCTTACAGCTTCTCCTTCCCGAAGGCTCTCCCCCTGAAGAAAGCTACTACCAATAAGTACACCGTCTCCGTCACCCTGGGCAGCAATACGGCAACTACAGTAAGCGAGGTACGCAACCTTATCTTCCAGCCCGGCCGCAAGGTAGTCCTTGAAGAGTTTACAGGTCAGACCTGTCCCAACTGTCCGCTCGGTATCCTCGGCATCGAGAACATCCAGAAGCTCTATCCCGGCGGCCTTATTCCGATGGGTATCCATACTTATACCGGCGACGCCCTCGGCTCCGGTCTTGAAAATTACAGCGCATTCCTGGGTATGACAGGTGCTCCTACCGGTCGCCTTGACCGCGGAGTGATCGCGTTCCCGATGAAGAGCAGTTCTACCGGCGCGTACGTCTTCTCAGGAGTCGGCGATCCCGATCCCGAGACGGGCGAGGAAGCTATGCTTTGGCTTGATCTCTTCCGCTCTCAGATGACAGCAGCGACTGACGTCGAAGTGACAGTCAAGTCTACTCTCGACGACGCCAATAACTGCGTCAATGTCAAGACTTCCGTACGTCCCGCCCTCAATCTCGATCGCGCGGCCTATAACATCTTCGCCGTCATCATCGAGAATAAGGTAGAAGGCTATCAGCAGAGCAACCTTTACTCTACAAAGGACCCGGCCCTCGGAGAATGGGGCGCGGGAGGCAAGTACGCGTCTCCGCTGGTATATCCTTACGAACTCAATGATGTAGTCCGCACTACCTGGGGCGCTACCTTCAACGGTACGGGCGGTCTGATCCCCTCCAAGCTCGTAGCCGGAGAGACTTACGAAGCCAACATTCAGATTCCGCTTTCGTCGAATATCTCCAATAAAGATAACTGCGAGGTAGTCATCATGCTGATCGACGCCGGATCAGAGCGCGTAGTCAACTCCAATATCTGCGAACTCAACGGCGAATCGACCAACTATAACGGTGTCGAAGAGATCATCGCAGGCACCGAAGGTCAGATCGGCCTGACAGTTGCAGGCGATCTGCTGATGGTCAACGGCGAGAATTTCAGTCTGGAGGCCTACGATATCGCGGGCCTGCCGGTTGTCAAGGCAGCCGACAGCGGTCTGCATGCGTACTCGCTGAATGGCTTCAAGGGTATCCTCTTAGTTAAGGTAGCCGACGCCAACGGCAACGCGACAACTCAGAAATTCCTCGTGAAATAACCGCGCCTCAGCGCAACTGATAATATAAAGGACCCGGTCAACTGCGACCGGGTCTTTTGTCATTTGACTAAAAATGATTAAATTTGTAGGGAATAAAGCTTATTTACAGGACTGTTATGGATAATAAGGATAAACGACTCTTTCTGCTCGATGCTTACGCATTGATTTTCCGCGCCTATTACGCGCTTATCAAGATGCCGAGAATCACTCAATCGGGATTCAATACGTCGGCTATCTTCGGGTTTGTCAATACCTTGGAGGAGGTGCTCCGACGGGAGAACCCGTCTCACATAGCGGTCTGTTTCGATCCCCAGGGCCCGACATTCCGCTCGGAGGCTTTTGAGGACTATAAGGGAGAGCGGGAGGCTACTCCGGAGGATATCAAACTCTCGATCCCGATCATCAAAGATATTATCCGCGCCTACAATATACCGATTCTGGAAGTGGCCGGGTATGAGGCTGACGACGTCATCGGCACCATGTCGAAAATGGCTGAGAAAGAACATTTCACGACCTATATGATGACGCCTGACAAGGATTTCGGGCAGTTGGTCAGTCCGCAGGTACTGCAGTATAAGCCCTCTTATCGCGGTCAGGACTTTGAACTGCGCGGTGAGAAGGAGGTCTGCGAACGTTACGGTCTGCAGTCCACTTCCCAGGTCATCGATCTGCTTGCCCTGATGGGGGACAAGATCGACAATATCCCGGGTTGTCCGGGAGTCGGAGAGAAGACCGCCCAGAAACTCATTACGGAGTATGGTTCTGTCGAACATCTTCTTGAGTCGACCGATACGCTAAAAGGGGCCTTGAAGAAGAAAATAGAGGAGAACGCCGAGCAGATCCGCTTCTCCAAATTCCTGGCTACGATCCGCACTGACGTTCCCCTTGAAGCTACCCCCGACGATTTGGTGCGAAAGGCGCCGGACCGGGCGAAATTGCTCGAGCTTTTCGACGGTTTGGAATTCCGCGCCCTGTCAGACCGCGTCATGCGTCGTCTCGACAGCGAGTCCGCCGGCCAGACCGCCGGCCAGACCGCTGCCGGGGACGTCAATGTTAAATCCTCCGCGGGTTCGTCGCAATCATCTGCTCCTTCAGGCGTCCCGACGGTCGGTTCGCTGTTTGATTTCATAGATGAGACTCCTGCGGGTGAAGTCGGAGGAGCAGCGATGCTTCAGGAATCCGATATAGAAGTAAGAATAGTAGCGTCGGGACACGAGCTCGAAGAGATGCAGATGGCTATTCTTCAGGCCGGGATAGTAGGGGTATATGCCGTAGCGGCTAACAGTGACAACGATATGGATGCCCGTTGGTTAGGGACGGCTTTAGCCGTGCCGAACGCATCCGGACAGGGTGGAGAGGAAGCCGGAAAGGATTACCGTTGCTGGTATGTAACTTGCGATTTCGCTGAGGGTCAGGCTGCTCTACTTGACCTCTTCGCTCGTGAAGACACGTTGAAAGTTACCGATTCCGCCAAGTTGGTCTATGTGTTGGCCTCCCGCATGAGAAAGGATTCGGTACCCGCCCTGGTGAATTTCTATGATATAGTATTGGCTCATTATCTTCTGCAGCCCGATATGCGTCATGGACTCGACCTGCTCGCATCCAATATCCTGCGTCAGACGCTCCTTCCTATGCCCGAACTCGCGCCTAAACGTGCGCGTAAAGGGGTGCCGGCGGTTGCCCCGTCGGCCGATGTGCTCGCTCCGATCGCTGCGCAGAGAGCCATCGCTATAGCATTGCTGCGCGAGCCGTTGATGAAAGCATTGGAAGATGATGCCCTTACAAAACTATATGACGAAATAGAGGCCCCCCTTGTAGAAGTCCTTGCGGACATGGAACTTACAGGCGTGCGTATCGACGAGGGTGCCCTTAATGACGCCGCCCATGAAATTGAAGCCCGATTGGCATCACTCGAAGGGGAGATCCATGAACTGGCCGGAGAAGAGTTCAACATCGGTTCGCCGTCGAAGGTAGGTGAGATTCTCTTCGACAAACTGAAGTTGAGCGAGAAAGCCAAGAAGACCAAGACCGGCCAATATTCCACTTCCGAGGATATTTTGGAGAGCGTTGCCCATAAGAATCCGATTGTAGGGAAGATTCTTGAATATCGGCAGCTCAAGAAACTCCTGAACACATATCTTACCGCCCTTCCGGCTTCGATAAATCCGACGACGGGGCGTATCCACACTTGCTATAACCAGACCGTAACGGCGACGGGGCGTATCTCTTCGTCGAATCCCAACCTTCAGAATATACCGGTGCGTGAGGATGTAGGCCGCGAGATACGCCGGGCCTTTATCCCTTCGGAAGGGAATCTCTTCCTGTCGGCCGACTATTCCCAGATCGAGCTGCGATTGGTAGCCGACTTCGCGCAGGATGAGACGATGCTCAAGGCTTTCCGTGACGGGGATGACATCCACGCTATCACCGCAGCGAAGATCTACCATAAAGATAATATCGGGGACGTGACGGCCGATGAGCGCCGTCATGCGAAGACGGCCAACTTCGGGATTCTCTATGGAATTTCCGCCTTCGGTCTCGCCTCACGCTTAGGCATACCTCGTGCTGAAGCCAAAGAGCTAATCGACAATTACTTCAAAGAGTTTCATACGATACGGAAATATATGGCGGATTCAGTCGAATTCGCCCGCGAGCATCAGTATGTGGAAACCAAGATGGGACGCAAGCGTCGTCTTCCGGATATCAATTCGAAGAATCCCGTCGTCAGAGGATACGCCGAACGCAACGCGGTCAACGCGCCGATACAGGGTTCGGCGGCTGACATCATCAAACGGGCGATGATCGACATCTACCGCGAGATGAAAGAAAAAGGGTTGAAATCCAAGATGATAATGCAGGTCCACGACGAACTGAACTTCGACGTCATCCCCGAGGAATTGCCGCAGATGCAGGAACTCGTGGAGCGCCTGATGGAACGCGCCTACTCCGGCGACGTCCGTCTGACCGCCTCCTCCGGCGTCGCCACCAACTGGCTCGACGCCCACTGACCAGGATAAGTTTGCAGGCCTTCGTATTGGGTGGGGATGTAGGTTATACTTGACAGGGGTGTACAAATCTATAATGTATAACCTTATTTCTTCGACTTAGACCCCGACTAACAAAAAATGTTAAATTCAGGGCGGTGGATTTTCGAGGGAATTTTGTCTATC
>CAYTOR010000010.1:0-26820 GCA_964439505.1 uncultured Sangeribacter sp.
ATTCGGGGCACATCTGCGACCCGGAATTTAACATTTTTTGTGGGACGGGGTCTTATCAAATTCCTATCAGGTCGCGACTATCCCGATTCCTGAATTCTGAATCTACTTTTTCCCTTCGAAATTTAGAGTTTGTTGATCAGATCCATATATCGGTTGACTGCCTTAACTGCATCGCCGGTAGGTTGAGCATAGTTAGTATCGATAAGAGTCACATCGCTGCTCTTAAGACCGGATACAATTTTCTCTACCTCTGATTTTTTCTTAGTATCTACTTTTTGCTTATATTTATTGAGAGCCTGTACGATCGCGGCAATTTGAGCCTTACGTGACTCCTGGCGTTTTTGAAATTCCTTCTCATGACCCTGACGAGGGAACTGATCGGGATATTTCTGTTTGAGGGCGGCGAGCTGGTTTAGAATGTTAGCTATCTCCGCATTGTCGTGCTCAATTTTAGGGGCATCTTTCCTGTTATCCTCCTTTTGGGCTTCATCCTTCTTCTGCCCTTCGTCGGAATCGTGCTTTACGGGTTGGGGATTATTCTTGTCGTTCTGACCTATCCGATTGAGGGCATCGGTCAGAGCATTCGGATCTTTTTTGGAATCGGGTGCAGTTCTCTGCGTTGAAGGGTTCGGCGACTGTTGAGTATTTCCCGGAGCGGGATTGCCGTTAGCCTGCGGATTATCCTGTTGGTTATCGAGCAAGGCCTCGGCCGCTTCCTGAGGAGAAAGGGAATCCCCTGTCGCATGCGCCTCCGGAGTTGAAGATTGGGGTCCGGAATTGAAATGACTCCATACATTCCATCCGATCAGACCTACCAATGCTACAGCCAACACCCAGAAGTAGGGTTTCCAACGGTTGGCGCCGTCGGTCTTTTTCGGTGATTCTTTTTCGCTTTTGTCAGTACCTCCACCGTTTGTGGGGATATTCGGCGGTGGTGTCGCAGGAGTTGCGGAAGCCGTCGGCGCCTGACTTCCTACGCCTGCCTGCCCTGCAGCCATCTTGGCCGCTTGCTGCTCGGCAACCTTATCCGCTAAAGTCCGGCCTGTTCCCGGCGCCCCTTTGGGCGCGGCGGAAGATGGGCCGGCAGAGGGGGCGCGAGAAGGCCCGCGGTTAGGCATAGGAGGAGTCGACGGTCCTTCGTCCTCGATTACGTAGCCTGCGACAGCATCCTCCGGATCGGAGATACTCCAACCCTCTTCTTCCGTGGTGGCCGGGGTAAGCAGGCCGGTATGCTGCGCGTCTTCGGTAACCTCGACCAAGGCCAACGTCAGATTATCATGGCCGCCTCCCTTATGAAGGCCCATGTTGTCGACGCTGATCGTCACCTCATTGACAATCTCGGCCGGTGGATCTGCCTGCGACAGGGCCGCTACCAATTGCGTCTCGGGCATTGCGCCCCAGATACCGTCGGACATCAACGCAAAGCGGTCGCCCGCCTTCACATCGACTATGTCAACCTCCGGCTCAATCGAGGGCTCGCCTCCTATCGCCTTGGTAATGACATTGGAGAAGTTGCTGTTGCGGGCCTCTTCTTCGGTCATATCTCCGCGACGGACACATTCCCCGACAAAAGAGTGGTCGGCGGTCCGGAAGACCGCGCGGCCTCCGCGCAGTTGATAGACCCGGCTGTCGCCGACATGGACTATGTAGCCTTTACCTCCGCGGATGAGAAGGGCGACGCAGGTAGTGCCCATCCCCTTTAACGTCGGATTGTCGATCGCGGCCTGAATCAGCGCCGCGTTTGCCGCAACCACACACTCCTCCAATGCCCTGGCAGGATCGTAATCCTCCGGGCAGTTGGCCACGTAATCGCCCATTGTGCGCGAAGCGAGCAGCGACGCAGTCTTCCCGGCCGGCCCGCCTCCCATTCCGTCGCATACGATTACGAATAGCCCTGACGGAGTGTCGACTACAAGATAGGAATCCTGGTTTTCTCCCCGTCCGCCTATGAGCGAAGCGACGGCGCCTGCGATACCGGAAGGATGATTGATATGTTCGAATTGCGGCTTATCCATTTGGTAAAATTGGAAGTAATAAGGAATTCTTATCGGAATTCCTTATTACCTTAAGTTTAAATGCAAGTATTTATTCGGATATGAGCAAGTCAGACCTTGCCCGGATATAGCAGAGGAGACTTCACTCTTCTTCGTCTCCCTTGATGTCGGCGGCGGTAAAAGTGAATTTCAGCGAGTCGGGACCGTTGTAGTAGATATAAGTCACTGACGCATCCGCCTTCAGGATTTTGGATACCAGAGAACCCATGCTGCCCCGAAGGTTATTGAGGGTTCGCTCCTTGAGTTCATCTTTCTTCAAGGCAGCCAACGTATCGGCCGAGACCTCATTCTTGTAAGTCAGGACATTGTCGGTATACGTTACCTCGGTCAGCGTAGCTCCGGGTACTTTCCGGGGCAATTCCATATCTTCCACCATCTTGGCGATCTGGGCCTGAGCCACTTCCGCCTCTGTCGGTTTGCTCTTACAGCCCGTCAGGCCTATTCCCGCCATGCAGACCACGGCAAGGAGAAGAGTATATATACGGGTGAATTTCATTTCCTATTACTTTTTGCTTTTTTACTTCTTACTTGTATAAGTAAAAGGCCCTTAATCTTTTACTTATACTTCAGTTTGCCCTTCAATATAGATAAAAAACCGGGTTTATTTATCTATGTTGAATGTCTTGCGGCCGATCTGTTCGCCGTTGCCGTAGACTTCGATGCGGTAGTCGCCGGGAATCCAGAAAGAGGAGTCGTCAGTGCCGAAGACAGGCATGGTGAAAGTCTGTTCTTTGTCAGTCTTGTTGATCTTCACTTCCTGGCTTACTGTATATTCCTGACCTTTAGCCGACAGGATAAGCTTATTCTTGGGATTATAGATCTTCAGGCCGATCAGATATTCACCGGAAGTCTTGGCTGTCACAGTAACTTTCTCCACGAGGAACTTCATCAGATCCTTCTTCATCATTCCTTCATAGTCTACCAGGGTCTGGCCTTTGCCGTCAAGGCTGCCGACAGTCACCTTCTGAAGGGTCAGAAGTCCTGGATGATAAGTCTTTCCGCCGGCTGTCTGAGGAAGAACCACGATATTGGGGTCATTGTTGCTCCAGTATCTACGCAGAGAGTCAACCTGCGCTTCGGCTACCTTATAGCTCGCCTTGTATTCAGCCTGCGCGTTTTCCATCGATTCCAGGATATTGCGGAGCTGACGGATATAATCCGTAGGTGTGGTCGCATAGACGGGAAATTCCATATAGGCGCGGCCGTTGGCGGCGTAGGTCTTGTAAGTATATTCCTTATTCTGAGCGTTTGCGGCAACGGCCATTACGTCAGTGATGCGGCTGATCTTGTCCTTGCTGTCATCATCCTTGATCAGTTTGATGGGGGTGCGGTGGAGAGTATAGAGGACCCCTCCGCCGGTATTGTCACCTTCGAAAGTGATCCAATAGACGATTCCCGACTGACGGAACAGAAGACTATGGTCGTCTTCGTCGATTTCAGTCTCGAATCCCTGACCTTTGAGATAGTTCTGAACCTCTACCTGGGCCTTGCGTTCTACGACTCCCCAGGCTTTCTTTGCCGAAACACCCATACATCCGGCCAATACGGCCGCTGCGAGCAGAAGGGCTTTGATTTTTCTCATGATGCTTAAAGATTATGTAAATAGCTCGGATTTTTAAAGCTATTTATTTATGGTTTTTTGATTTCTGTTATTTTTCCGTTATCGTATTTCACCTTCAGGAGAGTCTCTCCGTCACTGTCAAGATATTTGCGTCCGGTTAGCTTGCCGGCTTCGTCATAGCTGTATTCTATGCGGATGAATTGCTGCGGCAGGGCGTCTTCGCTGACCTCTATCGTCTCGTCGACCATATCCCCTTCCGAATCGACCCGGGTCATGCTCAGCACGCGATCCCCTTGGGACTCGATCAGATAATAGTTGTCGAGATCTCCCATCTCGCTCTTGGTCACTTTCTCCGATCCTACCGGTAGATTGTCTATATCCTCGAATTCCTCGTAATAGGCAGTCACTACGGGCAATTCCCGGTTATTCCATTTCCAATAGGCGAAAACTCCGATGGCCGAGATTACCGCCATGACCCCGATGAGCCACCATATCCATCCCAGGTTGCGTTTCCCCCTATCGGGCGTGCCCTTTGCCGAAGACACTTTTCCGTCTCCCATCAGGTCGGCCAGCATCTCATCGCAATTCGCGTAGCGGGCTGAAGGATTCTTGGCCGTAGCCTTGTCGATCACTCTCTGTGAGCGGTCGGAGACGTACTGATAGGAATTTTTCAGACGCGGAAGAGACTCCTTGAGGATCTTCTCCTGCACCTCCATGGGCTTTAGGGTCAGATCGTAGGGATAGCGGCCCGACATTATCTCATACATGACCACTCCCAAGGAGTAGATATCGGCCCTCTGGTCGATCGGTCGGTCAAGTACCCTTTCCGGGCTTACATAGAGTGTCGCGCCCCCCTTGCGGGTGATATCCTTGTCGCGGTCCACGTCAGAGAGAATCTGCGCGATTCCGAAATCGAGGATCTTCGGAGTTCCGCTCTTGTCGATAAGTATATTCCTGGGAGTGATATCGCGATGCACAATCCCGCGCTTATGGGCATAGCTAAGGGCCGAGAGAAGTTTGGCCATCAGCGGGATGGCCCGGGATTCAATTATCAGGCCATTCTTCTTATGGATAAATTCGTCAAGGCTCATCCCGTCCACGTATTCCATGATCAGGAACACCCCTTCTTCGTTTTCAACGAAGTTGAGGAATTTGACGATGTTGGGATGATTCATCTCGCTCAGCATGACGGCCTCCTGACGGAAGCGCGCCCGCAGTTCGGGATTCGAGGCGTATTGAGGATGCAGCACCTTGATAGCCACCTTCTGCCCGATGACGGGATTCTGAGCCAGATAGACCCGGCCCATTCCTCCTTCGCCGATGAGGGTGATGACGTCGTAGTTAAGTATCCTTTTGTTAGATATCATGGTTTTTCAGATATTACCTTCCTCTTGACATCGAGGAGCCGGGACCGTATTTATTCTGAAGCGGATCCCCCTTCCTGCAAAGGAAGACGATAAGGAATACCGCCGGGACGATCAATCCGCTCAGGAACGTCAGCAGGAAGAAAAGTCCGCCGTTCTTGCCGATATCATGGAAGCGGCGCACACCGACCGCCAAGTTGGGTATCAGCGTTACGAGCGACCAGATAGGAAGGACATAGAGGACGTTAAGATCGAAGTCCGTAGCGATAAAGACTACACTGAAGAGTATCCCAACGAAGACATTGAACAGAAACCACCACCAATATTCCCCTCTTCCGGCCCGTCCTTTGAAGTTGGCGTAGTTGTTGAAGACGTTCTTGAAGGCCTGGCCCAAGGAGTCTGCGTCGGAGTATTTTCCGTAATGCTCCTGCCCGGGAGGGGTCGGGCCGATTACATTCTCTCCTCCTCCGACTTCGCCGCCGGAGATTTCCACGCCGCTTATCTCGGCTATCTGTTCCAACCGATGAAGGATGCTCTGAATATCGAGCTTGGCCGTCGGATCTCCCGCCAAAAGTATCTCGGGATTTTCTCCGGAGCGGATATTGTAAGACATGCCTCGGGTATAAACCATTCCGTCGATCAACGTGCCGTTGGCGCTGTTGTCGGTGAAGACATAATAGACTCCTCCCGTAAACTGCTTTCGCGTAATCGTCGCGTGATGGCGTGAAACGCGGGTATTATTCACGTCAATCGGGATATCGCAGTTCTCGCGGCCTATCGTCAGGGAGATGTTATGGGCCCGGCTGATCGTGCCCCCTTCCGTCCCTCCTGCCAGCAGACGCAAAAGGCGATCGCGGAATTCAGCGCAGGAATCATAGCGAGCCGTCATGTTGCGGTCTACGGCCTTCGCAATCGCGCCCTCTACTGTCAACGGAACCCCGGCTTTTACGTCCGATACTTTCGGGAAGGGCTTATTGAGGATGGCGTATTGCGTCTCGTAATCGGAACTTAGTTTGGCGTAGGCATGACGACCGGTCAGCATAAAGTAGAGCACGCACCCCAAAGCGTAGATGTCCGCGCGATAATTGATCGTCAGGCCGCCGGCCTGCTCGGGCGACATATAGCCGTCAGTGCCGATTATCGAACCGAGTACGGTCTGCGTACCCGATGCACCCGGAAGGCTGTCGGATTTTGCCACGCCGAAATCGAGCAGACATATCTCGCCGTTTTCGCGGATCATGATGTTGCCGGGCTTGATATCGCGGTGGATGACGCCCTTGGAGTGGACATGATCCATCGCGTCGAGGATATTGGCCATGAAGCGCAGCGCCTCTTCCCAGGGTATCGCACCGTTTTTATGCACGTAATCCTCAAGGTTAAGGCCGTCGACCAACTCCATGACGATATAGAGTTTACCGTCGAGTTCGAAATGGTCGTAGATACGCACTACGCTCCGATGGTCGAACTGCATCAGGAAGAGGATCTCGCGTTCGATTCGCTGACGATACTCCGGATCAGAGACATACTGCGGCAGGATCTCCTTGATAGCGACCGCAGTCCCGTCCGGACCTACGCCCCGCAAGACCTGACCCATACCCCCGGTACCGATAGGCGTATCCTCAACGGTATAGTTACCAATTTTTCGCATGGATCAAGTTTTATTTACCACTTTCCTCCTTCATGGAGGGCTTTTTGTCATTAGGATTCAACTCAGGGGTTTTATTTTCCGGTTTCTTAGTCTCCTGAGTTTGCATGACCTTATTTGCCGCATCCTTACTCTTTTGAAAAGTATTTCCCTTGTCTGTTACTGCAGCTCCCGGACTTTTTGTAGTATCCTTCTTTTTCTGAGTCTGGGCTTTTGGAGCGGCAGGCTTCTGAGTCGTAGTGGTCTGCTTCGGAGTTTCCTGGGCCGGAGCCGCTACGGTCTTCTGCTTGGGCTGGACCTTTGTACGCTCATCCTCCATCGTCTGGGTGGATTCTGCCTTGGCTTTAGGTTCGGGTTCGCTCTTGCCAAGCCACATCCCTATGGCTACGGCAGCGAGGATAAGGACTAAGATAATGCCGATATATGTCATCATGCGGTTGCTGTTTCTGACCGCTTTCCGGGCTGCGGCTCTTGCCGGAGCCATGCCGGGATAGTTGGGCGTGCCGTCGGCTGCGGCGCCGGTGAACTCTATGAGCTGCACCGTTATGTTGTCAAGTCCCCCGGCCGCATTGGCGGCATCTACGAGGGCTTCGGTCTTCTGCTGAAGATTCATGCCCGGAGCAGCTAAGATCTGCTCCATACCGGCGTCTCCAATCATGCCGCTCAGACCGTCGGAACAGAGCATCATGATCGCCCCCGGCTCGGGAGTCAGCGGTGCCGTACAAAGTTCGGGGGGAGTCATCCCTTCCAGACCGAGAGCGTTGGTGATCTCATTCTTCTGGGGATGATGCTCGGCCTCTTCGGCCGTGATCTGTCCGGCGTCGACAAGCTGCTGCACATAGCTCTGGTCGCGGCTGATCTGGCGCAGGACGCCGTTGCTGAAGTAATAGATGCGGCTGTCGCCTACCCATCCGTAATAGACCAGTCCGTCCTTGATGATGACGATGACGCAAGTAGCGCCCATACCCTGGAGGTTGGGATCAGTCGACGCGCGGTGGAGGATACCCTGGTTGGCGGCCAAGACAGCGCGCGTGATCGCCTCCGTAGGAGTAGTGAAGGTATTGTTCTCCAGAATGTCGCGGATGATGTCGCAGGCCAGACTGCTGGCCACATCCCCGGCTGCCTGTCCACCCATGCCGTCGCAGACGGCCACGACCCTGCCGTTCGGCGAGTCAAACGTCACCATGCTGTCTTCGTTGACTTCGCGGGTGGCGCCGGTGTCGGTGCGGTTGGCTATGATATAGTTCTGTTCCATGTCTGATTCAGGTTAGGGGATTCCGGCATCGGAGCAGATTGCCGCAGATGCCGGAATCCGGTATATTAGGTTAGCCTATGCGGGGAATCTCTATGAAGATAAAGATTGTGCCGCCGGCGCGGATGATGTCGTAGTTCTGAAGGTTGCCGTCGTCGAGAAGTTCCTTGTTGATGAAGGTACCGTTGGTAGACTGCTCATCGCGGAATTTGAATTTGCCGTCGGCGTTGCGGTAGAGGATGGAGAAGTGCTTGCCCGACATCTGGCCGTCATCGGGGAGGGAGATGTCGCAGGAGGCGTCGCGGCCGATGTAGTTGCGGCCTTCGTAGATATTGAAGGCGCGGCCTGCCGGATTGCGGTTGTAAGTGACGAGGAATCCGACGAGTTTACGTTCCTGGGGAGCCGGACCGGGGCCGGGGGCATGGCGGATAACCGTGCGGCCGCCACCGCGGGGAGAAGCCTCTTCGGGACGTACGCGGGTCGTGCCGCTCGCGTCATTGCCTACCGGCTGCCTTCCTATCGGAGCCGGCTGGGGAGTACCGCCAAACTGGGTCTTCATTCCGCCCTGGCCTGCAGGCTGCGCACCGCCGAACTGAGTCTTCATCGGATTGGGGGCGGGCTTGGGCGACGGCGGGGGGACGGGTGCACCGCCAAGGACAGTCTTGGGGCTGGAAGTATCGTATGCGCCCGCGGGGGGCTGAGTGCCGGGAGGGCAAAGCGGACAACTGTCGCCGTATATATCGGGATCGTAAACGTGACCGTTAGGGCATTGTTTCTTCTGCATGGTATCTTTATGATCTTATCCCGGCCGGAGGGTAAAGCCAATTCCGACCGGGATCTATATTGTTTATGGTGAGATTGTTAGTATTATACGAAATCTACTGTATCTGTGAACGATGCGTCGTCGCTGTAATCGTTTGAGGCGAGATCGTCGGTTGCATCGTAGGAAGGTTCTTCGTAGGAGGGCTCATCGTAGTCATAGGCGAGGCCGTCGTAGTTGTCTTCAACCTCGAAGTCGGCGGGAGCATCGATCTCTTCGTGGAGAGAGGGAGTCACGTCTGCATAAGCGAGATTGTCGTTGACGATAGTATCATCCTCTGTCACCTCGTCTACGTATGCCAGACCGGCGTGGGGCTCTTCGGGAGCTGCACCGTAGTCGTGATCGTAGTTGTTGTTGTAGTCGGGATTGTTGCGGGCTACGTCGTCAAACTGACCGTCGTTCTTTTCGTCGATGAAGTCGTTATGGATCTTCTCGTCGGGTTCGAGCTGAGCCGTTCCGTCATCGGTCAGCTGTCCGTCGTAGCGGGGCATGGGATCCTGGATTGCATAGAGGTTACCCTCGCTGTCCTGCACGTACTGACCCAAAGTCTGGCCCTGACCCATCTGGTAGCTGCGGTTGTCCATGTCGGCGATCTCGTCGGCTTCGTAGATACCGTTGCCGTTGACGTCATAACCGATCTTGTCGGCGTAGCCGTTGCCGTCAGTGTCCATAACCGTGAAGTTCTTGCCGTCGATTGTGCCGCGGTCGAAGACGCTTACTACGTTACCTTCCTCGTCATAGATGATGCCTGTCTCGTCGATTGAAACCTCGGGATCAGCCTCAACTTCGGGAGCGGGAGCAGGATTGTCGTAGTGGTGATGGTGGATATGCACTTCCTCTGTAGCCTCGGGAGCGGTAGTAGTGACTGTCTCGTCGATTACTTCAGAATCGATAGCGCCTGCGTTAGCGCCGTCCATGAGATCTTCTGAAGTGAGTTCGCTGTCAGTCTCGGCTGTAAGGTCTGTATCGCCGGGGTTCATCTTCGAGGCTGCGTAAGCCGCTGTTGCACCCACTCCGAGTACTGCGCCGCCGATTACGGCTGCTTTCTTGAAGTTATTGCTCTTGTTGATAGCATTGTCTTCCATGTCTTCGAGCTGATAGTCCTGATAATCGTTATTCATAATGGTTTGAGGTTTTTTGACCTGCCGTTCTCTTCGACTTTCGGAGTGGAGGGTCCCGGCAAGGGAGATTATTTAATTTTTGTTATTACTTTGTTGGTTGAAGCGTCTCTTTAAATAGAGTTTTCTATTTTTTGAGCTGCTTACGTTGATAAAGACGGAACTTTCGTTAATATCTATCACTAAAAGTGAAAAATTATCTATCTTTTTCCTGTTTCATGCTGCGGGGGCCTCTGGAAGGACTGAGGTCTTTCGGTTTAAGCTCCTGATTACCACCTTCCTTATACTTCTTATTAGGAGCCTCCTTGGATTTGTCCATGTCGGGAAGCATGGGCGGTTTTTTCATATTATCCAGGCTGTCTTTGCTTTTCTGTGTTTTGGAACCCGGATTCTTCTTGGCTTTTGGAGCAGCCTTGGCTGCGGGGCGCGCCGGCGCCGGAGCGGCGATTGAATCTGCTTCCGCGGCGACTGCTGTGTCCTTATCGGCAGAGTCTACGAGTACCGTCGGCTCCTTGCTATGCTTTTCGGCATTACCGAATAGAGTGTCGGCGTAAATGAAATATAGCACTCCCAGCGCGACCAGAACGATCAGGAATATGCCGACCGCCAGTTTCATACCGCGGTAGGGATCGCCTACGAGCGACCAGTCAAGGTTTTTGACGTGGGCCAGATCGACGGTATCCTGCCGGGTGACGGGAGTGCCGTTGGGCTTCTCTACGGGTTTGCCGTTGACGAAAGTGCCGTTTCCGCTGGTATCGTAGATGATCATTTTCCCGAAGGGGGATATTCGGAGTACGGCATGGCGGCGGCTGATCTTGTCAGTATCGTCTTTGATGCGGATGTCGCAATCGGGAGAGCGGCCGATGGTGAGTTTTTTCATTGTCTGGGCTTTTGGAGTTCTGGGAGTTCTGAGGTTTTCTATCTCATTTCTGAGGCTTTATTCTAAGTCTGATTCTCTTATTTTATTACTGTTCCGGGGGCGGCGCCGGGGTTGCGCCGGGTTGCGCCGGCGTAGAAATCCTGGCGGTCGGAGACTGTCGCGGCTTGCGCGTGGTCGCGTTTCTTCGGGGCGACCGGGCGACCGTAGAAGGAGTATTCATCGGCGGCGCTGACAGTACCCGGTCCGATTTCCGGCTCGGGTGGAGCCTCTGTCTGCCCTGTCGGAACAGCGGCCTGAGCCTTCTCGCTTTCGGGCCTCGGGAATTCCTCGGCCGGCATGAAGGCCGGATTCCGGCCGAATCCCTGCAGCCAGGGATTGAAAAGATATATCGTCAGGACGTATCCTCTTCCTATGCAGATCGTCGAACCGTTCTGAAGTGTCAGTTTATCGTATTCGGCCTGAAGTCCGTCGACATTGCTGCCGTAGTCTGAGTCATAATCAGTCAGCGTAGCGCTCAACTGATGATTACCGTATTCGTCGACCACGGTGCGAACCAGGATAACGGCGTGATTCTGCGATACGGTCACTTCATTAAGCCGGATGTCGCAATCCTCCCCTCTTCCTATCACGTTCTTTCCCAGATAAATGGGAAAGATCTCCCCCATTCCGTCAGCCGAGGCTGAAATCAGGGTCCCTACAAGAGGACGCTCCTGAAGGCGGACCTCGACATTACGGGTCAGTCCGGTGCCACTATCAACATTCCCTGCCGGAAATTGCCCATGCGGGAAAGAGGAACCGGGCTGATGATCGGGGTGATTGCCGGCGTGATTGCCGGCCTCGGGCCCTCCCGCTCCGGGAACTCCGATATAAGTCCCTCCTTTGCGCGACGAGCCGCGATAAAACATATCACTTAACGACATATTTCAGATTGGTCATTCCTAACAATATCTCGTCTCCGGGATTGACCGCAGCGGAAGCGCCCGGATAGAGGCGGCAACTGTTGATGAAAATATCGTTTTGGGAGTTCATACCCGTAATGGTCAGCCGCATGAGTCCGTCGACTCCTACGGCAACCGAGAGATGGGCGTGACGGCGGCTCATATAGGGATCGGGCGCAATGCGCATCGTCGCACCGGAGTCACTGCTGTCGCGGCCCAGGATATACTGTCCGGGCTTGAGAGGGATTGCGCGTCCTGTCTCGCAGATCACCAAGTAGCATTTCTTCGGCGGCACACCTCCGACGGCCGGATTACCGAAGTGCTGGGTCGCACCGGTCGGATCATTCGGGTTGGGAGTGGTGATAACCGCTCCGCCCTGATGCGCCACGGTCTTCGGGCCTCCGCCGTAAGGCTGATGAGGCACGGTATTCGGGCCCTGCTGCATTCCGCCGAGGTTAGTGCGCGGATGGGCACCCTGCGGCTGTCCGGCGACGGCCGGGGCTACCTGTACCCCCGCCTTCTGCAAGATCTGACCGAAAGGCGCGGAATTATGGCATTTCGGACACGTGAAGGTCTTGGCGGCAAGCGCCGCAGGATTGGGAGCCTTAAGGTTGAATTTATGTCCGCAGATCGGACATGCTATCTTGATATCCATATCGTATCGGGTTGCTTCAGTTGAGATCGACGATCACCATATTATCCGGGAATTTGCCAAACATCTGAGGATGCTGGGCCTGGCGCGTGTCGCTCAGGACTCCGGAATAGACATAGTTGAAAAGTTCGCGGGCCGTAACCTTATTGTCTTTGTTGGCGTCCGCGCTTCCCATCAGACCGTTGAGGAGATTATTGAAGAAGTAGGAATACTTCATGTCGGTACGCTCCCAGGAGTATTCACTGTCGCGGCTGCTCATGAAGAGCATCACGTCGGATTTGTTGCTCTTATAGTCGCGCTGGCGGTTGGGATTGTTCTTCTTGAAGGATCCGGAATGGCAGGCATTCATAAACATTACCTTACGTCCTGCTTTGGAAGCCCGCATGATGTCCTGCACTTCGGTTGACCAGACCACATTTTTCGTGTCATAACAAGAGATGCCGCCGTCGAATCCGTGGCCGCTGTAGGCGAAGATGATCTCGTCTTTGGGACCGGCCTTGGCAAACTGTTGCTTGAGTACCTTAAGGATATGGTCCCGCGTCGCGTTGCTGTCAAGGAGCATGAAGACGTCGGAATTCTTATGATTGTTGAAGAAATGAGCTATCCCGCGGGCATCGTTGCGCGAGCATGGAAGCGGATTCTCTCCGTTGTCGTAGACGTTGAGGCCGACGCAGACGATATAGGTCTTCTGCGCCGAAGCAGGAACGGCAGCGCAGAGGGAGAACAGTATGGCAAAGACTCCAATCAGAGTGCAGAGCCGTGTCTTAATGTTTCGGAGCTTCATAGAATTTGGTTTTACATTTGGGACAACAGCCTTCAGCCAATATATTGTCGTAGATCTTCTGACCGAAATAGAATTTGCATCCCGGATTCGGACATACGTATTTACGCTGATATTCGTTGTCATTGTCAATCTTGGCTCGATTTATGGCCCGAGAACGTGAATTGGCATACGCGTGCAGACAACCCATCAGTATGATTGCGACAACGATGCCGATAATCCAGAACAGCACTTTATTCTCTTTGCCTATCGGGGAAGCCTCTGCGAGCAAAGCTCCTCCACCGGTAGCAAGCGTCATAACGATGAGCTGCATGCTTTTGATGGAGTTGACATTAGCCATTTTGGAATCAAGTTCCATTTTCTTTTCCTGATAGGAGGTATGTACCTTTCTTAGATAAGAAATATCGTATTTTTTGACTGGTGAAACTCCTTTCACTCCACCGGGACCTGAACCTCCCTGGATTTTCTCGATTATATGCGGGGGAACGAGGCGACGCACATGAAAGCGTGTATCGGGACCCAACTGAATCATAGTGTCGGGTGTGACGGGATGGGGCTTCAACGGCGTGATCTGCACGAATTTCTGGCCATTATAGATGAATGTACCGTTAACCGATTTGGTATCGATCAATTCGAGTTTCCCATCATCGTGAATTATAAGTTTGGCATGATGTCTGCTGATTTTCAGGTCAGTGGGAATCGCAAACTTATTATCTTCGTTTCGGCCTATTGTAATTTGATAAGGCATGATGTTTCGTTTCTTTTGATGTGTAAGTGTGCCTATGGATCTGCCAAGGTGTTGCGGTTACATCTCTCCTTGAGAGGAGAGAATCTGTCCTTTGAGCAAAATTTGAGCAAAGATAGCAGCCTTACCTCAACAAATCCCTTACGGTTAGTATAGATTAAGCAAATTTATAAAATATATCACTTCAATCCAAATTTTTATCCATTTTTATTACACATTTCATTTTTGTCCGCCAGTAGATTGATTTTTCGTCCCTACTTGAGGGGCCGATATACAAAAACCCTGCTTTGGGCTGAGGCTCAAAGCAGGGTTTGAAACTTGAATAACTTTTTTTATTCGACTACTTCGATTTCGCTGACCAGACTTACGCCGCGGGCATTGAAGTTGGTCTTTGCGACATTGCCGCGGATACGGACTTTCTTACCGAGAAGACCGGGATTCTTGACAAGTCCGAAGGCATCACGGAGCGCAAGGTCAGAAAGCGCTACGGGTACTGACTGCGCCAGTCCCTCAGCCTTGTCCTCAACGCCGATGAGCGAAGCGCTCTGGCCGATAATGATATTGTTGCCGTTATAGTCGCCCTTTTCGTATTTGCTGAAGTTGGCTCCGGTCGCGAAATCGCGCCCTGAAATCCAACCGACAACGTAGCCCTCGACATAGACATTCGACAGGTCGACGTCATCGACAGCCTTGAGGTAAGCGACCGTGAAGGGGGATTCCTTGGTACCGTTGCCCTGGCCCGTCACACCGGGAATTATCTGCCCGGCAACCTCAAAGTCTGAGAAGGCATCGCCGACCTCGGTGATCGCGTGCATGCCGAGCCATTCATTCATCGAACCTTTCACAGCCAAAGTCTTGCCGAGAACGTCGGGATTGTCGAGAAGGTTGACCCATTCGCGGATTCTGGAGCCGGAGGGGAGTTCGACTACCATCATCTTCTCCAGATCGCGGCATGAAGCGTCGGGAGCGAGGACAACGTTGTTGTCAATCTCGGCGTCCTTCGCCGTGAAGGCAATCTGATCGAGGCTTGTCACTACGCTTTCGCCGGTCTTCACGCTGCCGATGATAGTAGCTTCCACCCAACCGTTGCGGCCGTTGTTGTTCATAGCCAGAGCCTGCTCGATAGTATAGGGTTGCTCGCGGGTGCCGGCGTCGTCGAAGATGAGATCGTCGGTGCCCCGGAGCAGAAGCTGCCAGGAGTCGCCATAACGCGAGAGAATACCGCGCACTGTCCCTACTCCGGAGGGGAGGGGATCGTTATAGAAGGAGCTGTAGCCGGAGCAACGCACGTTGAGCGTAGCGCCGTTGGCATCCTTGATATAGCGGTCAGCGTTGTCCTGATAGGGAGCGAACGTCATCGGAGGATAGTTGCCTTCGGCATCCGGCTCCTTGCTCATGTCCGGACCGGCGTCGACGAAGGAGACGTTGGGAAATTCGACGAGCTGGCTCATCACGTTGACGTATTCTTCGCCCGCTGCGGGAATCTCGCTGAAGTTGCGGAAGATCAGACAGTAGGGATCATCCGCAGGCTGAGGCTTGCCGTAGTTGACGTATTTGAAGTTCTGGTTCGGTAATCCGTTGAGTTCAGCGTGGGCCTTGAAGGTATCGTAAGCCATGAAGGTGATCTGCGGCATGCCGTTGTATTCACCGAGCATACCGAACTGGATATAGTTGTTATACATGCCAATCCACATATCCGTGGCGTTCAAGACTATCTCCTGGCCGAGACGATAGTCAATATACATCGAGCTCTGATTGATCGACAGGGCTATGGCTGCAGTCTCATCCTGAATCACGAGCGATTTATAGATGTTACCGGAAGCATCCGATGAAATGACGCGACCATGGATGACATACGGAATCTTGGCATCCGCATCCTTATAGGGAACCTCGACGGCGAGTTCGTCGCCGAAGGCGGCCTTCATCTCGGCGATGGTCGTATTGGCGACGAGCGTGGCCTGAGGCACGTCGAGCGCAGGCTCGTCGTAATGATCCTGACAGGACGTCAATCCAGCCATGGCGAGAAGCCCGAGTCCGAAAATTGAATATGATATAGCTTTCATCTTAAAGCATTTTTTAGTATTACTGAATAAGCTCATAAAGTTCAGCTCCGTTGCCCTGATAGAAGGATGCTCCGGTAGTACCGATATTTCCTTTGGCAGCGTCGTAGATCATCACCACGTTGCGGGTCACGTTGAGGATACGGAATATTCCGTCTTCATCCGGCGCAAGGCTCCAGCGGTAGTAATCCTGCGGAGTCATGGCGACGTTGAAGTTGGTGAAGGTGCCCTTCATATAGATGTAGCGGCCGTAGCAGTCCATGATAGTGTACTCTCCTTCGCTACCCTCGATTTCAGTAAGGGTGAAGGCATTGTCTTTCCTGGATTCAAAAGTGCCGTTTTCGGGCTTGACTCCGCTCACTCCGAAGTTGCCGTAGGAATACGCGTCCGACAAGGGGAGCATGATCCGGTTGGAATCGAAGACGAGGGCGTATTTCTTGCCGGACTCGATCGAGGTAGCTCGACGGAAAGTTCCTACCGTAGCAGGGTCGATTATCTCCCACTCGGCCGGGTCCGCACCGCCGATATTGAAGTCAGTGATGCCGAAGTCTGAAGATCCGTTCGAGCCGCCGTGGGCCGACCAGTAACGGAAACCGATATAGACAGTGCCGCTATATTCGGAGAGGTCTATCTCGCCGCTGCTTACCCATGCGCTGTAGCCGCTGTCGGGAGCCTGGGCGATCACGCAGTCGAGTTTGACGGGATTGCCGGTCTGGGGGTTACGGGAAGTCATGATGTAGGCTTCGAGGGTCGATTCGTTGGCGTAAGCACCCTGAGTCGAGAAACTGAGGGTCTTCTCGCGGGCCTTGTCAAGGTCGAAGGCCGGACTGATCACCCAGTTTTCATACGGGCCGCCGGTGGCGGTTCCGAGATAAGCGGAGCAGGAAAGGAAGCAGACTCCGCTGTTGGTCTTCCAGTACCATCCCGACAGGCCTCCTTTGAGCATCAGCGTGCTCCATCCGCGTTCGAGATAGTAGTTGACGTCGCGGCTGGCAGTAAAGTTGCAGTAGTAGGAGTCTCCCATCTCTGTGATCGGCTCTTCATAGCGGCCGGTCGGACCCCAGTTGAAGTCGTTGGCCTGACGGACGCCGTAGGCACCGCAATATTTGGAACCGGTTGTGCCGCGCAGACTCACCTGACGGTTGAAGTTACCGGGGTTGTCGGCGAGGTTGAGGGCCGTACGCACGGCTCCCGAAGGGAGCTGCACGGTCGCGCAGTCCTCGACGGTATATCCGAGGCGTTCCCATTCGGCCGCATCGTAAGGATATTGGGCGATAAGCATATTGGTCTGGACCGCACCGGACGTACCGATCACTGCTCCGGCCATCGTATTGGATACCGAAGTGTCGATGAAGCCGACGATATAGCCGGTCACCCAGTTGGAAGTTCGCTCTCCTACGATAGTACCCAGATGAGCCTGCCAGGCCTGAAGGGGATTCTCCCACGTGCCGTCGCCGATCTCGGGAGCCGGCATGTTGACCGGTGCCTGAGCAAGATCGTCGTCACACGACGTCAGCGGCGCCGCAATGGCCAACGCGGCCGCCGCCATGAATATATATTTTGCTATTCTTTTCATTGTATTGTATATTTTTCCCTGATTATTTCGAATAATTCTTATTCTTCGCGGGCGCAATGTATTGCGCCCCTACTTATCAGGTTGGGTTAGAATCTTATGCCGACATTTAAGAATACCCGGATTCCCTGGGCGTAGTAGTAGCGGTTGGGGAATTTTGTGAGCGAATAGTTGGTATAGTCGATCTTGGATTCCTGGAAACCGCCTGTCTGGATATTGCGGTTATTGAGTAGGTTATTGACACTGAGATTGAAGTTCAGCGCGCCGAACTTCGTATAGAGGATCTTGCCGATCGAGAGGTTCATCACGAAGGAATTCTTGAGCTTGTCCTGATGAGCGAATTCGGCGAGGCGTTCGCGATATTCCTCCTCCGACGTGCAGAATTTCCAGAGTCCGGGCATTTCCTCGTGGCGTGTCGGGGCGAGGTCGACGTAGCCGTCGCAGAAGTAATTGGCGTTGAGTTCAAAAAACCAGTTCTTCGGAGCTGCATAGTTCAGCGCAAGGCCGTAAGCCTGCTGGGGAGTGCCGCCCAGGTAGTAGTTCTTGAGGTAGGTAGTGCGGGTGACGTCGTCCATGGCGCCGTTCTGCGCCGAGCGTACACCGGTCGGATTGTTGCGGTAAGTGTAGCGGGCGAAGCTGCCGGTAGCCGTGGCGCTCAGACCGTCGATGATCTTTACCGTCATGCCGAGTTCGATACCCTTGCGTGCCGTCTGAATCCCGGAGAGCGTGTAGGTCATCATGGTAGCGAGGTCATAATCGTAGAAGTAGCGCTGGTTGGTGCCGTCCCAGATCTCATTCCAGAAGCCGGTGATCGAGCCGCGGAAGCGGGAATAGTTCCAGGTATAGGACAGATCGGCACCTACATATTTCTCTGACTTGAGGTCGGAGATAGCCTCATCCTTGATGCGGGCGTTGACGTAGGCGTTGCTGAGCATGGGAGCGCGGGTACCCACTCCGATATGGCCGACGATATAGTTGCGGCCGTTGATTTTCCAGGTCGCCCCGGCCTTGAACTGGCCGTTGAAGAAGTTATGGACCGATCCCTTGCCCTTGGATTGCTCGGGGAAACGGCCGTTGCGCATGTGGCCGTCACGCCAATAGTTGGTATTGGAGATTTCGGCTGCATAGTTGACGTCGAAATGCCGTGTGTTCCATTCATTCTGGAGCCATGCGCGGGCACGGGTAGCGTGGATGGTATAGTTATAACCGTAGATGTCTCCCTCCGTCACCTTGCGGTCGGGGTTATCGAGGTCATTCTGCAGTTTATCCTGATCGCCTCCGAAATCACGTTCGGAGAAGTTGTCGACATCCACCCAGTACTTCGCGCCGAGCAGATTGCGGACGGTCTGGTAATAATGAGCCGCCGTGTAATCTACGTTTACGCCTCCCTGCAGGGTGAGCAGGTCGGAGATACGGTGATTGAGAGTGGAGTTGAACATGAAGACGCTCTGGTTCTGGTGCTCGTCGCGAAGGATATATGAGGCACGGCCTTTGAATTGCGGGTCGCGGTCGAAGTATTGGTCATTGAGCAGGTTGGCCTGATAGATCCCCGCCCAGTCGATCTGACGGGCGTTGACCTCGTTCTCCCAAAGGTATTTGATATCCTGATACTGCGCTTCCTGAGCCAGATAGAGCTGAGACTCCTGAGAGAAGGGATCGGAAGGATCGTAAGTGGCGGTCGGGAGATAGAAAGAGGGAAGGTTGCGGTAATAGTTCGGACGCGGATCGGCTGCCTGATACCAGTCGAAGCTTGACTTCGCGTAGGCGTTATGACGGAAAGCGAGGGCTGTGTTGAGCGAGGTGCCCATCTTCGGTTTCCAGATCCAGTTGAGCATTACGGAAGGATCGAAAGTAGTATAGATACGGTCGGAGATCTTCTTGCCGTTCAGATAGCCCCAGTCGGGGTTATAGAGGTTGGAGCCGGCGAGATCGTAGGCTTCCTGAGTGGCGGCGTTGTTGCCGGCGCGCTGAGTGGGAGCGCCCCATGTGGTGAGGTTGAGGGAGTGGCGGTCGTTGAATACTTTCTGCAGCGAGAGGCTGTAGCCGAAGGAGTTATACCAAGTACCCTTGATCACTCCCTCCGGGGAGTAGCGGCCGATGACCGATGCCGAGAAAGCCCAACCGTGGGAGTTAAGGCCGGTGTTATACTGCAGCATCGCGCGGAGCATATAGTTGGAATTGGTATATGCTACCGATCCGCGGAATCCGGGGGCATATTGAGAGGCATAGGTAGTGAAGTTCTGAGATCCTCCGAGGCTTCCGTAGCCGTAAGCCGCGGCAGAAAGGCCGAGGTCGGTCGACTTGTTGCGGAAGGCCGAGGAGGTCATGCCGCCTAAGCCGGAGAAGTTGAAAGAATGGCGCATTACGTCGTTATATTCTACGCCATTGATATAGCCTGCCTGCCAGTTATTGTCAAGGCCGCGCAGACGATAGCGCACTACGGAGTATTGATAGCTTGCCGCCTGATAGAAGATATCATCCGTAGCACCCTGAATTGTGCCTACCGACTGCTGGCTTGATTCGTCGTCATCGATCTCGGCTTCGTCGAAGATGAAGTAGTCGTTGTTGAGCGATGAGCCGTCGTAGCCGGAGATGGTCAGACGGAGGTCTCCGAGGTTTTTTACTATGTCGCGCAGGATGTCGACATCAAGATAAAGATCATCATAACCGTAAGCGATGATCTGGAGCACGTCCGTACCGGACTCTGCGTTCGAGATCTGGAAGGTGCCCTCCGCGTCGCTGACGACCATTATTCCCTGGTCACTCAGCAGCACGTTGGCGTTCTCGATAGGCTTACCGCTCTTGCCATCCAACAGGACGCCCTTGACGCCCGTGGGGGCGGCAAAAGCGCCGAGCGTCGCGGCTGCCGTCAGAAAGATGGAAAATATATGTCTCATTTGGGATAGGTTATTTTTTTCAGTCTTGAGAGTAACGTTGATCTCGATTAATCTTGATCCCGATTAATCTTGATTCCTCAGGATTAGTCTTGATTAATCTCGATCCTGATTAATCTCGATCCTGATTGGGTCAGTTGACTTCTTTGACGAGGTATATTTCGGTCGGGAAATGGTCGGAGTAGCCGTTGGTCCAGGCGCCACCTGAGAAAGTGCGGTGGGGATAGCCACGGTATTGGCCGTCCTGCTGCTTGAGGAATTCCTTATTCAGGACCTCGGCGTTCCGGAATTTCAGGCCGTTCTTGCCTTGAAGCAGATTATAATTGATGATGATCTGATCGAAGAGATCCCATTGGCCGCGGTAGATATAGCTGCCGATACCCTCGTCGAGTTTCTTCCAGAAGGGGTTGTAGAATCCGCCTTCCTTGCAGTCAGCGGGATTCTTTACAGCACCTAAGGTGACGGCACAGCTGCGGTCGGAGGGATCGTCGTTGAGGTCGCCCATGATGATGATGCCCATATTGGGATCGACCGTCATCAGGGAGTCGCAGATATGGCGTGTCAGGGAAGCGGCTGCCTCGCGAAGCCAGCTGCTCTCTTTCGAACCTCCGCGGCGCGAGGGCCAGTGATTCACGATGACAGCTACCCTATCTCCGCCCAAAAGGCCTACGACACACATCTGGTCGCGTGTCTTGAAATATGGCAATTCCGGCACTACCAGCGTATGATTCGTCGTGCGGATCGGACGGAAGAAACGGGGATTGTAGAGAAGGCTAACATCGACGCCGCGCCGGTCGGGGCTGTCGTGATGGATGACCTTAAGGCCCCAGTCCTTTATGGACTCGGCGTTGACAAGGTCTTCCAGCACGCTCTTGTTCTCGATCTCGCTGCAGCCGATTATGGCCGGACCCATAGGAGTCGCGGTCGTAGTCATCTGGGAGATGGCGTATGAAAGATTCTTTATCTTCGAGCGATATTTATGACTGTCCCAGCGGTTTTTGCCTTGCGGGGAGAACTCGAGGTCGTATTTTCCGTTGTTGTTGATCGTGTCGAAGAGGTTTTCCAAGTTATAGAAAGCGACCCCGAACATCTGCATCTTCTTCCCCGTCTGAGCCGTCGGCTCGGAAGCGGTTGCAGCTCGAGAACCGAGTCCCAAGCCGATCAGACCGAGCAACAAAATCGACAGAAGAGTAACTCTGCTAAGTTTCATGATATTTCAGATTGATTGTTTTAGAGCCGGTTATTTAAACCCGACTCCCGGCATCCATTATAAAGAAGCCTATATTCAGAATTCACCCGAGAGACAGAGACTTAGAAGTAACGTGTCTCCTCTCCCGTCATGGTTGACAGGATAGCGTTGGCCAATGATGAAGCTCCGATGCGGAAGAGATCCTGATTTAGCCATTCGTCACCGAGCACTTCCTTGACGATTGCGTAATACTGCAGGGCTTCTTCAGAAGTGCGCACGCCGCCTGCAGCCTTGAAACCGACCTTGCGCCCTGTTGTCTGATAATATTCCTTGATACACTGACACATCACCCATGCTGCCTCCAGAGAGGCTCCCGGATAGATCTTACCGGTAGATGTCTTGATGAAGTCGGCTTCGGAATACATCGCCAAGATCGAAGCCTTCTTGATATTCTCAGCCGTCTTGAGGCATCCGGTCTCAAGGATTACTTTCAGCCGGGCGTCGCGCGCCGTATGCTTAAGCTCGATGATCTCGTCCGCAAGGCTTTCATAGTCGCCGTCAAGGAATTGACCTACATTCATCACGATATCGACCTCATTGGCGCCTCCCGCGCAAGCAAGGGCTACGTCAGCTACCTTTACGGCCTGGAAAGTCTGACTCGAAGGGAATCCTCCGGCTACAACGGCTATGTCCACTCCCGGCACGTCAAGGTGAGTCTTGACAGTCTCCGCGAAGTTAGAGTAGACGCAGATAGCCGCGACGTTGCCGTATTGAGGGTAATCGTTGTCAAATTCGTTGACGCGCTGAGTGAACCGCGCCACGCTGCTGTCGGAATCCTCCGTAGACAGGGTGGTCAGGTCGATGCTGCTGAAGAGAAGCTGCCAGACTTCAGGCGAAGCGTATTCATGAGCTTTCTCCACAATTTTCTTTACTTCCGCCGCTACTGCGGCGTCGTCGCTGAGCACCTTGCTCGCGGCGAGTGCTTTCCGGTATTTATCCATATTCTGAGTTATTTTCTTATTTCGAGTGGTATTGTTTCGGATGGTATGGTCTCAGAGGTATTGCCTCTTTATTGCAAGTGGCACTGCCTCTTTGTAAACTCAAGTTTCGCCATATCGCCTCTTGAATCTACAAATTTATTTCAATCTCCTTAAATATCCAAAATTTTCACTTTGAATTTTTGATTAATTTTTGATTAAGCCCTACAATCGTTGTTACCGGCATCTTTCGCGCTCACGCCGATGAAGCCGGGATTACTTCCGCTCCCGGCCCTGCGTAGCCGGGCTATACGTTAGGCCCGCACCGAGATTCGCAAGAGAATCTCGATACGGGCCTAATCTATAACCCCGCTCTGCGGGGTAGCATCGTCAGGCGTTGGTATTCACGCCGGCGGAGCCGGCTAACCTCAGCGGTCCCAGCCTTCTCTGCGGTCTTGGCACCCCATTGTTGTAGCTTGGGTGTGGCTTTGGGTTACCTCTCTTTACGAAGTACTGCCTCTGCGCCTTTGCGCCTCCGCGTGAGCCCTTCCCCGAGTCCCGGCGCCGTCCTCACAGCGCTATAATCGCACGCGGAGGTGGTGGATGCGGGAAATCAATTTGTGCGTTTGCGTTTTGACGGGAAGAGTTTTACGATCAGACAGAAAGTGACCAGAAGCGTGCAGCACCCGGCGTATGTCTCCAGGATGGAGATCAAGCAATCAGTGAAAGTCATAATGTAAGGGATTGAATTATTTTTGATTTTTCTTTTTGTTCCAGCCCTGACGGTCATAAAGCCACGTCACGGCATAGTTTACAAAGACCCCTATCAACAGCAGGTCCACAATCCCCGCGATCCAATTCCAGACAGTAGGATTCTCCCCGAAAATTCCTGTTATAAATGTATCCATGATTTAATAAGGTTATGGTTGTACGTTATATGAAGTTACCAACGTCTTGGCGTGAGAACCCAAGATAAATAGCCGGCATCGACATTAGGGTCAACGCCGGCTGATACATTTGAAGAAATATAGGGTCGATTAACGCTCGGAAGTTACGAGGATCTTCTTTGCGACTTCACCCTGACGGATGATGTAGATGCCCTTGGCGAGGCCTTCGGTAGAATTCCCGGCGAGGCGTCCGTCAAGACCATAGACAGCGTAAGGCGCCGAGTAGTCGATGACAGTAGCCTCTTCGCTTATCACTTCGTCAATGCCGCTGGGATATTTGTTGAACTGTAACTTCACATTTACTGCACGCTTAGTGTTGACGTATAAAGTTCCCGCTTTGATATATGTCGTAGGATACATCTCGGAGATACCGGGTTGTATGGTAACAACGCCGTCGGTTGTGACTGTGGCAACCTCCGGATCGGATGTATCCCAGAACATAGTGGGATATACTACATCCTCGGGTTCGATGGTAGCCGACAGATCATATACTTCGTATTGCCACCCTTTAATCGTATCGGGACCATCATACTTTACCAAAGAGGGCTCAACCAACAATTCGCACTCCAGACGGCTCCATAGGTTGGGAGAAGCGGCGTATTTCTCTTTTGCTTTCTCACCCTCCACCATTAACTTGAAATCCAGATTGGAGAAGATATTCTCTCCAACTGCCGGGGGCTCAGGAGCAGTAATGGCAACTGATTCTACAGGGCAGCCGGAGAAGGCATCCTTGGCGATGGTGGTGATGGCGTATCCCATGGCGATCTCCGTAATGGAAGTATTGGCAAACGCACCTTCCTTAATGACTTCCACAGTTGGGGACAGGATTACCTTTGTGAGATTCTTACATCCTTTGAAGGCAAATTCTCCGATAGTCTTGATATTGCTTCCGAAAGTCACGGATTTGAGGTTTTCAAAATCCATGAACTCTTTATCCAGAACCTCCTTTACGCAGTTGCCCAAAGTCAGGGTTTCCAACGTAGATTTATAGGACTCTATCAATTGTGTTGAATGAGGGCGACCGATATACAGATTTTTAATGGGAGTCATCGGGAAAGCATATAGGCATTTTATATTGTTACTTCCTTCTTCCAAGATAACACTTTCTAAGGGACAATCCCAAAAGGCGGATCCTCCGATTTCTTCTACGGTATTGGGAATGGATACGGAAGTCAGGCTGCTGCAATTCTGAAATGCACCCGACTCTATTGTCTGTAAACCACGTGAGAAAGTCACGGAATTCAGATTTTGACAGTCTTCAAAGGCATTATATCCGATAGATAGAACGGAATTGGGCATTACGATAGTCTTGAAATTCCCACCTTGGAATGCTGCTTCGGCAATGCCGGTGACGGTATACTTGAGACCCCCGTTCATAAAGGATCGGGGAATGACCACGTCGGTTACATCCTCGGAGAGGAAGTCGGATACGTAGACCCTGGGATTAGGAGAACCGTCAAGTACCTCGGTGAATTCGAATTCCTGTCCTTCGTATGTAAAGTTGAAACTCCGAGCGAACGAAGGGATCGCCATGACTACGCTCAGAAAAAGAGTGAGTAGGATTTTTTTCATAATCATAGGATTTAGAAGTTGAAAATTGTTAACGAACGCTGAGACTGGTAATAAAGTTGAGATGTCTTCCTTAGGATAAAGGAGGATAAATCAAGTTTTGTTACGCTGACTGAACAACAGCATCCGGAGCAATCCCTTCGGAGGGAAAGACTCCTCCGGATCCTGATATCGCCTCAAAGTTACATTTTTTATCTCAATTATCCAAATATTTTTGAAAAAATGTTTAAAAAATATTTGGATTCTCATGTTTTTTTACTCTCTGGCTATTAGGGTTGCGCTAAGCCGATGTTTGTGAAACCACCGAGAGCTCCTACCACGGGGAACAACATCTGCCAATCCTGTACTTCAAATTCTACAGTCGAAGTGCCTGTAAAATAGCCGGCCTCATTTCCTATGCCATGATTTTGTTGATCATCCACTGTGACGGCATAGTAATATCCATTAAGATAATCATTATCACCCCATACGCAATGGTATAAACTGGGATACCACGCAACGATATTGGCGGTTCCAGCTGAAGCACCAGCCATTTTTACCCGATCTACAAAGCCGTCTATTATCCAATACTGGTAATATGGCAAGAACTCGGAAGATTTGTCTACTTTGGGTTTTGCGTAACAAATAACCGGAGCCTTCGGGCGATCAACCCCTTGATAAAAGGTGGGCGTACCAGTTGGATGTAGAATAATCTTCAGTTGGCTTACCTTTCTGTAGGAGAGAGTATCAAAAATGTCTGTACCGTTCGAAGGTGTGAATATGGGATCTGTAAGACCAAAGCTTGAAAGGGCATTATGTACATTGGTAGGAGTGACCTTTCTTGTGGCATCTGTTGTGCCTGTCGAAGTTGAACCGTTATCTCCTAACATAGTCTTGGAGTTCAGAGCGCTTAGAAGCTTGAATACTTCTGCATTACTATAAGCTGATCCAGATATTTTATCCCAATTTATAGCAATATTATCGATTGTTTGAGGATGAGTGTAATAAGCCAACAATTTGGCAATTACGACAGAAGCAGAGGTAACATCTGCAGTTTTGCCATTATCTCCTGCACCCTTTACATTATTACATGTCCAGTTAGCATATCTTTCACAAAGAACCGGACCAGCCTGTTGGGTTATGGCATATCCCTGATATTTCCAGCCACTCACGATTGGCCCTCCATCTCGGGTCAGAGGCTCCTCGGTTGCAGATACCTCCTTGACACGGCGGAAGAAATGGGCGAGGACGGGATTGTTGAGGGAATCGGAGAATTCCATGTGGCCTTTCGGAGAGATCGCGTAGACGCCTCCGTTCTTTGCCTGTGCGTCGAGAAGGGCGAAGCCCATGTTGTCGGCATAGTTGACCAGATAGAGAGTCGTGTCCTGTTTGCCGGAACGAGTCAGGTCGTTGCATACGAACTGCACATCCGCCACTTGACGGTCGACGCCACGGGTTGTCGGGTCGAGCTGACCCATGAAGTCCTCGGCATAAGCCAGGGCATACTCCAGATTCGTCTTGGGGGACAAATCTTCTTCAGCGACTCTCATCTCCGGAGCGTCGCTGGCGCAGCTTGCGAACAGAACCGCAATGACTGCAGGAAGAAGGATTTTCTTCATAAAAAGGTTAATTAAAAGTTATTTATTACGTTATTGGCGTGGACGCGATTAATCGCGTCCCTACCGGTTTATGGGAATAGTTTCTATTCTTTGGTGGGGCAATGTATTGCTCCCCTACCTTATTGTTGAGAATTGTGTTTGATTCCGCTTTAGAAAACCTTGTTGACGGCGGGAGAGATGGCCGTCAACAAGGCCCTCTTGGG